>CAZTVF010000060.1:0-32829 GCA_964616985.1 uncultured Planctomycetaceae bacterium
ATCCGTCGCCGCCGCCGATGCGGTCCAGCACGCGGATCTCGCGCGGTTCGATGACGTGCCAGTTGGCGCCTTCGGCCATGATCGCGCCCCACAGGTGCGTGTCCACGCTCACCACTTCGCGCAGCGTCGTGCCGAACACCGTCGCGTTGGGGAAGCGCTTCTTCGCGCGGTCGATCATGCCCTTGAAGCTCTCGATCTTGGCGGCCAGGCCCTTGCCGCCGGCCTCGGGGCCCTCGATGCCCAGGCACAGCTGGAAGTCCTCTTCGTTGCCGACCAGGATGTCCGACAGGCTGGCGATCTCGGTGAAGATGTCGTGCAGTTCCTTCTCGCGGCCTTTCCAGAACGACGCGCGGTGGTTGAGATCGAAGGAGATCCGCGTGCCGTGCTTCTTGGCCGCGCGGGCGAGTTCCAGGCAGAAGGCGCTGGTCTCGTGCGACAGGGCGCCGATGAGACCCGACAGGTGCAGCACGGCCACGCCGTCGCGGGCGAAGATGCGGTCGAGGTCGAAATCCTTGGCGTTAAGCGTGCGGCCGACCTCGCCGGCCCGGTCGTTGTGAACGCGGGGGCCGCGGGTGCCGCAGCCGCTGTCGGCGAGGTTGAACTGGTGGCGATATCCCCACGGGCCGCCCTGGTCGAGTTCCTTGCCCTCATAGTCCATGTGGCGGCTGGCGAGGTTGTCCTTGATGAAGCGGGCGATGGGGCTGTCCTTCACGAAGGTGGTCAGCACCTTGACCTTGAGGCCCAGGTAGGCCGAGACGCTGGCAACGTTGGTCTCGGCGCTGGTCGCCTGCATGCGGAACGTGTCGCTGCAGTGCATCGGCTGGCCATCGGCCGGCGTGAGGCGCACGCCCATGCTCGTCGGCACCAGAAGCGCAACCGCACAATCTTTCCGAAGTTCTATGCTCATGGGAATTCCTTTCGTCTATCGCGCGGGACAATCCGCCCTCGCCGCGAGGCCGTTTCATAGCCGATTTCGCCCGCACAGGCAAGCGGTCCTGATGTCTTGCCCACAAAGCCGAGGCACCGCCTGTGCACGGGCGATCGCGAGCAGTCCACGCGACGAGCCTGCTCGAGGCCAATGCCCCGGGGCGGCACACCTTCGGGCATACGCAAAACGACCGCAGTTTTCCACGGTTGACCCAAGTTGCGCGGCGGCGGAAGATATCTACAGATGAACATCACAAGAGTGGGAGGCGGGTGAACATGCGATGCCGATCCTGCGGTCATGAGACGATCCCCGCACCGAGCGGTTCTTCGTTGGGTTCGCGCAACCCGACATTGCCCGTATGGAGTGTCCTGTTCATCGGGCTGATCGCGGCTCCGTGGCTCTATTGCCGCGTTTCCCGTTTTGCGGCCTGGGTGGTCATTCTGGGATTGGCCTGGGCGCCCTTTTACCTGGTCTCCCGCTGTCCGCGGTGCGGTGTCCGGGGCATGAAGAGCGGGAACTGATGACGAGTCGGGTCCCGCCTGCCAATAAAAGTGGCGGGGGCGGTATTCCCGCCGCCCCCGCCTGAGCTCCGAGGAGAGCCTGACGAGAGAAACTTGTGTCGGACGCATCCGGCGGCACACAGGCCGCTCAGCCGTCCGCTAATGGGCTTGAATTGCTGACCTTTTCCGCCGCAGCAGCCCCAACCCGCCCAAGGCCAGCAGCGATACCGTCACCGGTTCGGGCACCGTCTGCAGTGAGGAATTATCGAAGGCCAGGGTGCCCAACTCATTGGTGGCAAACCACCCGTACCGGTTGCCGCCGACGGTGGCGCCGATGATGTCTTCGGCATTCGACAGCGTCCAAACACCCAAGACATTGTCGCCGCTGTCGAGGATCTCGAGATCGACAGCCAGGACCCCGGCCCCGCTGTTACGGAAGGCGTGCTGAAAGGTGTACCATCCGGAAGCTGCAATGGTTATCGGATTGCGCTCGGGGTTCTTCGGCCATGCATCGCCGCGGCCGGCTGAGTTGCTGGCGGTGAAGACGAATCGATTGTCCTGTCCCTCATCGTTGTAGAAACCGCCGTTGAACACGAAGTCGCGCTGATGGCTGCCGGAGGCATTGCAGATGGCGGAACTGAAGTCAAGCCGGCTGTCGTTGGCCCAGCCGCCGTTCACATCCAGGTAGATGTCCACGGATGTGGTATAGCCTCCGCTGGGGAAGACCGATTGATACCCGCCCCAGTTGGTGGCCGGGGCGCCATGTGTCGCTGCTTCGGCGTGGAACGCCCCTGCACTAGAGGTGATGCCATGCGTGCCGGAGGCTACGCGGACGGGGTTGTACGAACCGCCAAAGACCTGCCAGCCGGCAATGTCGGTTTCAAAACCGTTGGTGAAATCGGCCTGCGCCGCCCCAGCGGCCAACATCAAGGCCGCTCCACTGATCGCTGCGATTACGGAAATCTTCATTACTAGGCTCCTGATTAAATGGTTAGGCTTCTCATTAAAGGGCCCTCCGTCGAAAGCCACTCCATCCGCCGCTCGTGGCCTCCCTCGACCATTCCGGGGGCGTTGTATCTACGGTTCTTGACGGTCTCACTCTTTACCCGCGGATCACTGTGCCCATTCAGCCAGCAGGATCGGGATGGATAGCAGGAGGCTTGTGCACGTAGCTGCCATGAGTACGATTGCCAGATTGAGCAGCCACTTCAATGCCGCGCGCCAGAAGCCGCGCCTGATGAGGAGGTCTTCATTGCTCATGACCGTCTTCCCTTCCGTTGTTCTTCCCGGAGAAGTTTTGTCTGATTTCCTGGATGGTGGAGGGGAACATCAGATTCTGTTACCGACAACACCGCTTCTGCGGCGGATCAGCGCCAGCCCGCCCAGGGCCAGGACCGTCATCGTGGCCGGCTCGGGAACCGGCGAATTGGAGATATCCACGTTGTCGAAGTAATACCCGCCATCGAGCGTGTTTGCCTGCGACGCCACGCGGAACAGCAGCGAGTCCACCGCCTGGATCTTCCCGTTTTCATATCCGTAGAAATAGCCTTCCCACGACGTGCCGGTGATTGCGAGTTGCCCGTCCACGTAGACCTTCACGATGTCATTCCCATAGACATCGCCGGCGTTAAAACCGGGGTCTCCCGGGTGCAGGGTGTAAGGGTTGCCGGCAAAATCTATCAGGCCGTCGACGAATTCAATATCCATGTCAATGTGATGCCACGACCCGTAGTCCAATCCTGTGGCGATCGTATGGTTGCCGAAATCGTCATTGAAGACCATGTCCAGGCCGTTTGTTCCATTGTCCAGAATCCGCAGGTAGGTCTGCCGCACGGCCGATTGCTTGGCGCTGGCGCTGACGGTGATGGTCATGCCCGGCTGTGCCGCCCCGGTTGCCGAACGCACATCAAAGCCACTGTGGAACAGGTTGGTGGTGGGATTGGCGCCGTAGTGGGCAGGGCTGTAGGGGTTCGTATGATCGGGGCCGAAATCATTCCAGAGGCTGCTACCAGCCTGGCCGGCCACCTGCGCCGCCCTGGGCGAGAAAGGCTGCGATGAATAGGAGGTGTATGAATACTGGTTTGAGATGCGCCAGACCTTATTGCCTGTGCCATCGTCAACGATGGCCTCATCGAGATTGGGACCGGCCCCGCTTTCGGACTTATCGTAGCCCCAGCAGTCCTCGGTGGTCCAGCCGCCCTGGAGGTTGATGCTGCCGGGAGCGAAGTCACTGAAAGTGGAAATCGCGGCTTGTGCCGGGACGGCGCATGCAATCAGGGCGATCATGTACGCGGTGAGTGCTATTCTGGTTTTCATGTTCAAACCTTTCGAGAGTTTGTTCGGCAGGGCTACTTCTACAGAACTCTTCGGCGACGGCGAAGAAGCGTTAAGCCTCCAACGGCGAGGACGCCCACGGTGAACGGTTCCGGCACGGGCATTACATCGAAGCGGCTGGAGCCGCTGGCCAGATCATTGGCTGACAGAACGAAATGGAATTGCGATTCGATCGAGGTCACGTTGTCGGAGATGGACAGGCGCCCCGAATCCGGGATGCGTTCGGTAACGCTCGCGGAGTCATCGGGATCTGCCGCCATGGGGCCGATAAGGCTGGCGAAGATGCTGTTAGAGTTGTACCGGGCCTGGTATGCCATGCCGCCCGCGAACATCCCTTCGAGAGTTGCGCCCCCGCCGGCCGCATCCATGACTGTCACAGCTGCCAGTGCGTACCCCTTGGGGTTCTGCGTGGAGGGGAACGTGATGATCGATGACTGGATGTTGAACGTGGTGTCCCATGCGGCCGCCTGCACCTCAAAAGCGAGGTTGACGCCCGGATCCAACTCGTAGTTCAGCTGCAGATCCTTAAGGGTGGCCAGCACGTGGCCCGCTTGGTCCTGCAAGGACAGTTCGTTCGGAAGCGACCAGACATACTGGCTCTCGGCGGCGGCGCCAGCGGCGAACACCTGCTCGAACACCGCCGTCTGTCCGTTGGCGGTCGCTTCAATTCTTATCGCCAGCGATCCATCGGCGAATACCGGGCAGGCCGAGGCGACTGGCGCCGCACTGAGCACCGCCACCATCGCCGTCAGCATCACGATCCCCGATCCACTCCATAATTTTGCGTTGGTCAATCGCCCCGGTTGCCGCTTCATGTTTCGCTCCTTGTCGATGCAATACGCGCCCCGGTGGCATGCCTATGCCAACGGGAGGCACTGTGGTACAGAGACTGGGGCCCCGACGGGGGACCATCACTGCCTGCTGGGAGCGCGGAACAGGCAACCGTTGGCAGGACCCGTTGGAGCGATGGCGTTCCTACCCTCACAAGAAAAGATGCATTCGCCCGCCAGGCTCTGGCAGACGAGGCTTCGCCCAATATACAGCGAAAATCAAATTTACAAAGCTCGATAGGTCGGAAGCCATTGCGTAGAGTCCGCGTAGAGTAACTACGCAATAACGATCGCGGCTGGGCAACGAAGGTGTTGGCGACGCTGAATCTAAGGTGTTTTCCTTATCCGGTGAAATAAAATATCTAGGAGTCTCAATATAAGCTTGCAGACTGTCCGATATGTTCAGTAGAGTTGCTTCTGAAGATGGATGACATCGGAATTGAAGGGTGCCGTGCACGCAGCCAAGCCAACCTCGACTGATCATAAACGCGCGAGCCATGGAAAGAGCCAATACTCCCAGCCCGCTGCGCCGTGCGAACTGCACTCGGCCGTAATGACCGCGCTGGACGTTCATTCCGAAAGCCTGGTGATCGTCAACGACAAGGGAAAGACGCTGATCGCCAACGGCTCGGCCGATGACCCTCTCCGGCGCGCGGTTGAAGATTGCCCCGGCACGAATGGGGACGCGGCGGCCTTGGAGCCTTTTCGCCAACAATGCCGTGACCTGCTCGCCGAAGCTACACGCATCGGCCAGACGGTCGACGCCGAGGTGGTCGTGGGGGGACAGAGCTTCCATTTGACGGTGCATCCGGTGGTCAGCGGCTCTGGAGAGAGCCCGAAGTTCGTTCTCCGCTCCCGCGACGTCACTGCATTCCGCCAGGCGCAGGCCGCGCGGGACCGTGCCGCGATGGCCCTTCAAGAAGTGCTGCAGCAGGTTGAGAAGGTGCGACAGGAAACGGGGCGGGCCGTTGTGTCCAACGTCGATCGGATGATTCTCCCGCTGGTTCATGACCTCGAGGATTCCATTCCGACGTCTCAAAAGCTACGATGGGACTTGCTCAAGCAGGCGATCCAGGACATCACGTCCCCCTTTGTCGACCGGATCGAAGCCCAATACGCCCGACTGACTCCGGCGGAAATCCGCATCGCTAAGCTGGTCGGCCTGGGCTTGGCGAGCAAGGAGATTGCACGCCTCGTTCACCTCTCGGCAGCGACGATCAGCAAGCACCGTGAAAACATCCGCCACAAATTGGGCATCTCCGGCTGCCAGGTGAACATGAGAAGCCACCTGCAGCAGATGTTCTCCCAGTCAAGAGCCGTGGATCAGAACGATGGTGAAGGGAATCAGCATAATGAAGGCTAAGCCCATGGCTTCGGTGGACGACGGCGCGACCTTGGAGGCCGGCAACCACTCCTGCGATGCAGAACACGCCGGCCTCGCCGATTCTCCAAGCCGCAGGTCATGCAATCAGGCTAGGCAGACGGCCGGCGTCACCGCGCTCCTGCTGGTCCTGATGGTGCTGCCCGTATTGATGCTCCTTGGCATGGCGAGCATATTCCAGCACATCGCCCGGCGGTGCGGGCTGGCCATCTCACGCCCCTCTGGCCGCATTTAGCCTGAATGGCGCTCTGCCCGGCCCTTCAGGCGTGTCAAACCAAAGCAGAAATGTCGCTGTTTGGTTGCGCGGCGGCGGGCGAAGAGGCAACTTCTCGCCGCGTCTGCAGAAATAACGCATTCAAATCGGCCAATGATTCGCCTCTCCTCCTTCTGAATCTCATACTCCGGATGTGTCAACGAGGGCGTGCAGAGAAGCCCGGTCCGGGCGTGCTTCCCGGAGTCTCTGCACGTTTAAGCCCTACGGAGGCTGCAACTCGAAAATGGAACCGCCGAATTCCCCGCGCCCCCAGTGCGCGCTGAAGGCGGTCCGGAGGAGAGACAATGAGGCTTTTGGTCACGTCATGCATCCTGTTGGTCCTGGTCAGTTCCGCTTCCGCCAGCATCATCACCCTGGCGCCCGACACCGAGATCAGCGGCGCCGCCGCACCCAAGGGGCCCGCCCCCTGGATCACGGCCACATTCAACGATTACGGCAGTCAGGGAACGGTCTTCCTGACGATGACCGCCGGCAATCTCGTGGGGTCGGAGTTTGTCAGCGAATGGTCCTTCAACCTCAAGCCGCTTCTGAACCCCGACCTGCTGGAGTTCACGAAGGTGGCCGATAGCGGCGGCTTCGCACTGCCTGACGTGCTGACCGGCTTCAACGAGTTCAAGGCCGACGGCGATGGGTACTACGACATCCTGTTCAACTTCGGCACCTCCGGCGGCGTCAGCACGCGGTTCACCGACAACGACTGGGTCACCTATAGCATCACGGGCATCAGTTCGCTCACGGCCGCCAGCTTCAACACCTTGAGCTACGACGGCGGCGGCAACGGCAACTGGCTGACGGCCGCCCACGTGCAGGGCATCGGCGCCAACGCCTCGCAGAGCGGCTGGGTTGCCGATAGCCAGGCCCAGGTGCCCGAGCCCGCGACGATGGCCCTGCTCGCCATCGGCGGCCTGGCCATGCTCCGCCGCCGCCGGAAGCTGGCGAATGCCTGAGCGGGTTCGCCGTCCGCTGGATGTGCCTGGCCGGATGACGCTCATCCGGCCGGGAGATGAAAGCTCCTGCCCTGAGTTGCTGCCCGGGCCGTGTGCTGGGAGTTCGCCTCCCGCCGGCCCTGGCTTTGTAGACGATGCCCGTCGCCGCTTCGTCCCCGGCGGCAGTGCTTGTCACCTGAGGACGGGTGGCGGCTTTCCCAGGCCGCCACCCATCGATCATCTGCAAAGCGGCCGCACTGGCGAAGCCGCAGTCGTCGCCATCAAAACACCTCTGGCCTCTGGCCGCAATCTCGCCCCCGTCATCGCTGATTCAAAATAGGGTCGGCTGCCTCCACGTCCTTAAGGCATGGGTTGTGCGGCCCTGACGGTGGGCTGTCCTAAGGGGGCCGGTTTGTCGCGAATTGCCACCGCCGCGAGGGCATAGGATGGTGCGAGACCTCGAAGGAAAGGGGCCAAAAATGCGGTATTTGCTTCTGGGGCGAAGCGGGCTGCGGGTTTCGGAAATGTGCCTGGGGACGATGACCTTCGGCGAGGATTGGGGCTGGGGCTCGAACAAGGACGAAAGTCGCCGCGTGTTTGAAACCTTCGCCGAGGCGGGGGGCAACTTCCTCGACACGGCCAACCTCTACACCAACGGCACGAGCGAGCGAATGCTCGGCGAGTTCCTCGCAGGCCGCCGCGAACGGTTCGTCATCACCACGAAGTACACGCTGAACATGCAGGCCGATGACCCCAACGCCGGCGGCAATCATCGAAAGAACATGACGCAGTCGCTCGAGGCCAGCCTCAAGCGGCTGGGCGTGGACTACATCGACCTCTACCTCATCCACGCGTGGGACTTCCTCACGCCGGTCGACGAGATCATGCGGGCGCTGGACGACGCCGTGCGGGCGGGCAAGGTGCTGTACGTGGGCGTCTCCGACGCGCCCGCCTATGCCGTCGCCCGCGCCAACACCCTGGCCGAGCTGCGCGGCTGGACGCCGTTTGTGTCGCTGCAGATTCCCTACAGCCTCATCGAGCGCACCCCGGAGCGCGAGCTGATTCCGATGGCGGCTGAGATGGGGCTCACCGTCACGCCCTGGGCGCCGCTGGGCGGGGGCGTGCTGACGGGCAAGTACCGTGGCGACTGCGCGGGGGCCCGCTACGCCGACAACAACGCATGGAGTGAAACGTATTTGACCGAGCGCAATCTCGCCATCGGCGACGCCGTCTGCCACCTTGCCAGCGAGATCGGCCGCAGCCCCGCGCAGGTCGCGCTGAACTGGCTGCGGCAGCGCCCCGGGCCGGCGTGATCCCCATCGTCGGGGCCCGCCGCGTCGAGCAGCTGCAGGACAACCTCGCATGCCTTCAGTGGCGGCTGTCGGACGAGCACATCAGCCGCCTGGACGAGGCGAGCAAGGTGGACTTGGGCTTCCCGATGTCCTTCCTGACACACCCCGTGCCCCGCAGCCTGATCTTCGGCAAGAACTACGACAATATCGAACGCAAGCGCCACGCGGCGTGAAAACGCGCCGGTCAAGCGGGAGTCAGGGAAGCGCCTCGATTTGGTGTAGAAGCCTGCTGGCCGAGGTGTCGCAAAGGATCGTGCCGTTGGCGAGGCCGTCGACGATGAGATCATCCAGCGGCCGCTCTTTTTGGGCGATCAGCAGGTCGTGGGGAATGCCCACGATCTGGCCTCGCCAGAACGCGACATAGTGGCGTCGGCAGTTCTCGACAATCGTGTGGAGATAGTTCCCCAGCCAGGGCACTTTCTCGAGGAACAATGCCACTTCGTAGTCGCGTCTCAGTTCGCTCGCCGTCGGCACCAGCGGCCAGCGGCGGCCGCTGCGGTAGCCATCGAGTTCAAAGGCCAGCCAGGAGTAGCACGTCTGGCGGAAGAACGTGCGCCGGTCGACGGTGCCTGTGGCGCTGCCGGCGGCGATCTCCGCCAGCAACGCCGGCGGGATCTGCTCCAGGGACTGCAGGGGCCGGCGCCTCGGCGGGGCGATCTCTACCGCGTAGTAGTCGGAATCGTACAGGAAGGTGAGAAAGCCATTTCGGTTCTGTTCCATCAGCAGCGGCATGGCGGGCTGATCGAGGAAGCTCATGTCCCAGTCCTTCGTCACGTCCAGGCCGAACCGCTCCCGCAGCATGACCTGCGCATTGCGGAGGTTGCGGCGGTAGGCCTGCTGCAGCAGGTGCAGGGCGGGGGGGCTGAGCGATAGCGGCGAGCCTTGGTTCACGTGCTCCTCGGCGCCTTCTTTTGCCAGCAGGGGCCCGGGGTCGACGTCCAGGAACCGGCAGGCCCGCGTCAGCAGACCCCGCAGGTCCGTGTCGGCCGTCTCCAGCAGCTCGACGTGAAACGATTCCCGCGGCATGTAGTCCAGCCATTGCTTGATGCAGGTGGTGTAGTCGCCAAAGAAGAGGATGTCGCGGTCGCACATGAGGTAGGTGCGGACGGCCTGGAGGTCGTCGCCGCTCTTGGCGCCGTGCTGCATGCGGATATACGACCACGCCCGCTGGACAGGGTCGCGGAACAGCCACAGGAGCTTGAGCCCGGGGAAACAGTCGCGGATGTGCTTGATCGCCGCCCTGGGCAGGCCAGTGTAGGTGGGGCTTGCCTCACCGCGCGCCTTGCGGGGCAGGTGGGTGAACTTGCGGCAGTACGTGCCGATGTCGTAGATCTGGTGCATGAAGGAGAAGAAATCCATCTCCTTCTCTGCCGGCAGGAGCACGTCCTGGTGAGAGGCCAGCAGGCGGGCCAGCCACGTCGTGCCGCTACGGGACGGGGCCATGATGAAGAAGGTCGGGCCGGCGGCGAGTTCCTCCGGCGATGCGTGGCCGCAGTTCTGCGCGAACCTCTCCTCCTCGGCCCGGCGGATGCGCTGCTCGAGCTTTTCTCGCCCCTCGGCAAACAGGAGGTCGGGCGGGTGGTCCGTCAGGCTCGGCGGGCGATAGAGGTTTCGTTCCTTGACATGCGTCGCCTCGGCGGCGCACCAGCGGCCGTCCTGGGAAAAAAGCTGATAGCCGTAGTACTTTCCCCTATATTCCCAATCGCTGTTGTGGTGGCGATGGATGCCGAGGGCATCCGAAAGTACAGTCACCCCCCGAACAAGGGCGGCCTTGAAGGCCGGCAATGCCTTAGTCACTCACAGAACTCCAGGCGAGATGCCTTGAGGGGATGGCGGCCCGACCATCCCTGCGCCTGCGGTCACGACATGAGACCGCACCCTTCTACCTATGCACTCTAGGTTCGCTCCCCGCGACTGTCAAGCGGCCGCCTTCTGTCATTTCGGATGCTGCCGGATCCTGGTCACCCCGTCATCTCTCCGCCATCGGCGATAGGGTCGCGTCAGTTGGGGAAGATGCGGTAATCGGGCGGCTGGGTGCCGGTGACGGCGTAGTAGATGGCGCCGGCGATCATCCAGCCGAACCCGCCCAGCAGTTCGCCGGCGATGAGGCCCACCATGACCACCTTGGCGCGGTCGTATGCGCCAGCGCCGCCGAACTTGGTCACCATCGACTTGATGCCCCACCCGGCCAGGAATGACCACGAAAAGTGCGAGAGGGGGTAGGTTCCCCACACCAGGAACAGGATCGGGTGCAGCGGCCACCACGTCAGCCGCATGCGGAACACGTTGAACAGCAGCACCAGGCCCAGGCCCGCGCCGGCCCAGGCGACGAAGTCGACGTCGGGCTTCATCGACGCCAGGCGCCCCAGGTCGCTCAGCGACATCGTCTGCGCGAGCTGGGCCGAGTCCAGCTTGCCGAACTCCCGCATGGCCGCGTCGAAGGGCATGCGCGGCACGAAGTACAGCGCCCACGAATCCCCCGGCAGACCGTAGTTGTACCCCGCCCACAGCACCACCGGCACCGCGGCCGCCAGCGCCAGCAGCACCGCCACCGCCACGGGGAAGCCCGATCGCGACGGCGGAACCGACTTGTCCTGGCAGAGCTTGAGGCCATTGGCGATGAAGGGCATGAGGCACTCGCGCGGGTCGATCGTCAGCACCGCGCACACCAGCGCGATCGTCGTATACACCGACGGCCCCATTGAGGCCGCGCCGAACAGGCCGATGAACACCGTCAGCGGCTGCCAGCAGGGCTGGATGAAGAACAACCCGCTCTCGACGTTGATCCGCGTCATCACCGTGAACATCAGCAGCACCAGGCCCACCAGCAGCACGGCCATGTAGGCCGGCAGCCCCAGCCGCCACAGCAGCACGCAAAGGCAGGCGACGATGACCAGCAGGAAACGGCAGGCCCAGACGGCGTAGCGTTCCACTTCCTGGCGGCGCCCCAGGGCGAGGGCCTGCTTGAGCGTCTGCCAGTAGTATCGCCGGCCCGCATACAGCACGATCACGCCCAGCCCCAGGTAGCTGCCGAAGTATTGCCACGCCACCTTGCCGCCCACGAGGTAGCCGGTTTCGTAGCCCACGCCCGCCTGCGAGAAGACGGCCATCACCGCCACGAAGAGGAATTGGCAGATGCCCAGGCTGAGGCTCACTTCGGAGGCGAGGAAGAAGCTGAAGGCCATCACGGCCAGGAACAATTGGGGGGCGAAGAAGCGTTCGGCGCCCGGTGTCGCGGCCAGCGTGGGGTACTGGTTGGCCACGTTCTGCAGGTCCAGTGACAGCGGGATCTGCACGTTGATGACGTGCCACGCGTACAGGCCGTTGACGGCATGCACGGCTGCGACGACGGCCAGGGCGATCCAGAAGCCGCGGCGGCGGATCGCGGGCGTGCGGGAGCCCGTGGCGTCCTCGCCCAGCAGCGTGCTGGCGAATTGCGCCACCGGGTACCGCAGGCGCTCGCGCTTCGACCACTGCGGGTGCACGATCACCGCGATGCACAGCACGGCCATCGCCGTCAGGAAGATCAGCGGCAGCCACGCCGTCAGCGGCTCGCTCCACGCGTCCCACGGCACAGCCGACAGGGCGGCGGGGTGGTGCGGCCTGCCCAGGCCGCCAGCCGTCAGCGGGCCCAGCACGCGGTCGTCGTCCTCGCCGCCGGCGGGCAGCAGCTGCGGCGGCACGTACGAGAGCACCTGCTGCGCCCTCCAGCCGGGGTATTCGGCGTTGTAGCGGGCGGGCATGGCCAGGGTCGGCACGAAGGTTCTCATCAAGCCGCTGCCGGGAATGGCGCACGCCGCCAAAGCCAGTGCGAGGATGACGGCCAGCTCGGCCACGTTCAGCCGCAGCGAGCGGTGCACCAGGCCGACCAGCGGGTTGGCGACCAGCACCACCAGCAGCACCAGGCCGAACACGCCGATGGGCAGGTGGTTGCCCACCAGCGGCGTGAGGTGCATGATCCAATCGTTAAGGTAGCCCCCCGCGCCGATGCACGCCGCCAGAAGCAACCCGAGGATGATCGCCCTTAGAGACAAAGCAACTCCTTGCTGAAGCAGCACGTTTCTTTGAGCATACCGCCGGGCGGATTCCATGGCCAGAGCAGGACCGCGAGTCGCCAAAAAAAACTCCCGTGCGTCCAGCACCGCCCGCCGTGCGAGGGGTTATGAGGTGAGGTGGTCGCGCGGGCGGGGCGTTCGCGGACTACGGAAAAAAGGAATGTACATGAAGCGAATGAAGTCCACCCTGCTCGCGGCCTTGTTGGCGTCGATGTTGTTCACCGCGTGCAGCGGCGCCGGGGAGAATAGCCTCTCCACGCAAGCCAAACCCGTGCCCGCCGATGGCAAGGCCATCCTTTACGATGGTCCCAAGGGCATCGACCCCTCGCCGCTGTACAGCGTCCGCGTCAATGGCAAGCCTGCGTTCGTGTACTCCTGCAACGTCAGCACCATCGCCGACGCGGCTGGCAACCTGCTGTCGGTGGCCGCTCGCGAGAAGGACGCCAATGTCTCCAAGGCGGCGATGTGCTACTTCGACTTCACCGGGAGGGTGCAGGTCGAGGTGACCATCCACGGCCCGCAGACGCACATTCTGCCGCCGTTCGTGACGGTCCGCCCGCAGCGGCACGGCATCGTGCCGGTGATCGACGGCAACACCTTCCGCTTCGAGATCGACAAGCCCTGCCAGCTGAGCCTCGAGCCCCTGGGGCTGATCACGGCCCCGCTGCTGCTGTTCGCCAACCCCCCTGAGGAACTGCCCCCGCCGGCCCCCAACACCCCGGGCGTGATGTACTTCGGCCCCGGCGTGCACACGTTGGACGCCAACGACCGGCTCGAGTCGAACACCACCTTCTACATCGCCGGAGGCGCGGTCGTGTACGGGATGTTGAACGTAGAGGGCGCCTCGAACGTCACCGTGCGCGGGCGGGGCATTCTCGACGCGGGCAAGGTGCCCACGGGCCCGCGCCAAATGCGGTGGTTCAAGTGCCGCAACATCACCATCGAAGGCATCATCCTGCACGATTCGCCCTCGTGGGGCGTCGAGCTGGCCCATTGCGACGACGTGCGCGTCAACAACATCAAGGTCATCACCAGCCGCGGCGCCGATGGCATCGACGTGTGCAGCAGCGAAAAAGTCCGCGTGCAGAACAGCTTCTTCCGCACGCACGACGACTCGCTGAACATCAAGGGCCTGACCGACCTGGCCTTCGGCTATCCCGCCGATGCAAACCACAACTGGAGCCCCGCGGGAAACCGCAAGGCCGTCCGCGACGTCCAATTCACCAACCTGGTGCTCTGGAACGACCGCGCCCACGCGATCATGATGGGCCCCGAGACCCGGGCCACGGTCATCGAGGATATTCTGTTCAAGGACATCGACGTCATTCACGCCCTCAGTATCGACGTCATCGGCATGTTCAGCACCGACGCCGCCCCCATCCGCCGCGTCCGCTATGAGAACATCACCGCCGAGGATACTCGCGTGATGACGCTGTTCGAGCTGCGCGTGGGCCCGCAGTACACCAAGGCCGACGCCAACTACGGCCCGATCGAGGATGTCACCATCCGCAACTTACGCGTGACGGCGCCCACCCGCATCTGCTCGGCCATCTATGGTGATCACAACTCGATCAAGAACGTGCGGCTGGAGAACATCTTCATCTACAACAAGTTCGCCCGCACGCTGCAGGACATGCCCGTCTTCCTCCGAGGCGACGTAACTGACTGCAAGGTCATCGTCGACGAGAAGAAATAGCCCATTCGGCGCCGCCCCCACAGGCTTGGGGGCCGGCCGCCGCAAGCGGGAACTGTCTTTGGCGGCGGCCTGGCAAGGCCGTCACCCCTTAGGTTGTGGCGCCCCCATGGTCTTTGCGCCCTGCCGTGTCATGATCTACTGCTGCATCCGCTGGGGCGGGTAATAGACCCCGCGCACGGCGGCGTTGAACTCGCGGATTCGCCGGGCGGCCCCGGCCTCCTTCGACAACTGGGTGAACGCCTCGCGGGCGGCCACGGCCTGGGCCGCGTCGCCCGCCTGCTCCGCCGCGAACATCCGCGCTAGCTGCACGCGCGGATCCGCCGGGTCCTGGGCATCCATCGCCGCCAGCGCCTCCATCGCCGCCGCCCGCGTGGACGCATCCCGCGCATCCAGCCACGCCTTCAGCAGTCGGCCTTCCCAGTGCGCGGGGCAATCCTTCAATAGCAGCCCCAGCTGCTCGCCCGCCGCCCCGGCCTTGCCTGCGGCCAGCGACTGAAGCGCCACGAAGTAACGGGCCTGCGGGTAAGGCCGCCCTGCCGCCAGGGCCTTGGCGAATGCCTCCGCAGCCTGCTTGTGTTGGGCCTCCAGCGCGGGCGAGCCGACCCAAGGCTCCAGCAGCGCGCAGCCCAGCAGGTGGTGGGCTTGCCCGTCGTTGGCGTCGGCTGCGATGACGGCCTTGAGGGTCTTGACCGCCTCGGACAGCAGGCCCGCGCGGTACTGCATCCGCCCCAGCGACAGCGTCGGTTGGCCCTCCTTCCTCGTCGACAGCCGCTGCAGCGCGCCCGTGTACCCGAACTGGTCGCCGTACCGCTCCAGCGAGTCGGGGTCTTCGCGGTCGCTGCATCGGCGAATCCAATCGTGGCCGGTCGTGTCATCAGGCAGGGGCAGGGGATAGATCTGGTCCACCAGCGTCCGCTCGCCATCGGCAATCTTCACGCGTCCGCCGGTGACGCCCGCCGGGAGGGTGAATCGCGCGGGCTTGTCGGGCGCACACGCCACGGCCGCCCCCAGGGGCTTGCCGTCCACGCTGGCGGACAGGGTCGCCCGCGGCGACAGCGCCACCACTTCCAGTGCGCCGTTGGCGTCCCAGTGCACCACCGCGTGCTCGTTGGCAAAGTCCGCGCGCCCGATGCCGCGGGTCATCAGGTAGTGGTGCGAGTATTGCCGGGTCTCGCCCGGGGCCAGCCAGTTCTCCACGCCTTCCATCAGCGTGTCCGGCGAGCCGAACAGCTCGATGAAGTTGTAGATGTGGCTGTCGACGAGGTTGCCGGGCTTGAACGAACCCTCGCCGCGGAAGTACTGCTTGACCCCGTGCGATTCGTTGGGGTCGTGAAGGCGGAGGCGGTTGACCTGCACGGACGGGTACCACAGGCCGGCAAAACCATACGGCATGTTCCATGCGAAGACGCTGGTGTCGTGCGTCGTCACCTTGCCGATACGGCCCTGGTTGGGGTCGTAGACGCGGAATTCCTTGCAGCCGTGATGGCTGGCGTAACGCGTGGGGTAGATCCACTCGGTGTCGGTTGGCGGCGGGGGGGCCTCGCCTTGCACCACGCCCGCGGGCGTATGGTTCCGCGGCCAGAGGGCGTCGTTCCAGACCTTCGCGCCCTGCGGGTAGGGCGCCGGGTTGAGGATTCGCCACGTCACGCCGAAGTCGCTGCGGCCGGGGGCGAGTGTGACGAACTGCGACAGCGTCATGTTCGTGTAGCGGCCCCAGTAGTCGCCGTTGTACCTCTCGGTGAAGCGGGAGAACTCCATCCACATCGCCACCCTCACGCTGCCGTCGGCCTGGCGGAGGATGCGCCACGAGGCGCCTTGGTCGGTGGTGCTGACGAGATGATGCACGGCCGGGAAGTTGGCCTTCACGCCCGACTCCCAGTAGGGCGTCTGGTCCTTGACCGCGCCCTCCCAGAAGAACATGTCCTCGCCGCTGGGCTTGTAGATCACCCGCGCCACCGCGCCGCCCATCTCCGGCAGGATCGTCAGCCGCAGGTATTCGTTCTCGACGATCAGTGCCTCCAACTCCCGCGTGCCCACCCGCAGCTGGCTGCCCGGCACGATCGCGGGGTTGGCGTGCACGCGCGGGTCGCGCTCAAAACCCTGCACGCACGTGTGCCACGGCAGCGTGATCTTCTCCTGCCGCACCTGCACTGCCGGCGGCGCATCAGCGCCCACCGCCGCACATGACACCGCCGCCACCACCACCGAGATCCAGCACCTGGTCATCATCATTTCTCCGCGGGCGCCACCGGCGCCTCTGACAACTCAACGCATCCTCTTGCAGGCGGTTCCGCGGAAACCCGCTGAGTTCCGCTCTTCACTTGCCAGTGGGCTCGGCTGTGCGATAATCTTCCCCATCGAAGGAGCAACCATGAAGATCGTCCTGATCGGAGCGGGCAGTTATGTGTTTGCGCCCACCGTGCTGCGCGACGCGCTGGCGGTGCACAAGCTGCAGGGCGTGACGCTGGCGCTGGTCGATGTGCGCATCGAGGCGGCCGAGGCGATGGCGGCGTTTGGCCGTCGTGTCGCCGCCGACTCCGGCGTCAAGGCCACCATCACCGCGGCCAGCGACCGCCGCGCCACCCTGGCCGGAGCCGATGCGGTCATCCTCTCGGCCGCCATCGAAGGCCAGCGCCGCTGGGAGATGGACCGCGAGGTGCTTCTTCGCTACCACATGCCCGACCAGGCCCGTGAATGCGGCGGGCTGGGCGGCCTGATGTACTCGCTCCGCTCCATCGAGCTCGCCCTGGCCGTCGCGCGCGACATGGCCGAGCTGTGCCCCAACGCCGTGCTGCTGAACGTGGCCAACCCGCTGCCGCGCGTGGTGACGGCCGTGAACAAGTACTCGCCCATCCGCTGCTACGGCTTCTGCTCGGCGGCGTTGCGCGGCGACGCCCGCTACGGCTGGCTGTCGGATGTGCTGGCCCGCCCGGCCGAGTCGCTCGACGTGGCCACCGCGGGCCTCAATCACATCGCCTGGCACATGTGGGTTCGCGACCGCGCCAGCGGGGCCGACCTGCTGGGCGACGTCGTAGCGAAGGTCCGCCCGCACACCAATTGGGAGACGAAACTGGCCGTGGGCATGTACGACGATCTCGGCATGTTCCCCGCGGGCAACCTGACGCACCAGGTTGAGTTCCTGCCGCCACTGCCCGGGGCGCACTATCACGACGTGTCGCCTTTCCATGGCAACCCCGACGAGCGCCGCCAGCGATGGCAGGACCTCGCCGATGCCGCCGCCGGCAAGATCGGCTGGCAGAAGCTCGTCGAGAATGGCAGCTGGGAGCACCCCGTCGACGTCGCGGTGGGGCTGGTGCTCAAGCGGCCGATCCACGTGCTGGCCCTGAACTTCCTCAACGACGGCAGCGTGCCCAGCCTGCCCGCGGGCCGCGTGGTCGAGGCGCCTGCGGATGTCACCGGCGGCGAGGTCCGCGGCTGCCGCATGCCCGCCTTCAGCCCCAAGGTGGCTGCGCTGCTGCGCGAACTGTCCGACGTGCACGAACTGGTCGCCCAGGCCGCCGCCACCGGCGACCGCGCCGCCGCCCGCCGCTCCATCGAAATCGACCCCGCCATCGTTGACAAGGCCGCCGGCCTCGCCGCCTTCGACGAAATGCTCCCGCTGCACCTGGACGTGCTGACGCGGTTCCGCTGAGAATACTGAACGCCGGTGCCATGCCGAAGCGTCGCGTTGTTTGCGACGCGCCGGCATGTTCGGCCGAGCATGCCGGCGCGAGTACGCTTCGGCATGGCCCCGGTGCGCCATGTTGACCGCCGCTGGCCGCCGCTTTACCATCAGCCCCATGACAACCCAACCCACGCAAGCGGAGCTTCGTTCCTCGCCGGTGATCAAGCGGTATCCGGGCAACCCGATCCTGGCCAAGGAACATGTGCCGTATCCGGCCTCGCTGGTGTTCAACGCGGGCGTGACGAAGTACCAGGGCAAGTACGTCATGGTCTTCCGCAACGACGTCGCCCGCGAGTGGGGTAAGTGCAGTTGGGGCGCGGGCAACCCGTTCCTCGGAACCAACCTCGGCATCGCCTATAGCGACGACGGCATCCACTGGACCGTCAGCCCCCGGCCCTGCTTTGAACTGCACACCGACGAGATTGTCCGCGTCTACGATCCCCGCCTCACCGTCATCGATGGCCGATGCTACGTCTGCCTTGCCGTTGACACAAAGCACGGCATCCGCGGGGCGGTGGCCGTCACCGAGGATTTCGACAAGTTTGATATCCTCTCGATGACCGTGCCCGACAACCGCAACATGGTGCTTTTCCCCGAGCGGGTGAATGGCAAGTTCGTCCGCCTCGAGCGGCCTTTCCCGGTCTACAGCCGCGGCGGGCGCAACCGTTTCGACATGTGGCTGTCCGACTCGCCCGATCTGGCCTACTGGGGCAACTCGCAGCTGGTGCTCGGCGTGGAGGACCTGCCCTACGCCAACGACAAGATCGGCCCCGGCGCGCCGCCCATCAAGACCCCGCGCGGGTGGCTGACGGTGATCCATTGCGTCGACCTCGAGGAGACTCGCGGCAAGAACGGCTGGGAGGAGCGCTGGCCCAAGCGGTACACGGCCGGCATCGCACTGCTGGATCTGCACGAGCCGTGGAAGGTGGTCGGCATGTCCAAGGCCCCGCTGATGACGCCCGAGACGCCGTACGAGACCGAGGGCTTCCGCGGCAACGTGCTGTTCCCCGGCGGCATGATCCTGGAGCCCGACGGCGAGGTCAAAATCTACTACGGCGCCGCCGACACCGTCGAATGCCTCGCCACCGCCCACGTGGATGATCTGCTCGCGCTGTGCACGGCAAAACGATAGCCCAGCCTTGACCAGCGGTCGTCGGTATTCGGTAGGGTGTGCAGGTTCTGCCGCGCAGCGGCAGGTTCTGCACACGGAACGGGACGCGGCGTGGTGTGGCCCAAGAGCATTTCAACTCATCCTGCATCGTCGTCGCCGCGTCCCGTGTGCAGAACCCTCGCCTTCGGCGAGGAACCTGCACACCCTACGCCGGGACTGCTTTCGGCATTCCCATCATCTGCCTGAGCGTCTGCGCGTTGCGGATGGCGTGGCAGCCGATGTCGTTGTTGAAGTAGGTGTAGACGTCGAGGCCGCGATCGACGAGGCCGCGGATGAATTCAGCCTGGCCGCTGAGGTAGCTGTCAGGGTAGTCGCCGCTGTATCGTCCGCCGCCGCTGCAGCGGATGTAAGCCCAGTCGGCCGTCACTTCCTGCGGATGGTCGGCGAGCATGTCGTGCACGCACAGGGCCGCGTTGTGCGATCGCAGCACGCGGTGCACGTCCTCGCATAGCCAGCTGGGGTCGCGGAATTCCACCGCCCATCGATGTCGCCGCGGGCAGTCGCCCAGGAATTCATCGAGGCGCGGGGGGTTGGCGTTCCAGTGCGGCGGCAGTTGGATGAGGATGGGCCCCAGTTTCTCGCCCAGCCGCTCGACCGCGTCGAGGTAGCTCACCAGCGTGTCGCGGTGCCCCATCAGGCGGAAGCGATGCGTGAAGATCCGGTTGAGCTTCACGGCGAAATTGAAGCGGGCCGGGGTCCGCCGCCGCCACGACTCGCACACCTCGCCGCGGGGCATGGCGTAGAACGTGTTGTTGAGCTCGACCGTCTCGAAATGTGTGGCGTAGTATTCCAGCCACTCGCGCTGCGGCACCTGCGGCGGGTAGAACTCCTCCCGCCAGTGCTTGTACGAAAACCCCGACGTACCGATATATGCCCTGCCCATGCACCATTATAGAGTCAAGCATCGCTGTGGCCGAAGGTCGTAGGAGGTCGCAGGCAGAAGGTCGTAGGTCGTAGGCAGTAGGTCGTAGGGGCAGTGGCACAACGTCGCGGTGCGGCCAGATCCTAGGGGCAGTGGGATAACGTCGCGGCGCGGCCACGCGCGGTGCCACCCCCAAACTTGTTTGGGGGTGCGATCAACCACCGACTCGATTGTCACCACAGTCTGGCCTTCTTCGCGGGCGAACGCTCACAGTTCGACAGTTCACGACAGACGCTTCCTTCGCCGCCACTATTTCGCCTGCCTGCTTCTGCTCTATCTGCGTTTATCCGCGTTCGTCCCTGCTATTTCTATTTGCTCAGCGGCACCGGCTCGCGAAGCAGCATCACCTCCGCGAGCGGCCGCGGCGGTTGTGCTTCTTGTGAGGCTGCTTCTTGCCGCCCTTGCCGTTGATCGCCAGCGGCTTGCGCGGGGCGCCGGCCTTGGGCGGCCGGGTGGCGCCCTTGGGCTTCTTGAACTTGCTGCCGGCGGGGGCGAGGTTCAGCTGGCGGCGGGCGACATCCACGGCTGCGATCGTCACCGTCAGCACGTCGCCGATGCGGAAGGATTGCCCGCTCATTTCGCCGCGAACGCAGCCGCGACGGGCGTCCACTTCCCACCAATCGTCGCCGAGGTCCTGGAACCGCACCAGGCCGTCCACCAGGAACCGCCGCGACTGCACGAACATGCCGAAGTTTGTCACCCCCGTGATCACGCCATCGAAGGTCTCGCCCACCTTGGTGGCCAGGAACTGCAGCACCAGCACTTCGCGCAGCTCATCCTCGGCGGCCTGGGCGCGTCGCTCGGCGCCCGAGCAGTGATCGCCCAGCTTGGTCAGCTCCGAAAGGTCCTCGGGCGGGCGCGTGCTCATGCGGCCGCGGCAGTAGTCGGCGAACAGCCGGTGCACCGTCAGGTCGGGGTAGCGGCGGATGGGGCTGGTGAAGTGGCAGTAGTGCTCGCTGCCGAGGGCGAAGTGCCCGATCTGCATCGGCGAATACACCGCCTGTTCGAATGTCTTGAGCACGGCCAGGTTCACCGCGAAGCTCTCCGGCCGCCCCTTCACCGTCTCCAGCAGGCGCTGGATGTCCTTGCGGCTGAGGTCGGCGGGCAGCTTGTGGCCGCACGCGTGGACAAACAGCGTCAGCTGCTTGGAGCCCTGCTGGTCGGGCGAGGGGTGGATTCGCCGCAGGCAGGGGCGGTTGAGGCGGTTCATCAGTTCGGCGACCACCTCGTTGGCCTCGACCATGAACATCTCGATGATCGTGTGCGTGTAGGCCGTGTCCTCGGGGACGGCGTCGATGACGCGGTTGTCCTCGTCGAAGACCAGTTCCACGTCGGGCAGGTCCAGGTGGATCATGCCTGCCTTGCGACGGCGCGCCTCGATCACCCGCGCGACGCGGTCCATCCGCTGCACGAGTTCGACCACGGCCGGCGGGTAGTCGCCGCTGCGGCCGTCGATGATGTCCTGCGCCTGCGTGTACGTCAGTCGCCTGGCCGAGGCGATGACCGACTCGCAGTACCGGCTGGCGGTGCGGTTGCCCTGGGCGTCGTACTCGATGAACGCGGTCTTGCAGTAGCGGTTCTCGCCCTCCTGCAGCGAGCAGATGCCGTTGGACAGCACCTCCGGCAGCATGGGCACGACGCGGCGGGGGAAGTAGACGCTGGTGGCCCGCTGGCGGGCCTCCTTGTCCAGTGCGCTGCCGGCGGGGATGAAGTTGGACACGTCGGCGATGTGCACGCCCAGGACGAACCCGCCGCCGGGCTTCTCGGTCAGGCTGATCGCGTCGTCGTAGTCGCGCGCGTCGGGCGGGTCGATCGTGATGATCGTCTCTCGGGTCAGGTCCTGGCGGCCGGTGAAGTCCTGGGGGTTGAACGCCTCCAGCGCGCGGCGGGCGTCTTCGAGGGCCTCGGGCGAGAACTTGTCCTCTAGGCCGTGCGCGCGGATGATCGACTGCGTCTCGACGGCCAATTGGCCCTGCTCGCCGAGGGTCTCGACGAGTACGCCGTTGGGCAGTTCGCCCTCGCCGCCGTAATGGATGATCTCGACGACGACCTTGGCGCCGGCCTTGGGCCCGGCTGCCCCCACGTCGCGGATGACGATGGGGGTGGTCATCTGCTTGCCGTCGGGAATGACGAACCATGCGCCCTTGGCCCGCTCCAGCACGCCGACGAACTGGTTGCGCCCGCGGCGGATGATCTCGACGATCTGGCCGGACATCACGTCGCGGCCTTCGCGCTTGCCCTGCTTCTGCACGGTGGCGACGACGAAGTCGCCCGTCATGGCCCCGCCCGACGCGCCGGGCGGAATGAACAGGTCGCCGTGCGAGTTGGGCGTCTCGGGCACGACGAAGCCGAACCCGCGCGGGTTGGCTGTGTAATGGCCCGTCACGCGGTTGGCGATCTGCGGCAGCGTCAGGGCGTCCTTGGCGCCAAGGACGATGCGGCCGCTATCGCGCAGGCGCTTGATCGCGTCGCGGAACGAGCCGTATTCCTCGTCGCTGACGCCCATCTGGCGTGCGAGCTGGCGGGGCTTGAGCGGCTGGTAGTCGCGTTCGGAAAGATACTTGAGAATTGCTTCGACATAACGTTCTGGCATAGTTCACCTTGATGGGTCGTGCGACGTGTAGCCAAGGGCATACAGCATGCCGCGCGACAATGTGGAAAGATACTTTATTCTTATGGGTTGAGGTTGGGCTGTTGGCGATCAGGATTCGGGTGTTGGCGACTTTAGGATTCGACCACCCGCGCTTCATTTCCGGGTGGCGGCCTTCCCAGGCTGCCGCCTGAAACGCTCGTTCGGGGCGGCGGCCTGGGAAGGCCGCCACCCAAAACGAGGCCGTCGGCATTGTCTCTATATCCTCACGGCGGCCGCCTCGGCGGTCCGCCACGCGCTGTGCGGCAGGGGCGTCTCGGCCAGCAGGCGGAGCACCTCGGGGATGCTGCCCACGCGCGGGCCCGTCCAGGCGGCGGCTTCGGGCCGCTGCAGGACGATGCTCTCCTCGTGCGGCGCGCAGATCAGTGCCGCGTCCATGCCCACGGCCCGCGCGCCGGCGAGTTCGTTGCGGTTGCCGTCGGCCACATACAGGCAGCGGTCGGGCAGGACGCCCAGCCGCTCGCACGCCAGGCGGTAGAGGCGCTCGTCGGGCTTCTTGAGCTTCTCGACGCAACTGAAGACGCACGCGTCGATCCACGGGGCCATCGCGGTTACGGCAAAGGCCGCCGGCGTCTCCCACGAGCAATCGCTGATGAGGCCGATCTTGTGCCCCGTGGCGCGGAGCAACTGCAGCGTCTCGATCACGCCGTCGCGCGGCAGGAGGTTTTCGCGCGTGCACTGCATGCGGACCTCGTTAGCGATCGGGAGGCGGGAGGCGTCGTAGGCCAAGCCGAGCCGCCGGCAGACGTCCTGGAGGTTGTCCTCGAAGGAGGCGTATTGGCCCGCGGTGCGGCGGGCGCGCACGGCCTCGCACGTCCAGGCGTTCCAGAACGCCGGGCGGTCGATGCCGAAGATATCGGCCTGCAGGTGGACGATGTGGCGGTAGGCCGCCCCTTCGAAGTTGTCCACCAGCGTGCCGTACAGATCAAAGATTATCGCGTCGTACTTCATCACACACATTCGCTTTCACAAACACTCTCGTCGCCCCGCGGGGCGAGCCGGGCTGCCTTTCCAGCCGCCCGCCGTGGGAGCCACCATCGGCCGCCACGAATACGAAGAAGAACAGAGTCGGGGTTTATGGATTCAGTAGATTCAGGGGATCAGGAAAGAAGAAACTCAACTCTCTTTCAGGTTCACGCCGACGTCTGGGGCGCCGCGGCGCGATCTTCACCTGCTTTGTTTGGGCTCTTCTTTCTTCAATCTTCTTAATCCGTTGAATCCATGAATCACGCTCTCTTTCTGCTTCTTTCACTTCACAGACACTTCTCCCGCCTGGGAGTTCATAAAACAAAAAACCCGTTCCGGCTGGAACGGGTCTTGGTGAATCATTCATGAATTCAGATTCAGCGCGGCCTGTTCCTCCGGCATGCCATGCCGTGCAGCTGCGTCATACCGCCGCCGCCGCGGCAGATGGACGAAATCAAATTGTTGGTCGCGCTCATCATGGAATCGAATCGTAACACTTTCTCACGCCGTGTCAAGAAAAACGTTGAGAGGCTTCCATGCACGGAGAATCCAAGGGCCGGCTATCGCTCGCATTTCATCGCTGTTTGCTCATGGAAACGCTGAAACGCGAGCGACTTCGGGCCCTGCTTAAGACTGCACGCATTGACCGACCAACCGGTGTTACCCTTCCGTATTCGCCAGGTGCTTGCGGAGCGTGGTGTTCACGCGGCGCATGAGGTCGACGTAATCGACCTGGGCGGCCGTGAGCTTCTTGAACGTGTCGTCGGCGATCAGCTTGCCCTGCAGTTCCTGGAGCTTGTGCTTGTCGTCGACTTCGACGGGCTTGTTCTCCTGCTCCAGTTGGGAAAGCTTGTCCGCGTGGTTCTGATAGTCCGTCAGCAGTTGCTTCACCTCGGGGTGCTGGTCGAGCAGCTTCCGCGCCTCGCGCAGCTTCGCCGCCGGGGCCGAGTCCGCAATCGCCTTGCCGAGCTTGTCCGCCAGTTCAATAATCGGATCCACGAATAGTCTCCTTCGGTTAGCCCCACAGTCTAGCCGTGCTGCCGGCGAAAGGCCAGACGCTCGCCACCACGTGCAGGGCAGTCGCATGTACAGGGGCGTGGGTGCCTCGCCCGCGAGTACCGAGGGCATCTTGCCCTCGTGCTGTCTTCACCCAATTCGATATGGCATCGACGCGCGCGGGAATCTAAGATGAAACCCGTTGCGATTTGCTGCGTCGAAAGAGGAAAGGACTTCCTATGTCTGGAACGCGATGGCTCGGGGCGGCGGTGCTGGCGACATTGGCTTTCGTGGCGGGGGCCGCGGGGACGCTGCATGCGCAGACGGCCCCGGCGGCGAAGGTCTCCCTGGAATTCCGCATCGTCCCCGAGGCGGCCAAGATCAACGCCGCCCGCGTCCGCGAGCTGACGGCGGCACTGACCAAGGCCGGCCCAGCCGCCATCGACGCCAACGGCCCCTTCGCCTGGGCCCAGGTCCGCGAGGCGGACGAGCGCCTGGCCAACCTGGTCACCGCGACGCACGATGGCAAGACCTACCTGCTGGTCAGCTCCGAGCCCAACGACACCATGCTCACCGATCGGGGCGGGGCGTGGCAGATCCTCAAGGCCCGCCTGGTCATCGATCAGAACAATCAGCCGGCGATCTCGTTCGAGCTCGACGACGACGGCGCGGCCCGCTTCGAGGCCCTCACCTCCACGCACGTCGGGCAGGCCCTGGCCATCATCGTCAACGGCGAGGTCATGTCCGCGCCGATCATCCGGGCCACGCTCACCAATCGCGGCATGATCGCCGGGCAGTTCTCGGCCGAGTGGGCGAGGGAAGTCGCCGCCGCTCTCAGCGGCGCCGGCCGATCGCGGGCTGCCGCGGCCGCCGCGGCGACGGCAGCGCCCCGGCCATCGGCATCGGCGCGTCCGGCGGCGTCGGCTGCGCCGGCGCCTTCGGCGGCGCCCGTCGCCATCTCGCTGGCTGATGCGAAACGCCTGCTGGACAAGCGGGTGGGCGGCACGTGGAAGGAAGACATCCACGGCCTGTTTCCGCCCTCGCTGCACGTGCTTCGCGGGCGGATCGACGCCGCCCCGGGCAAGGCCCTGGTCAACTACGTCGTGTTCCCCTTCGGCCCCCAGGACGCGGAGAGGCAGGAGACGATCGGCCGCGGCTATTCGAACATTCCCAACGCTCGCATCCTGGGCGCCAACGCCAGCTGCACGGTCGTGGAGATCGGCGACGCCGCCGCGGCCATGACGTACACGAGACAAGTGACCGAGACGCTGGGCCTGGTCGCGCTGAAGCCGCGTCCGACGCCGACGCCCTCGCCCTCGCCGACCACTGCACCGACGCCTTCGCCTGCGGCCTCGCCCACGGCGTCGCCCTTCCCCCTGCCCACGGGTCGCCCGGCCAAGCCCAAGGACGATGACCCCAACGCCCCGCCGCCCAAGGGCCCGCGGATCGCGATCTACGCCGTGACGCAGGACATGTCGCTGGCGACGGACGCTCCGCTGGACAGCCTGACGCTGGCCGCGACGCCGCTGCTGACGGAGGACGACGTGGACGCGTACGACGCGAACCAGAACAGTCTCCTGCTGTCGGCCGTGGGCATCAAGCGTCTGCCGGGCATGAACACGGTGAACCCCCACGGCCAGCCGTTCGTGATGCTGATCGACGGCAAGCGGTGGTACTTGGGCGTGCTGTGGACGCCGGTCTCGAGCTACGAGCAGCCCAAGGTGCCCGTGAGCTATGTGGGCCCCCAGGCCGGGGCGATCGAACTGCCCGTGCCCAGGTTCGGCGACGCTGCCGACGCGCGGGTGCGCAAGCGGATCGTCGCCGCGCTGGCGGCCAAGGCCTCTGCGACGCAGCCGGCGAGCGGACCGGCCCCCAAATAAAGCAAATGTTAATGGCGGCCTCGCGGGTCGCAAACGCGTCTGCGTGGGAAGTCTCGCGAATCGAAAGGGAGACAACATGGCATCTGCATTGAGCGCGAAGGTCCTGATCATGATGCTTCTGGGCACCGGCGGCGGGGGAGACCTGCTGAGTCTCATGTCCACCGAGTCGTACTGGAAGGCGAAGAACGTGAAGGTGTCGACCGAGACGATGCTGGCGGAGTTGAAGGCGCCGCCCTCGGCCACCACCGGGCCCGCGGGCAAGGACGACAAGGTCGCCGAGGTTCGCCGGCTGATGGTCATTCGCACGCTGGGCGAGCTGAAGTCGAAGGAGGCGGTGGCGGCGCTCGAAGAGATCGCCAACCGCAAGCTCAAGCCCGCCCTCGGCGGCAGCTACCTCTTCGACGCGCTGTACGCGCGGCAGGCCCTGGCCGCCATCAATGGCAAAGCCATTCCGCGCCCGCCCGCGACGGCCGAGGCGCTCGCCAGCGACCTGTGGCTTCTGCCGCAGGAGTGCGGCGTGGTGGGGCAGGCGTCGGTGAAGGCGGCCCAGCTGCCCGACGTCGAGAAGATGCTCGCGGCCCTGGTGGCCGACGACGACAAGGAGTTCAAGGCCGAGGTCTGCGACGGGTTCAACCAGCAGGTCCTGATGATGGCCGAGCTGATCGGCAATGCCCGCCTGGACGCGATGACGTTCGGCGTGTCGAAGGATCTTGGCAGCCGCACAGGCTTCGTGGCCCTCGTCGCCCGCGGCGCGTACGACCGTGCGGCCCTGGGCGAGGCCATCAAGGCCTCCGGCCGCAGCAGCGAAAGCAGCGAGGAAATCGACGGCGTGCCCGTGTTCAGAGTCAGCGAGGCCGTCTGCATCCTCGCCTCCAATGACCGTTTCGTATTCCTGATCGGGCCGGGGCGCGAGAATATCCCGGCCGCCGATTTCGTCAAGGCCGTGAAGGCCGGCAAGGGCACGCTGGCCGAGAATGCGGACCTGACCAAGCTGATCAAGTCGCTCGACACCACCAAACCCTCATGGGCGGCGATGAAGGTCAGCGAGAGCTACACCAAGGCCCCGTACTTCGACGGCCTCGACACGATCACCGTCACCGCCGACGCCAACGGCAACCGCCTCAGCGGGACCCTGACGGCCATTGGCGCCGACGCCAATCGCGTCAAGGAGTGCCACGACGCCTTCGTGGCCGACATGGACAAGGTCAAAGACGAGCTTGCGCGATCGCTGGAATGCCGCCCGCGTTACAAGCTTATGTATGGCCCGATCCTCGACACGCTCAGCACGATCCAGCTCAAGCTCGATGGCGCGAAGATCACCGCCACCGCCGACGTGCCCGACATGGGCGGGTTCATCCTGATCCCCTCGGCCGGCATCGGCGGCCGCCGCGCCGCAACCCGGCCCTCGTCGCCCACCCCCGCGCCCGTGGCCGTTCCCAAGGGAACCGATTTCTGAGGTTGACCCACGGGTGCCGTGCAACTCCTCTCCCTCAGGGAGAGGTCGGGCCGCAAGGCCCGGGTGAGGGTGCGTGGATGCCGCCACGGCGCGGGGCGATCTCCCGGCCCTTGCGGCACCTGTCGTGAAGAAAAAAGAGATTACATGGGCGTCAGCGTGACGGCGGAGACGTAGACCTCGCCGGCGGGCTTGGCGGTGGGGGAGATCGTCAGCGTGTGCTTGCCGGGGGCGAGCGAGAAGAGCCCGATGCGGTACGTGCGGAAGCGGCCCAGCTCGCGGCCGTGACCTTCGCCGACGCGGCAGGGGCCGGTGGTAATCAGCGGGAAGGTGACATCGTACTTGCCGCCGCCCGTCAGTTGTGCCCGCCACTGGCCGTAGTCGGCGGCCAGGTCGCAGGAGTATTCGATGTCCATGTAGAAGGAGCCCGCCTCCAGCGTGGTGAAGTCCCACGCGGCGGCGGCGCGGGGGCTGGCGAACCCGCCGAGGCACTCCAAGTGCTTCCAGTCGCCGAACTTTTCCATCCAGCTCCGCTTGGTCTGGCGGAAGCCCTTGCCCGCGGCGGCCGGGGCGACGAGGGTCGACACACTATTGTTCATCGCGTACGCCTCGGTCCACGCGGGCGCCCGGCCGCGGATGTCCAGCGCCACCACGGGCACGACGGCGGCGGGGGCCTGGCTGCCCACGAGAATCTCGAGGTTCTTGCCCGTGCGGCGGGTCTTGAGCTTCCGCCCGCCCATGAGGCGCGCGCCGACGGCCTGGCGGCCCATGTGGGGCACGATCAGCCGCCCGTCGGCGGGCCACTGGAACACGTGCAGGAACAGCGTGGTTCGCCCGCGGCCGGCGGGGCGGGCGGTGCACTCGCCCCAGGGCAGCGCGCCCAGCGGCGAGGCTTCAACGCCGTAGATCGACTCGCCGTGCACCTTCAGCCAGCGGCCTACCTGGCGCAGGATGGCGGCCGACATCTCCGGCACGCGGCCCAAGGCGTCGGGGCCGATGTTCAGCATGTAGTTGCCGCCGCGGCTGACGATCCGCACCAGCCGCTGCACCAGTTCGCGCGGGCTCTTCCAGTTGAGGTCGTGGCCGACGAAGCCCCACGTGTCGTTGTGCGTGTCGATCGTCTCCCACAGGCCGGGGTGCGTGAACCGCGGAAATTCCTGGTCGCCCAGCGTCTCGTAGTCGCCCAAGCCATTGCCGATGCGGCTGTTGACCAGGCAGGCGGGCTGCAGTTGGCGGATGCGGTCCATGAGCTTGCGCGAGTGCTCGGGCCCGATGGGGCCCGGCGTGTCGAACCAGATCAACGCCACCGGCCCGTAGTTCGTCAGCAGCTCCTCGATCTGCGGGATGGCCTTGTCGACGAGGTAGCGGCCGAAGTCCTTCTTGTGGCCGCCGAAGGTATCCCAGGAATTGCCGACGGCGTCGGGCTCGTGCCAGTCCTGCGTCTGCGAATAGTAGAAGCCCAGCGGCATCTTCGCCTCGTGGCAGGCGTCGGCCAGCGCGGCGATCACGTCGCGGCCGTAGGGCGTGGCGTCGACGATGTTGAACGGGCTGACCTTGGACTTGTACATCGCAAAGCCGTCGTGATGCTTGGCCGTGATGACGATGTACTTCATGCCGGCCTCGCGGGCGAGGCGGACGATCTGCCGCGGATCGTACTCCGTGGGGTTGAAAACGCGGGCGGTCTTGGCGTACTCGGCCGCCGGGATGTGGGCGTGGTGCTGGATCCACTCGCCGATGATGTGGCGGGGCTTGCCCTTCCACACGCCGGCCAGCTGGGAATATAGACCCCAGTGGATGAACATCGCGAACCGCGACTCCTTGAACCACGCGCCGCGGTTGGCGTCAGTCACTTTCACGCCGCCCTGGCCCCACATGCGCGGGTCCGAGCCGAGTTCTTCCTGTGCCTGCGTCTTCTTGCGAGTGGCCATGCGTTCTCCTTGGTCTTGGTCGCGGCATGCTATCAGACGACGCGCGATGTATCCAGCAGGCGAAGTGAATTCGGTGGAACTGCGAATGCGGCGAATCCAGGGCATCGCTCGCCTTTTAGCGATGTCTGCCGCGTCATCCGCTATCGAACAGCGCAGAAAGGCGAGCGATGCCCGAATCTCGCAGCAGGGCGTGGACCCTCGATACGTCAACACGGGCGAGACGCCCGTGCTACGCCTCGCGACTTCCATTGTCCCCGGGGCCCCTTTCTGCTAGGATGTCTCGTTTCGTAGCAACAAGGAAACCGCCGTATGACACAGTTGGATCAAGCACGGGCCGGGACGATCACCCCGCAGATGCAGCGCGTGGCCGAGCGCGAACACCTCGATCCCCAGGTCGTCCTCGCCGAGGTGGCGTCCGGCCGCCTGGTCATCCCCGCCAATCGCCTCCACCTGCAAGGGCAGGGGGCGGTCAAGCTCGATCCCTGCGGCATCGGGCGGGCCGTCACGTGCAAGATCAACGCCAACATCGGCGCCTCGCCCATCAGCAGCTGCAAGGACCTCGAACTCACCAAGCTCCGCTGGGCCGTGCAGTATGGCGCCGACGCCGTCATGGATCTCTCCACCGGCGGCGACCTCGACGAAATCCGCTGTCACCTGATCTCCAACACAGCCGTGCCCATCGGCACCGTGCCCATTTATTCGATGATCATCCACAAGCCCATCGAGGATCTCACGCCGGCCGACATCCTGGCGACCGTCCGCAAGCAGGCGGCCCAGGGCGTGGATTTCTTCACGATCCACGCAGGCTTCCGCCGCAAGGACATCGCCCTGGCCAACCGGCGCAAGCTCGGAATCGTCTCTCGCGGCGGCAGCCTTCTGGCCAAGTGGATGGTGCACCACGGGCGCGAGAACCCGATGTACGAGATGTTCGACGAGATCGCGGGCATCATGCACGAGTACGACGTGGCGTTTTCGCTGGGCGACGGCCTGCGGCCCGGCTGCCTGGCCGACGCGTCGGATGAGGCGCAGTTCGCGGAGCTGGATACGCTGGGCGAGTTGGTAGCCCGCGCCCGCAAGCTGGGCGTGCAGACGATGGTCGAGGGTCCCGGCCACGTGCCGTACGACCAGATCGAGATGAACATGAAGCGCGAAGCCGAAGTGTGCGACGGCGCGCCGTTCTACGTCCTGGGCCCGGTGGTGACGGACGTGTTCCCCGGGTACGACCACATCACCTCGGCCATCGGGGCGACGGCGGCGGCCTTCCACGGCGCGAGCTTCCTGTGCTACGTGACGCCGACGGAGCACCTGGGCCTGCCCACCCCCGAGGATGTGAAGCAGGGCTGCATCGCGTACAAGATCGCCGCGCACGCCGCCGACGTTGCCCGCAAGCTGCCCGGTGCGCGCGACTGGGACGATGCGATGAGCCAGGCCCGCGGCGACTTCGATTGGCAGAAACAGTTCTCCATCGCCTTCGACGGCGAGACCGCCCGCAGCATTCGCGGGCGCGACATGCACGGCGAGAGCGACTACTGCTCCATGTGCGGCCGCGACTGGTGCGCCATGCGCATCAGCAAGGAAGTTAAAGCCCGCTCGCAGGCGCAGGGACAGTAAGACCAGCGGGGTCGCGCGAAGCGGATCGTCGCGGTATTGCGGTCTGCCGCTTGCGGTTTCGCGCACGGCGGCCTGCTGCGTGCGTGCGGACGCGGCGATGGGCAGGCGGCAACTCCAGGGTGATCGCGAACGTGTCGTTTTCCCCGACCTTTCTTTCCACATCAGATACTTGAGCCCTGCCGGCGGCGCGTATATGCTTCTGGGTCATAAAAGGAGACCGCTCCATGCACCGGAACTCACTTCCAATCGGGATGCTGCTGGTTGTCATGATGCTGTCCTCGGGCGCGCTGTGGGGCGGCGAGGGTGTTGCCCCCGAAAGCTCTGCCGGCGGAACGTGGCTGGCCCTGGGCGACGCGCTGCAGTCGGACGCCGCGCTGGCCGCGGCCACGGCCGATGCCCCCGCCCGCTCGACCACCCAGCCATCGTCGCAGCCCGCCCAAGGGGATCTGCGGACCAACGATGAAGGCCGCCAGTACATCTACTGGAAGCACCGCAGCGGGCCGGCATATCCCGGCGACTTCTGGACCAGCTTCGGCCGCTACGGCAAGGAGATGCCCGAGACCCTGTGGGACGACACCAAGGCGGTCGCCACGAACTGGGTATCGCTCGTGGGCCTGGGGGCCGCGGGCGTGGTGGGCATCACCATCAACGCCTCCGGCAGCGACAACCGCGTGCAGGACCACTTCGAGAAGCACGGCCACCAGCTGAACTCGTTCTGGGACACCGTGGGCGACGTGGGCGGCAACCCCGGCACGCACTTCGCCGTGGCTGGCGCGATGTACTTCACCGCCCTGGCCCGCAACGACGCCCAGAACTACGACAAGGCCACCACCCTGATCAACGCCTTGATCATCACCGATCTGCTCACGCTGGGCCTCAAGGGCGCCGCCCAGACCGACAGCCCCAACGGCGACCACGTGGGCTGGCCCAGCGGGCATACCTCCAGCAGCTTCGCCTTCGCCACCGTGGTGGCCGAAGAGTACGGCCCGCTGGCAGGCGTTCCCGCATTCGCCTTCGCCAGCTACGTGGGCTACGAGCGGATCGACGCCCGCAACCACGATTTCTCCGACGTGCTCTCCGGCGCCCTGATCGGCATGGCCATCGGCCACGCCGTCGTGCAGAACCACATGCCCCGCATCAACGGCTTCCAGATCGTGCCCATGGTCGATCCCGCCAGTGGCACGATGGGCGTGGCAATGAGCAAGCGGTGGTAGAGGAATTGCGGATTGCGGATTTCGGATTCGCAGATTCAAATCTGAGATGCATAAATAACAAGTGACATTGGAGCCTG
>CAZTVF010000061.1:0-32668 GCA_964616985.1 uncultured Planctomycetaceae bacterium
TCTTGCCCGAGCCGCTGGGGCCGATCAGCGCGACCAGCTCGCCCTCGTTGACCTTGAGCGTCACGTCGCTCAGGGCGGTGAACTTGCCGAAGTGCTTGCTGATGTGGCGAACGTCGATGCTCATGTGCGGGTTCCTTCCATCTCGCGGGCAAAGCGGTGGGCGGCGAGGCGGCCTCGCCATTCGACCACGCTCTTGGCGATCAGCGTGACCACGGCCAGCAGGGTCAGCAGCGAGGCCACCGCAAACGAACCGGCGATGTTATAGTCGTTGTAGAGAATCTCCACGTGCAGCGGCAGCGTGTTGGTCACGCCCCGCACGTGGCCGGAGACGACGGAGACGGCGCCGAACTCGCCCATCGCGCGGGCGTTGCACAGGATCAGCCCGTACACCAGCGCCCACTTGATGTTCGGCAGCGTGACGCGCCAGAAGGTCTGCCAGCCGCTGGCGCCCAGGACGGTGGCGCACTCCTCCTCGTCGCGGCCTTGCGTCTGCATCAGCGGGATGAGCTCGCGAGCGACGAAGGGGAAGGTGACGAACACGGTGGCCAGGGCGATGCCCGTCGTGGCGAAGATGATCTTGATGTCATGATCGCGCAGCCACTCGCCCATCCACCCCTGCAGGCCGAACAGCAGCACGAAGATCAGTCCGCTGATGACGGGCGAGATCGCGAAGGGCAGATCGATCATGGCCAGGAGAAGGCTCTTGCCGCGGAAGTCGAACTTCGCCACCGCCCAGGCTGCGCACAGGCCGAACAGCGAGTTCAGCGGCACGGCCACCGCGGCGATGATCAGCGTGAGCTTGATGGCCGACCATGTGTCGGCATCGGAAATGGCGGCGTAGTAGGCGGCAGCGCCCTTGCGGAACGCCTCGATCAGGACCGTCGCCAGCGGCAGCAGCAGGAACAGGCCCAGGAACGCCACCGCGATGGCGATCAGCACCCATCGCCACGGCGAGGGGGTCAGGACCTGGTTGTGTTCAGCCTCACTCATCATTCGGTACCTTTATCGCTACGGCAGACGCCAAAGAGTGGCGGCCTTCCTGGCCCCCCACCCGCAGACCGCTACACCGCGCCCAGCCGGCGGGCGCTCCAACGCTGCAGGAGGTTGATCGCCACCAGCAGCGCGAACGAGATCACGAGCATGACCACGGCCACGCCGGCCGCCCCGGCGTAGTCGTATTGTTCCAGCTTGATCACGATCAGCAGCGGCGTGATTTCCGAAATCATCGGCATGTTGCCGGCGATGAAGATGACCGAGCCGTACTCGCCCAGCGCCCGGGCGAAGGCCAGGGCGAAGCCCGTCAGCAGCGGCGGCAGCAGGCTGGGGAAGATCACGCGGCGGAACGTCTGCAGCCGACTGGCGCCCAGCACAGTGGCGGCCTCCTCGGTCTCGTTCTCGATCTCCTCGATCGCCGGCTGAAGCGTGCGGACCACGAACGGCAGGCCGATGAAGGTCATCGCGACGATGATGCCCAGCGGCGTGAACGCGACGTTCAGGCCCCACTGGGCCAGCGGCTTGCCCAGCCAGCCGTTCGGGGCGTAGAGCGCCGTCAGGGCGATGCCCGACACGGCCGTGGGCAAGGCGAAGGGGATGTCGATGATCGCATCGAGAAACCGCCTGGCAGGGAAGCGGTACCGCACGAGCACCCACGCCACCAGCGTGCCAAAGACCGCGTTGGCGAGCGCTGCGACCAACGAAGATTGGAACGTCAGTCGCAGGCTCGCCAGCACGCGTTCGTCCGTCACCGTCTGCCAGAACTGCGCCCAGCCGGCCGTGGCCGACTTGAGGAACAGACTCGACAGCGGCACCAGGACGATCAATCCCAGGTACGTCACCGCCAGGCCCAGCGTCAGGCCGAACCCGGGCAGCGCACTTCTTTGTCGTAACAGCAACGGCATCAGGACTCCGGGCTCAATGAGGCTTGTAGATCTGGTCGAAGATGCCCTTGTCGGCGAAGTGCGACTTCTGCACGTCGGCCCAGCCGCCGAAGACGTCATCAATGGTGAACAACGTCACCTTGGGGAACTGCTTCTCGTAGGCCGCCGCCACCTCCTGCAGCCGCGGGCGATAGAAGTTCCTAGCGGCGATCTCCTGGCCTTCCCTGGTGTACAGGAACTCCACGTACGCCTGCGCCACGGCCCGCGTGCCGCGCTTGTCGACGACCTTGTCGACCACCGCCACCGGGGGCTCGGCCAGGATGCTCAGCGAGGGCACGACGATCTCGAACTTGTCGGCCCCAAATTCCTTGACGGCCAGGAACGCCTCGTTTTCCCACGACAGGAGCACGTCGCCCAGGCCGCGCTGCACGAAGGTGGTGGTCGACCCCCGCACGCCGGAGTCCAGCACGGGCACATTCTTGAACAGGGCCTCGACGAACTGGCGGGCCTTGTCCTGGGCCTTGGTCACGTCGGCCGCGGCGTTGGGGTCCTTCAGGCGGGCGAGGTCGCCCAGTTCACGCTTGAGCGCGAAGCCCCAGGCGGCGAGGTAATTCCACCGTGCCCCGCCCGACGTCTTGGGGTTTGGCGTGATCACCGACACGCCCGCCTTGGCCAGGTCGTCCCAGTCCTTGATGCCCTTGGGGTTGCCCTTGCGGACGAGGAAGACGATCGTCGAGGTGTACGGCGAGCTGTTGCTCGGCAGCCGCTTCTGCCACTGGGGCGGCAGCAGCTTGGCCTGCTGCGCAATGGCGTCGATGTCGCCGGCCAATGCGAGGGTCACCACGTCGGCCTCCAGGCCGTCGATGACGGCGCGGGCCTGCTTGCCCGATCCGCCATGCGACTGGCGAACCGTCACGCTCTGGCCGCTCTTGCCCTTCCAGTACTCGGCGAACGCCTTGTTGTACGCGTCGTACAGCTGACGCGTCGGATCATAGGAAACGTTCAGCAGCGTCGTCCTCGCATCCTCAGCAAAGGCCAGCCGATCGGCCATGGCCAGGAACGAGACCACGACGCCCAGGGAGATGACGAGGAATCCCTTGCCGTATTCAATCAGGTTTCGCAGTTCCACAGTCACAGTCCTTCAGTGGAAGTTCAGCGGCATAGCAACGGCATATCGCCATGTATTACTGCCTGCCGCCACGAGTCAATCCAGTGCCGCGTGCAGAAGATGCACGCGACGGGCCACGTTCACCAGCTGTGAGTAGAACAACACAGAGGGTCCACAACCTGATCCATCCCGATGATGCGGAAGATGCTGAAGATGGCAGCAAAGCTCGGCGACGCATCCGCCGTTTGCAGGCGGAGGTCCGGTTTCTGCGGCGTCTTGTCAGGCAGTTCGGTGGCAGATGACATAGGCGGATCCCTTTCAATCCCGAGTGATCTTATCGCAACATAGTACTATTGTCAATCGAGATAATGTATTTTTCACTGTGTGTATTATTAAGCGTGTAATAACAGAGCGTTACCGCACTCGCATATAGCCGAATAATTTCCTGACTCAGTCTTCTACAGTATTTCTATTGACTTACTTTACTCATCGGCTATCATGATCGCAGAAAGGTGAAAAGGATGAGCATCGACCTCTCGGTAATACTTGAGCGAGTGAAGGACCTGCCGGCAGAGAACGTGCTGAGCTACGCGGCGAGGCATTTCCAGGGCAAGCTCGCCTTCGCCACCAGCCTGGGGCTCGAGGATCAGGTCATCACGCACATGATCCACTCGCAGGGCCTGCCCATCCCTATCTTCACCCTCGACACCGGCCGCCTGCCGGAGGAGACCTACCAGACGTTGGCAGCCACCGAAGAACGGTTCGGCCTGCGGATCGAGGTGCTCTTCCCCGACGCCGCAGACGTGGAGCGCATGGTGGCCGAGCACGGCATCAACCTCTTTCGCGACAGCGTTCAAAGCCGCAAGCTCTGCTGCCGCGTCCGCAAGGTGCTGCCGCTGCGGCGGCGGCTGGCGGGCCTGGGCGCCTGGATCACCGGCCTGCGCCGTCAGCAGGCCGTCACCCGCGACGACCTGGCCGCCGTCCAATGGGATGCCGCCAACGGTCTGCTAAAGATCAGCCCGCTTGCGGACTGGACGACCGAGCAGGTGTGGCAGTACGTCCGCGAGCACCACGTGCCCTACAACAAGCTTCACGACGATGGCTACCCCAGCCTGGGCTGCGCCCCCTGCACCCGCGCGGTCGCCGGCGGCGAGAATCTCCGCGCCGGCCGCTGGTGGTGGGAACAACCCGAGCACAAGGAATGCGGCCTGCATTGGAACGATGGCCGCCTGCAGAGGGCGAAATAACATGGACCGTCTGGACCTCCTGGAAGCACAGAGCGTTTACATCCTTCGCGAGGCCTACCGCGAGTTCAAGCAGCTCGTGATGCTCTGGTCGATCGGCAAGGATTCGACCGTGCTGCTCTGGCTGGCGCGAAAGGCATTCTTCGGCCACGTGCCCATGCCGCTCATGCACATCGACACGGGGCACAAGATCCCCGAGATGATCGAATATCGCGACCGCCTGGCCCGGCAGTTGCGGCTGAACCTGATCGTCGGGCAGAACAAGGCCGCACTGGCCGCGGGCGAGACCTTCCCGGCCGGCAAGACCAACCGCCTCGACTGCTGCCGTTCGCTCAAGAGCGAGGCGCTGAAGCGCACGCTCGCGGGCGAGTGGCCTCGGCATGTCCTGGACCATGCGACGGGCGAGTTCCGCGTGGTCGAAAACGGCGAGCCCTACACCGGCGTCATCGTCGGCGTGCGGGCCGATGAAGAAGGCAGCCGCTCGAAGGAGCGCTACTTCTCGCCGCGCGACAAGGAAAACGAATGGGACGTCGGCGACCAGCCGCCGGAACTGTGGAACCAGTTCAAGACCGACTTCGCCCCCGGCACGCACGTGCGCATCCACCCGCTGCTGGACTGGACCGAGCTGAACATCTGGGAATACATCGAACGCGAGAAGATCCCTGTGATCGACCTGTACTTCGACCAGGGCACCGGCGTTCGTTACCGCTCGCTGGGCTGCGCCCCGTGCACCAAGCCCGTGCATTCGGCGGCGCGGTGCGTGGGCGACATCATCGAGGAACTCCGCACGGGCAAGTTCGCCAACATCGCCGAGCGCAGCGGCCGGGCCCAGGACAAGGAAGACGGCCAAGGCCTCGAGACGCTGCGGCGCGAAGGCTACATGTAACCAAAGGACCGGAAGGAAAGACCATGACCGCCCCCGCAATCCGTGATGCTGACGCCCCCCCTGCCGCCGCGCCGACAGCGCGCGAGCAGATGAACATCGTCGTCATCGGACACGTCGACCACGGCAAGAGCACGCTGGTGGGACGCCTGCTGGCCGACACCAACTCGCTGCCGGAGGGCAAGCTGCAGGAGGTGCGCGAACGCTGCCTCCGCAGTTCGCGGCCGTTCGAGTATGCGTTCCTGCTGGACGCGCTGAAGGATGAGCAGTCGCAGGGCATCACGATCGACTCGGCGAGGTGCTTCTTCCGCTCGGCCCGGCGAGACTACATCATCATCGACGCGCCCGGCCACGTGGAGTTTCTCAAGAACATGATCTCCGGCGCCGCGCGGGCCGAGGCGGGGCTATTGGTGATCGACGCGAAGGAAGGCGTTCGGGAGAACTCGCGCCGCCACGGCTACCTGATGAGCATGCTGGGCGTGCGGCAGGTGGCGGTGTGCATCAACAAGATGGACCTCGTGGGCTACAGCCAGGACGTCTACGACGCCATCGAGCGCGAATACCGCCGGTTCCTCTCGCAGGTGGGCATCGTGCCCGCGGGCTTCATCCCCATCAGTGCCCGCGAGGGCGAGAACGTCGCCTCCGGGGCGGCGGCCATGCCGTGGTATGCGGGCAAGACCATCCTGGAGATGGTGGACAGTTTTGCCAAGGAGCCCGCCCCGGTGGACAAGGCGCTGCGGTTCCCGGTGCAGGACATCTACAAGTTCACGGCCGAGGGCGACGACCGCCGCATCGTGGCCGGGCGGATCGAGACGGGCACGCTGGCGGCCGGCGACGAGGTGGTGTTCCTCCCCTCTCAGAAACGTTCGCGCGTGGCGACGATCGAGACGTTCAACGCGCCGGCGCCTCCGAAGGCGGCGGCCGGCGAATCGGTGGGCGTGACGCTGACGACGCAGATCTACATCCGACCCGGCGAGCTGATGTGCAAGGCCGCCCAGCCCGCGGCCAAGGTCAGCCGGCGGCTGCGCGTGAACCTGTTCTGGCTGGCGCGGCAGCCGATGATCAAGGGCAAGCGATACAAGATCAAGCTGGCGGGGGCCCGCGGGCAGGTGTTCCTTACCGACATATCTTCGGTGCTGGATGCGTCGGACCTCACGGCCAAGGCGCGGCCGCTCCAGGTGGAGCGGCACGACGTGGCCCAGTGCACGCTGGAGGCGGTCAAGCCGCTGGCGTGCGACCTGGCCGTGGACATCCCGCAGACCGGGCGGTTCGTCATCATCGACAACTACGAGATCGCCGGGGGCGGCATCATCCTGGAAGCCAGCGAAGCGGGCGAGTCGCTCGTGCAGCGGCACGTGCACCAGCGCGAGCGGGCGTGGGAACGCAGCAGGATCACGCCCGGCATGCGGCAAAGCCGGTACAACCAGCGGTCGGGACTTGTGCTCATCGGCGGGCCCGTCGAGGCCGGCAAGCGGCTGCTGGCCAAGGCCCTGGAGGAGAAGCTCTTCAAGGAAGGGCACGCCGTCTATTACCTGGGCCTGTCCAATGCCCTGCTGGGCATCGACCGCGACCTGGGCGAGGCCGGCGAACGCGAGGAGTACCTGCGGCGGCTGGGCGAAGTGGCGCACCTGTTCGCCGATGCCGGGCTGATCCTCATCACCACCGTCTCGGACCTGGACGACCACGAGCTGGACATCATCGACACGCTGAACCGCCCCAACGAGCTGCTGGTGATCACGCTGGGCGAGAACCAGCTTACGCACCGCCGCGGCGATCTTCACATCGACAGCGTCGCCGACCTCGACACTGGCGTTCGCAAGGTGCAGGCCCTGCTGGCGGAGAAGAACTATCTGCCGGAGTATTATCTGTAAGGACGAAGGGTGGCTGCGCAGAGGGAGTAAGGCCTTGGCGACGGCTTGCCGTTCGGCGCTGTCAGATCCAGGTGACGCCCAGGGGCTTCCACAGCGCCGAACGGCAAGCCGCCGCCAGACGCACTCACATAGTTCGATTGACGAGCTATTAGTCTTCGATGATGACGCGGAAGCCGGTCAGCGGGCCCTTGCTGTCGGGGGCGACGCGGATGCGGTAGGCGGAGCGGCACTGGCGGGCGTCGCTGGTCCAGCCGCCGCCGCGGAGGATGCGGGAGTCGCCCTTGTCGGGGCCCGTCGGCTGGGTGGCCGCGGCCGCCGGCAGCGTATCGTAGAAATCGCTCACCCATTCCATGGCGTTGCCGTACATGTCGTACAGGCCCCAGGCGTTGGGCTTCTTCTGACCGACCGGCTGCACCTTGCCGGCGCGGTTGCCGGCATACCAGGCGTAGTCGCCCAGCAGGGCGGCGTCATCGCCGAAGCAGTAGCGCCCCGCCCCGCCGGCGCGGGCGGCGTATTCCCACTGCGCCTCGGTGGGCAGCTTGACGGTTCGCTTCACCTTCTCCGAGAGCTTCTTGCAGAACTCCACCGCCTCGTTGTACGAGACGGGCTCCGCCGGATTCTTTGGCGAGCGACCATCGCCGGCCTTGCGACCGGTCACGGCCTCGTACTGCTCCTGCGTCACCTCCGTGACGGCCATGTAGAACGGCGTCTTGAACTCGACATTGTGCGGGGTCTCATCGGCGTCGCGCTGCTCATCCTGAGCATTGCTGCCCATGAGGAACTTGCCGGGCTTGATCAGTTGCAGCTTCATTGTGACGTCTTTGCCGAGGTCGAGGCTCACCGTGGTGGGCAGAGCGGCGGCGGCAGAGGGCTTGCCGGCCTGGTCGGCGGCCATGGCCACGGCCGCCAGGGCCAGAAGAGCGACGCTGAGCTTGACGAATTTCATAGTATGCCTTTCGCTGAAATGTCGGCGGGTCCCGCCATCACTTGAACGCTATTGTATGATCCACGTTTCGCCCCGGTCAACGGAGAAGCGCGTGGGCCTTCCGTATCGGGGTGGCGGCCTCCCTGTCGGACAGGTGGCGGCCTTCCCAGGCCGCCGCCTTTGCAGCGTTCCTGGCAGCGGCCTGGGAAGGCCGCCACCCATCGAGAAAAGCGGCGATTTCGAGCCCCAAGACGAAACCGCCCCCTGTTGCCAGGGGGCGGGGTGCTTTGGGTTCAACGGCCGGGTCAGTCCTTGCCGACGTACTTGGCCTTGATGGTCTTGGCGGTGACGCCGGTGATCTTGATGTCCTTGACGGTCTTGATGATCTGCTCGGCGATCTCCTGGGCGCGGCGGTCGGACTGGATGGAGCACGTAGCAACCTCGTTATCCAGCTGCAGGTCGATGTCCTTGAATTCCTTGACGCTCTTGAGGGCGTCCTTGACCTTCACGAAATTCTCGAACGAGAGGTTCTCGATCTGGATCTCCAGCTGCCCGCCGCCCTGCAGCCATTCCATCCAGTGTTCCAGGATGTGCTGCTGGATCTGGGGGGCGATCTGGTCGGCCTGGAACTTCAGCGCCTGCTGGGCAGCCGACTTCCACACGCGCTGCACGCCGCGGGTGGGCTTGCCGGGCACCTTGTAGATCAGCTCGGCCGTGTCGGCGTTAAGGCACTTGATGTTCGCCTGGCCTTCATACGTGAAGATGCTCATGCCGTCGTCGCGGCTGCTGTCGCCGGCGGTGGCACTGGCCGTGCCGGTGATGAAGATGGCTGCCTTCTCCTGGCGGGCCAGGGCGAGCAGTTTCTTCTCGGCGTTGTCTTCGGCGGCGGCGAGGATCTTTTCGCGCTCGATGAGTTCCTTCACCCGGTCGCGGTCGACGAGGATGAAGCCGCTGTCCAGCAGCATCTGCTCGACGCGGGCGGAGACGATGGAGTCCTCGACGGTCTCAACGGCGTGGTGGCGTTCGACGTTCTCGATGGTCTCCTTCATCCACACCATGATCTTGGGGCGCCCCACCTGCTGGAGGAGGTTCTTGACGGTGGCGACCGTATCGACCACGCCCTGGATGGAGACCTCGGCCTTGATCTTCATCTCCCACGTGCCGTCGGCCATCTCGCGGGAGGAGATCTTGTCGAAGCCCTTGATGAAGCCCGCCGACTTGGCGTAGACGGTGTCCCTGACCAAGGTGAAGTCCTTGGTCTTGCTCTCGGAGACGATGATGGTGCCGGCGGCTTCCTCGACGGCCTTGCGCTGGGCGTCGCGCAGGGCGGCCTGTTCGCTGACGCCCATGCCGGTCACGGTGACTGTCTTGGTCTTGCCCGATTCGTCGGCCTGCGCGGCCTGTGTGAGGCCCAGGCACAATCCCGCCATCAACGCCACAATCATCAGGTGCTTCATCGATGTATCTCCAGCTGAATTTCGCCGCCTCGTGCGTGGCGGCCTTCCTAGGCCGCCGCCTCCAGACGGCTGTGGTGGCGGCCTGGGAAGGCCGCCACCCCTTAAATGACACGAGACAGAGGACTAGTCGACCTTGTACTTCTGCTCACCGGTCGGCATATCCGTCACGGTGGTGCGCTTCTCGACCTTGATCTCTTTCTTGTCTTCGCAGCCGCCGACCATGGGCAGCATCGCCACGAAGGCCACGGCCAGCAGGACGGACAGAATCGCCTTGAACATTTGAATCTCCTTTGCTTTCGGATCGGGACAGGGCGAGCGGCCTGGGCCGCCCGTCACAATAGGAGTGAAGACCTCGGAAGCTCGATCGCCTCCGAGGTCTTCACGCGGAAAACGGGCCAATTACTTGATCTGCAGCGACAGCTTCTTCTGGTAGAAGACCACCGAGTTCCACAGCGGGTGGAGGTCGATCTCGACCGTCACCTGCGTGGTGCCGTCTTCCATGACCTTCTGCGAACCCTCGACGACGTGCGCGCCGAGCTGGAAGGTCATCATCGCGGTGCGGATGTCGTCATTCTGCGTGACGAAGTCCTTGACCGAGGTGTTGGAGGTGATCATCAGACCATCGAGCTGCTCGGCGAGCTTGCGGCGGGCGTCGAGCTCGGCAGCGCGGAAGGCCATCAGCTTGGCCTGGGCCTCGCTCTTGCCGCCGGAGGTGTCGATGGCGCCGCTGCCCACGGCCGTCATCGTGTCATTGATCCACGCGGGGCCGGCGGCGGCGATGGTGGAAACGACCTTCACTTCGCCCTTGAGGTACTTCTCGGGGGGAACGCCCATGCCGCGTTCGTTGATCTTCTTGTCCACGACTTGGACGCTCAGTTCCTCAAGCTTCTTGAGGACGACCTTGTCGCCCTTGTAGTGCGCCTCACCCCACGACTTGAGCTGGGCGTAGACCTGCTGCAGCGTGACTTCCATCTCGACCTCGACGATCAGCTCGTCGGGGTGATACATGATGTCCACTTCGCGGGCGCCCTGGATGAAGGCGGCCATGTCGGCATGGATGTCATCGCTCTGGGCGACGAAGTCCTTGACCTTGGTGGTGGAGGTGATGAACACGCCGCCGATGCGCTCGCCGAGACGGCGGAGGCCATCGACGCGGGCGGCGCGGACGGCCATCAGGCGGCCCTGCGGCTGGACGTTGGCCATCCAGTAGGCCTTGGCGGCGCCACTGAGGTAGTCGAGCGAATCAACGGCAACGCCGGCCTTGATGGCGACGGCCTCGCCGACATCTTCCAGCTCCGGACGCGGGGCGCCCATGCCGGTCTCCGTCAGGACCTTTTCCTTGTTGGTCACGGTCATCTGCTCGAAGTCCTGCTGTTTGAACTTGCTGCCCTTGGCATAGGTCTTGGAGATCTGCTCGAGGTTGACGACCACTTCTTCCAGGGTCACCGACATCTTGACCTCGGCCGTGCCGTCTTCGTTGATCTTGGGCGAACCCTCTTCCTTCATGCCCTGCATCCACGCGGTCATGGCGGTTTTGATCTTGTCGGACTCGGCCACGAAGTCCTTCACCTTGGTTTCGGAGGTGATGAACAGGCCGTTGATGCGCTCGGCGAGCTTGCGCATCGCGTCCACGCGGGCGGCGCGAATGGCCAGCAGCTTGTTCTGAGCCTTCTTTTGTTCGGTCAGGGCCTGGGCCTGTGCGGTGGCCGACGAGGACACCACGACGGCCGTGCACAACAGCAACATGATTCCGAGTTTCTTCATTGAGAAGCTCCTTTCCTGGGGTCTTTCGACCTGTAATTCATTACTACGGTAAACCGAGCCTGTGAGAGGCTCCACGCTAGTTCGTCTTTTCCGCCCGCACACGCTGGCGGGCCTTGATGTACTTGTCCTTGGCATTACGATCGATGGCCTTGGTATAAAACTCCTCGGCCTTGGCGAAATCCAACGTCGCCTCGCACATCAGACCGGCATTGAAACACGCGCCGTCATCCTTGGAATCCTCACCGATGCCCTTGAGATACTGCTTCAGGGCGTCGGCGTATTCCTTTTCCTTCGCCAGCTTGTTGCCCGTCTCCACGGCCGAGGTCCTGCCCTTCTCCAGCTTCTCGGTGAAGGTCTGGCGGTGCGGGCTGACCTGCTCGATGAACTCGCTGATGCACACGTCCAGCAGCTTGCTGATCGTCTCGTCGGCCGCCGGCGGCGCGTCGGAACTGAAGCCCATCGTCTTGCCAAGCTTGCTGCCCTTGACGTCCTTCTCCGAGTCGAACGTCTTGGTGCTCGTGAACGGCGACATCTGGACCGCCGTGTCCACGTTCGTCATGGTAATACTGACAGTCACGAAGCAATTACGTTTGGTGTAAGGTTTTTCTTTCATGCTCCGCGACATCAGATCCGGCACGCTCCGCGTGAGATGCTCATCCGTCACGCTGGCGGAAATTGTGCCGTAAATGATTGCCTGCACGTTAGCTATCTTGCCGGCCTGGATGGCCGTCTCGCTGTTCATGATGTTGATATCCTGGGCCTTGAGAATCCTGGCCAGGTTCCGGTGATCGACCAGCGTGAAGCGGTTGAACTCCTGGTTGCACCGGGCGAGTTCGCTGTTGAGCTTGTCTGCCGCGATGCCGCCCCACTTGGGATCCTTGTCGGCGCTCTTGAACTCGGCAATGGCGATCCGCTTGATGTTCTCGCTGATCGGCTGGCGGGCAGGGCGAACATAGCTGAGCTCGACCGCCGTCTCCGTCTCGCCGCAACCAGCCATCGCTGCCGCCGCCAGCAATACTGCCATCCAACTCAATGCGTGAAGCTTGACCATCTCTCTCTCCTGCATTTATTGCCGACGCCCGGAGGCCGCATGAATGGCGCGACCCACATCCTCGAACGTGCCTGTACGATATGTCCCGGACGGCCCCGAGCCAGTCCGGAAGGTTATCACTCTATCTTTTCGACCAAGCTTAGGCAATGAAAGTTTTAATTACATTGCCGCCACGATGCTCACAAGTCAAGCCGCCTGCAGCACCAACACGCCGTCGCGCGCCCTCCGATTCCCTGTCGCAGCCCATCCCAGGCCGCCACCCTCACCTGCAGCGCTACAGCAGGTTCACCGGATCGGCGTCGGCGTAAAGCTCCGCGCCCAGATGCCGCGACAGCCGCTCCATGTGAGGCCACAGCGCCTGCTGCACCGCCCCGGCCTTGGCCGCCACCAGCAGCACCGTAAAGCGGAACTGGTCGTTGAGCTTCAGCACCCCGGCTTCCTGCGGGCCCAGCATCGTCGCCGTCCCCGCCGGCAGGATCGCCCGCAGTTCCTCGCCCAACTTCACCGCCGCCTCGTGCGCCTTCTCGACGTTCGCATGCCGCACCACCAGCCGCACCATCCGCGAAAATGGCGGAAAGCCCGTCTCCTGGCGAAGCGGCAGTTCCCTGGCCGCGAAGCCATCGTAGTCATGCTTGGTGGCGAAGACGATGGCGGGCTCGTTTTCCTGCAGCGTCTGCACGACCACCTCCCCCGGTTCGTCGCCGCGTCCGGCCCGCCCGGCCACCTGAACGATCAGCTGGAACGTCCGCTCCGACGCGCGGAAGTCGGGGATCGCCAGCGACGTGTCCGCCGACGCCACGCCCACCAGCGACACGCCCGGGAAGTCCAGACCCTTGGCCACCATCTGCGTGCCCAGGAGGATGTCGATCTCCCCCGCCGCCATCTGCGCGAAGACCTTCTGGAATTGGGCGGGCGAGGTCATCGTGTCGCTGTCCATGCGGGCCAGGCGGGCGGAGGGAAACTTGCGGGCCAGCTCGCCCTCCACACGCTGCACGCCGTAGCCGAAGTACACCAGCTTGCCCTTGTCCACCGGGCAGTGCGAGGGCAGCGGCGCGGCGTGGTCGCAGTGGTGGCACAGGGCCATCTGCGTGGCCTGGTGATACACCATCGGCCGCGAGCAATGCTCGCACATCAGTATCCACTTGCACGCGGGGCAGAAGACGTAGCTCGCGTAGCCGCGGCGGTTCATCAGGAGGATGATCTGCTTGCGGCGGTCCAGGGCCGAGGCGATCTTCAGGGTCAGCGTGCGGCCGATGAGTTCGATCCGCCCCGGCTGCATCTCCTTGCGAAGCGGCACGATCTGCAGCCGCGGCATGGGCAGGCCGCGAACGCGCCGCGGCAGGCGAAGCATCTCGTACCGCCCCTGCTGCACGTTGTGCGTGCTCTCCAGCGACGGCGTGGCCGAGCCCAGCACGATGGGCACCGCCTCCAGCGACGCCCGCATGATGGCCACGTCGCGCCCGTGATAGCGAGGGGCCACGTCCTGCTTGTAGCTGGGCTCGTGCTCCTCGTCGACGATGACCAGCCCCAGCCGGGGCGCCGGCGCGAAGATGGCGCTGCGCGGCCCGACGACGACCGAGGCGTGGCCGTCGCGGATCTGCTGGAAATAGAACGCCCGCTGGGCGTCGGACAGGCTGCTGTGAAGCACGGCCACGCGCGGCAGGCGATCGAGCAGCCGCTGGAGCGTCTGGGTGGCCAGGGCGATCTCGGGCACCAGCAGGATGGCCTGGCGGTCCTGGCGGATGACCTCTTCGATCGCGCGGATGTAGACTTCGGTCTTGCCGCTGCCGGTCACGCCGTACAGCAGCGTGACGGAGAAGCCCGCCCCGACCTTCGGCAGGAGCTTGGCCAGCACGGCCTGCTGGTCCTCGTTGGGCACCGGCGGCGTCAGGCCGCTGCAGTCGGGCCTGGCGGCGGAGGCGATGTCGCCGAGCTTCACCTGTCGGCTCTCGAACCGGACCAGGCCGCGCCCGCTGAGTCGCTGCACGGTCTCGCGCGAGGCGCCGCTGTGGTGCAGCAGGTCCTCCAGCGTCAGGGGCTCGATGCCCTGCTTGCGGGCCTCGTACAACTCGTTGAGGATTCGCTTCTGACGCGGGCCCAGCCCCGTCGGCCAATCGCCCGGCAGCTTCTCCAGGAACGCCACCGTCTGCGTGCGCGGGGCGTGCTTGCCCACGGCCGAGGGCACCATGGCCGCCAGCGTCGGGCCCAGCGGCGAGAGGTAGTAGCGGCTGACCCAGTCGGCGAGCTTCCACATCGCCGGTTCCATGGCAGAGGTCGCGTCGACGACCTCGCAGACGCACTTGAGCTTGCGGCCGGTGGCGGGCGGGTGTGCCGCGACGATGAAGCCCATGGTCTTGCGGTCGCCGCGGCCGAAGGGCACGCGGACGCGCTGACCGACCTGCGGCTCGCCGAAGGCGTTCGGCCAGAGGTAGTCGAACGCGCCCCAGACGTTGGCGTTGACCGCCACGCCCACGGCCCGGCCCGCCTGCGGCGGCGCGGGCTGTGACTCGTCATGAAAGAGCTGCGACATGGAGACAATAGTAACGTAATCCGTGAGCGGTAAACAGTAACCAGGGAATGCTGGAACGTAATCGGTAAGCGGTAACCAGTAATCAGAAAATGCGGGGGAGACGACAAACCCCACTGTCACCGCCTGGAGCCCGCCAGCGGTCGGCAATCGCTCGCTTTTTAGCGCCGTTCGATCACCGGTGACCCGCGAACGGCGCCGAAAGGCAAGCAATGCCCAGATGCCCGCTCGTGCGAAGCCGTTATGAATCCGCGAGTATTCTTGGTTTTACTGTTTACCGTTTACCGGTTACCGTTTACCGATTACTGTTACTTATTGATTACTGCATTCCCCCAAGGAGACGCCAATGTCCTTCGATAGCCTCTTCACCGCTGCGACGCCCGTCGTCCCCGTCCGGGCCGTTCACCTCGACCTCAAGGGCGTGCCGCCGACGGCGGGGAGGCTGTGCTCGCTGCTGAAGGTGATTGCGGCGGCACGATACAACGCGGTGCTGGTGGAGTGGGAAGATTCGTTCCCGTGGACCGTCGCCGCCTACCGCAGCGAGACGGCCTACACGCCGGCGGAGGTGGAGGCATTCAACGCCGCCGCGGCCGCCCTGGGCATCGAGATCATCCCGCTGGTGCAGTGCCTCGGCCACATGGAGACGCCCCTGAGCCTTGCCGCCAACGAACGCCTCCGCGAGGTGCCCACCCGCAGCGACGTGCTGAACCCGCTGGCTGCGGGCTCGCGTGAACTGGTCGAGAAGATGGTCGACGACGTGCTGGCCCGCTCGCCCAAGCTGCGCTACTTCCACCTCGGCGGCGACGAGGCGTGGAGCTTTGGCACCCATCCCGACGCCAAGGCCTACATCGCCCAGCATGGCAAGGGGGCGCTGTACCTGCACCACGTGGGCCCAATCCTGGACAGGCTCAACGCCCGGGGCGTGCGGCCGATCCTCTGGCACGACATGATGCGGGACTGGGACTCCGACGCCCTCCGCAGCCTGGGCCAGCGCGCCGACCTGTGCATGTGGGGCTATCGCGGCGACCCGCTGAAGATGGACCACCACCTGAACCAGGCGATGTTCGAACGCTTCCGCGACCACGGCATCCGCATGTGGGGCGCGGGCGCCTACAAGGGCGCCGACGGCGGCGACGTCGACCTGCCCGTCCTGGCCGTGCGAGAGGAAAACGCCCTCGCGTGGGCCCGCGTGGCCAGGCAGTTCGACATGGCCGGGCTCATCGCGACCGCCTGGAGCCGCTACGCCACGCACACCGTTCAGAACGAGCCCATTGATGGCTCGCTCGATTCGCTGGTGAACGTGGGCGTGATCTTCCACGACGGGGCCAAGCCCGCCGGCGGCATGGAGGCGTGCGTCGCCGCACTGGACGCCATGGGCGAGGGCGACCGCTTCCGCGCCGCCGCCGGGGCGTTGCGAAAGCTCAACGACGCCCGCAACACGGCCTGGTGGCTGGTGCGTTGCCTGCGGCAGATCGCGGGGACGGCTACGCAGGACGCCCGCCGCCGAACCTCCGGGCAACTGATCAGCTGGCTGCAGCAGCTGCGGGGATCGGTCGCCAATGCCAGCGCAGCTGCAAGCGATTGCCGCACCGCCCTTGGCGGCATGGTCGAGCCCATCTGGATCGACCGGTACCTCGCCGAGCGCATCGAGCCACTTCGTATGGAATTGGGCGAATTGGACGGAATCGTCCGCGTTCTCGACCCCAAGGGCCACGCGGCGATGTAATGGTCGCTCCATGAGCGACGCGGGGGTTGGCTCCATGAGCCACGGGCTTGGCCGTCGGCCTGTCGGCGGCTTGTCCGTTCGGCGCTGTTTCTCGATCTCGCCAAGACCGAACAGCGCCGAACGGGCAAGCCGCTCCCTGGCCGTTTAACCCAGTTCGAAGATCGTCTGCGTCTTGACGATCGTCAGGTCCTCGGGGAAAGCGTGGAACGTGAAGACGTGGAACTCGTTGGGGCGGGCGTCGTAGTCGATGAAGGTGAACGGCGTCAGGCCTCGCGTCATCCACATGGGGAACGGCACGAACAGCCCGCGCTGCACGCCGAGGCGCGCCAGGTCATGGTGCGTCTTTGAGTACACGGCCGGGCTCATGCTCTCGGCCTGGAAGTTCATCATGTAGTTGATGCCTTCGGAGCGTTTGCGTTCGTGGTCGCGTTCCCCGCGGAAAGGCAATTCGAGCAGGCGGCCCCGCTGGGGCAGCGTGGCCTCGGCGTCGGCGGTCACTTCCACCAGCGACATGCCGTCGCGGAAGAAGCCAATCACGTGCGTGCAGCCGGTCACCCAGATCTGCGCTTCGTATGCACCCTTCACGATGTGGTGGTCGTGATAGATGTCGAACAATTCCGGGTGCAGCGGGCGGTCGTAGAGAAAAAACCGCAGCTTGGCCACGCTTTGTTTTTGGCTGATGCTCATCTGTTACTGCCTGCTCCTTGTCGCCTATTATACCCCCGCCCCCACCGAATCAACAAGCCGGGGGCAGCGGGTGAGACGCCAACAACTATAATACGAACGGGCGCAGGACATGGAGCGAGGCGACCGGGCTCAATGGCCGGGTGATTGGAGCAGCATCCGTACGCACGGGCGGACGCCCCTGCTGCATTCAGACGCCACGGGCGGGACGCCCGTGGGACGCACGGCCAAGATGGCCGTGATACGCAAATGCGGCCTCAATGAGACTTCATCATCTCTCTGGCGGCGGCGATGACGGCGCCCGGCGCGATGGATTCCATGCAGGTCATGTGGCGGCAGCATTTCTTGAGGCAGCCTCGGCAGGGAATCGGCGCGACGAGGCAGCGCCCGCGAAGATATGGCCCCGTCCGCTCCACCTGCGTGGGGCCCATCAGCGTCACGCAGTCGACCCCGACGGCCGGGGCAATGAACTTGGCGGCCGAGTCGCTGCAGATCACGCCGCCGGAGCCCGCGATCAGGCCGACCATCTGCGGGATGTCGGTCAGGCCCACGAGGTTCAGCACGGTCCGCGGCTGGTTCTCGGCGATGGCGTCGGCAACGGCGCGGTCGTCGGGCGTGCCGACGATGGCGACGTGCGTATCGGCGGCCAACGCCCCCACCACCTGCCGCCAGTGGTGCGGAGGGTACACCTTGGTCGCCCAGCGGGTGGAGGGCACGCACACCAGGTACTTGCCCGGGGCGATCCGCTCGCCGCGGCAGAAGTCCTGTGCATATTGCACCCCCGCCGGCGAAGGCGTGAGGTTCATGTCCGTCGGCCGGGCCTCGATGCCGAGGGCGGCCAGGAGCTCGATGTTGCGGTCGACCGTGTGGAGCGCCTTGACGGCCACGGGGCGATTGTAGAAGCGTGCGGCGCCCTCGCGGGCATCGGCGAAGCCCGCCCGCACGGGGGCCCCGGTAGCGCGGGTGAACAGGCCGCTTCGCAGCAGGCCCTGGAGGTCGATCACCCAATCGTGCCGCGACCTCTTCAGGTCGGCCATCAGCCGCCGCAGGGCCCGCATGGCCGACCACGACCGCCACGCCCTGCCGGCGGCCTTGCGGTCGAAGAGGATGAGCTCGTTTAGGTCCTTATCGTCGGCGATCAGCGGGGCCAGGCTCGCCGACACCAGCCAGGCGATGTGCGCCTGCGGCAGCGCGCGTCTGAGCCCGCGCAGCACGGGCAGCGCGGTGACCAGGTCGCCCAGGGCACTGGGCTTGATGATCAGGATTCGCTCAGGTTTGGAAGGCATCATCTGCATATTGTATCGAATCAGGAGTCCGGGACGAATCAAAGGGCGACAAGCCCAAGGTTACCTGCCGCAGACGGCATGCTGGGCCGCTGCATGCCGGCGCGTCGCAGCACCGACGCTTCGGCATGGCACCCAGAGGCACCCGTCACGAGGCGGGCTTTCGCGTCGCCTTCTGCCGGCGGCGGCGGGAGCGGATCTGCTGGCGAAGCTTCTTCGCCGACCACTTCTCCAGCACGCGCCAATACGGTTTGAAGTCGATCCGTCCGCAGCCGGGGCGGCGGAGGTAGCCCAGCAGCATCCGCAGCCGCCCGGCGTGGTTCACCGCCGGGCAGTTCAGCAGCGACACGTTCAGCCGCATCACGCCCTGGAACCGCCGCGTCGTGCTCAGCCGCCGCCGGTGCGAGAGCCCGTCGAGGTCCACCAGCACCACCTGCGGCGGCTGGGGCGGAGCCCACTGCACCAGCACGTTGGAACTCTTGAGGTCGCGGTGGGCGAAGTTCTCGTCGTGCAGCCGCTGCACCATGCGGCCCAGTTGCCACAGGGTTTCCTGGGCCAGGTGCCGCTGCTGCTCGACGGTGAGGTTGGCGTCGGCCTTGGGCGGCTGGGCCAGCCACGTGCTCAGAAACGTGTTGAGCGACGAGCCGTTGACGGCCTCGGTGATCAGCACGCTGTCGACGAGGAAGGGCCCGACGCGGCGTTCCAGCGCCGCCAGCGGCAGCGCCGTCGCCACCCGCCGCGTCAGCAGCGCGTGCCCCAGGCGAAACGCCCTGACGGCCCGGCCGAGGCGGCAGCAGTCGAGTATGAACTTCCACGCGCGTTTGCGCCGCGACCGCTTGATGAAGACATCCACCTCGTGGGGGCCGACCTTCAGCCGCCGCCGCACGACGAGGCTCGACGGCGAGTCCTTCATCACCTCCACGTCGGGGCCCTTGAACAGCCCGTGCGGCCTGGCCAGGGCGGCCTGCCAGTCGGCGGCGGTGAACTCCAGCGTCGCCGCCTTCGACGCGGCCATGCATCGCTTGGAGGCGAGCACGACGTGCCCCTTCCAGCCGTTGGAGAGGCGGATGGGGCTGAAGTATTTGTTGAGGCCCAGCACGCGGCGCTGGCGCTGTGCGTATTGCCGGCGCGAGTGGGCGCGGGAGAACTTCTCGATCAGCCCCAGCCAGGCCCGCACGCTGCCGGTGGCGGCGGAGGCCTGGAGGTACCGTTTGAGGAACCGCAGGCGGTCGGTGCGGGTGGTGAAATCGAAGCGGTCGTGGAAGAGCTGCGCCAGGTTGGCCGCCCGAGCGCGGCGCGACAGGTTGCGTCGCCTCCGCACGCGGTGCAGGTCCATCAGCACCAGCCGGGGGCTCGCCTCGTCGCCGCGGACCAGCACGTTTCCGCAGTGCAGGTCGCGGTGGATCACCCCCGCGGCGTGCATGCGGCCGATCATATCGCCCAGGGCGATGGTGGCGCGGCGGACGGCGGCGCGGTCGCCGGCCAGGGCCTGGGGATGCCACGCATCGCCCTGCTGGCAGGGCGCGATGGCCCGCGTGGCCACCCACTCCAGGCCGCCAGTGCACATCGAGGCCAGGACGGGCGCGGTGTCGACGCCGCAGCCGGAGAGGTACATCATGAATTCCAGTTCGCGGTGGGCGTCCGAGGCGCCCAGGCATCGCGAGACACGGTGCACCAGCGACCGCGGATGGAAATGCTTGAGATAGATCCACTGCCCGTCAATCGCCCCGCGGTAGACCGTCCGCGAGGCGTTGGACTTGACCTTCTCCCAACCGCTGGCCAGGGGGTCGCGCAGGACCTCCAGGCGCCCCGCCAGCAGGGAGCGGGCCTCCTCGCTGGCATAGCGGATGCGGGAGGCATTCAGTTGGGATTGCTGCGGCGTTTCCATCGGGTCGCATTATATCGGCGGCGCCCGCGGGGGCAATCGCGAAAGATACACCCCTGGAGGCGAAGCGGCCTATCATTTGTTGTGGGGAATTGTCCATAAGGAGAAGAAGGCCGGAGCCGCAAATACACCGGCCGTGAAAAAGAGATTTGACCCTTTCGAGTGGACGGAATTATGATTCATTCGCCGATGCGGGGCGTGCAAGTCCAGCCGGCGCAAAAGGAAAGCATCGCTTCGTGCCAAACGCGACCAAGACATTGGATGCCAAGCCGACCGACAACGAACTTCTTCAACGCCACCTCGAAGGCGACGGAGGGGCCTTTGAACTGCTGGTCTCTCGTTACCGGCAGGAGTTGTTCAACTTCCTGTTCCGCTTCACCGGCGACGCGGCGCTGGCGGAGGACGTCTTCCAGGAAACGTTCCTGCAGGTGCACATATCGGCCGCCGCCTTCGACATGAGCCGCAACTTCAAGCCGTGGCTGTTCACCATCGCCGCCAACAAGGGCCGCGACGCCATGCGAAGCCGCCAACGCCGCCAGGCCGCCCCGCTGGACGCCACCGTCGGCGGCGAGGACGAGGGCCGAACCAGCTACGCCGACATCATGCCCTCAAATATTCCTGCTCCGGACTTTTCTTTGTTGAACCTTGAGACCCGCCGGGCCGTAGAGAAGATCATCAGCCAGATGCCGGAGTCGCTCCGCATCGTGCTATTGTTAAGCTACTTTGACGAGCTGCCGTATAAGGAGATCGCAGACATTCTCAACGTGCCACTGGGCACGGTGAAATCCCGTCTGCATGCGGCCGTGAAATATTTTTCCAGGCAATGGCAAGCCGTAGCAAAGAGATTGGGCCATGAGCAACAATAGTGATGATCAACTGCTCCTGATCGACTATCTGAAGGGCGTCCTCGAACCCCAGCAGAAGGAACAGGTCAGGCAACGGCTCCAGGCGGAGCCCGAGCTTCAGAGCCTGCTCGACGATCTGGGCAACACCGTCGCCGCCATTCACATGCTTCCGCAGGTGCAGGCGCCGTCGGATCTCGTCGCCAAGACCATGGCCCGCATCCAAGCCGCCCGTCGCACCGATGCCCTGATCGCCCGCGAGGAATCCACGCGAGGCCGCTCGGCCCCCCGCACCTTCTCATGGCGCGAGGTCGCCGCCCTGGCCGCCTCGATCCTGCTGCTGGCGGCAATCTTCGTGCCTTCCCTCCGCCAGGCCAAGCAGCGCATGCTCGTCAGCGAATGCGCCTCCAATATGGGCCAGATCGGCACGGCCTTGAACACCTACGCCAGCGAGAACAATGAATTCCTGCCGATGGCGTCCGAGCACAAGTACGCCTGGTTGCCGATGGAAGGCGAGAAGGTCCAGAGCAACTCCGCCGGCCTGTTCAAGCTGGTCAAGGCCGGGCTGGCCCTGCCGAACGCGTTCCAGTGTCCGGCCGTCTCTTCGCAGGTCTTGAACACGCAACCGGACATGAGCGATTTCCCGGGCGAGCAGTTCATCAGCTATTCGTACCAGCACCCCCTGGGCCCTGACGGCCCGCTCCGCCGCAGCAACATCACCAGCGAAGACGCCGGGTGCATGGTCGTGCTGGCCGACAACACGCCGATCTTCCCCGATGGCCAGTTCCACCGCGACCGCCTCAATGACGAGGCCAGCGAGAACCACGGCCGAACCGGGCAGAACGTGCTTTACATGAACATGAGCGTGAGCTGGGCGAACAAGCCCGGCGTCGGCGTGAAGAACAACAACATCTATCTCGCCGAAGGCATCTTCGACTACCGCGGTAACGAACAGCCCGTCAGCCGCACCGATACGTTCCTGCTGCCCGCTTACTCCAAGCCCTGAGCCGATGCCCGTGCTCGAGCCGCCACGCCTCAATAGGCGGCCTGTGCGCACAATTTTCGCATCGGGATTATCGCGATTGCCGCCCCTTCACCCGCGGCCTCCTTTCGCTTCGCCCCCCTCTACTGGCGGCCCAATCCTATGTTATGGAAACACGACCGTCCCGATTGATCCGCCCGCCTATGCACACTTCCCCGAGCCGCGCTCCTGCCAATCGGAAAGAAAATCGCTGCCGCTAGGAATGCCTTCCTATAATTCGCCGCGTACATTGGGAACCCCGAACCTAAAGAAGGAGAAGACTATGAAGCAATCCTGGATCGTTCTGTCCGCTGTTGTGATCGGTATCTCGGCGGCGTTGGTGCTGGGGCCCAAGGGCCTGCTCGGCGGCGAAGAGCCCAAGAAGAGCCCGCAGGATACCGCGGCGAAGCTCGACGAGATCATGACAGCCATGCAGGCAGCCAAGAAGGCCGCCGACAGCGGCGACGCCAAGAAGGCGTCCGAGCAGATCGATAAGGCCCACGCGGCGCTGATGCAGCTCAAGAACTCGATCCAACAGAATGAAGGCAGCCTGGTCTCCGTCGACAACAAGAAGTGCCCGATCATGGGCATGGAAATTCAGCGAGTGCCCGAAAGCCTCACCCGCGTCTACAAGGGCCAGAAGATCGGCTTCTGCTGCCACGACTGCCCGCAGATGTGGGACCGCCTCAGCGATGAAGAGAAGGACCGTAAGCTCAAGGACGCCGGCGTGGCCGAGGTCAAGTCCATCAGCGTGGCCAACCGCAACTGCCCCATCATGGGCATGAACCTCAAGGACGTGCCCGAGAAGAACACCCGCGAGTTCAAGGGCCAGAAGATCGGCTTCTGCTGCGGCGATTGCGTCACCGCCTGGGACAAGCTCAGCGATGATGAGAAGGCCAAGAAGCTCAGCGAGGCCGGCGTCAACGCCGCCCGCCCGGTCAAGGTCGACAACGTCCGCTGCCCGATCATGGGCATGGCCGTCAGCGAAACCCTGCCCAGCAACACCCGCCAGTACAAGGGCAAGACGATCGGTTTCTGCTGCAGCGATTGCCCGCTGGCCTGGGACAAGCTCAGCGATGACGAGAAGGCCAAGAAGTTCGAAGCTTCGATGAAGCAATAAGCATCGACCGACGCCTGTCATTCGCCCGGAGGTTCTAAAATCGCCGGCGACTGACTCAGGTTGGCGAACTCCCACTATCGCCAGCCCCATCTCGGCGATCTCACGACGCATGGCGCCCACCCACGCCATGCGTCGTTTCTTTTGGTTCATCACGAATTAGCGGGGACGAGACAACGCTGCCACGTAGGGTGGGATGCATGCCCACCATCCCACGTACCCCGTTCATCATGACGATCTATGCGCTCGGGGCGGGAAGAAGCAGCGAACCGCAGAACCGCAGAACAAGGAATTTCGAATATCGAAGTGAAAGACTGTAAACCGGGGGTCTTTCCCTTCGGAGTTCTGCTGTTCGATGTTCGGAATTCTGCGGCCTGCCGGCAGGCAGGCAGGTTCACTGCTTCTCGACCGTCGCTGGCGGGTTCGGCGCCTGACGCACGCGACGCATCCAAAGAAGCGGGGATGCATAGAGCGTCCGGTGGATCGCTCAGCTGCAATAGTGGGCATCCTCCCCACCCCAAGCGGGCCATCAACATGGGCCCTCGTCCGGCAACAAATCCGTACGATCTCTGGGTGCAAAAACAGCGCGACGGTCTCAGGCGGACCGTCGCGCTGTAACGGATTGCCGTTTGCGTGGCGTCTGGGTCGCGATCAGATGTCCTTTTCACCCAGCTTCTTCAAGGTATCCCTGGCGCCCGAATCGCCCTTGGCAGCCTTGTCGCGGAGTTCCTTCACCGAAGCGTTGTACGCATCCCGCGCTTCCTGACGACCGGCGTTCCCCTGTTCCTTGAGCTTGTTCAGCGCGTCGAAGCTGCCGATCTTCCGCAGCGACTCGGCCGAGGCCTTGCGAACGCGCGCGTCGGTGTCCTTGACGCCCGACTCCAGGGCATCTCGAGCCCCTTCGCGGTCGGCCTTGATATCGCCCAGGTGCGTCGCCGCGGCGATGCGAACGTTGGGATCATTCGCCCGCATGTCGACGATCGTCTTGGCGATGTCGCGCGACTCGGGGTCATTCCCCTGGATCTGCGCTTCCTGGTGCTGATGCTCACACCCCGCCAGCATCCATAACGACAGTGCCGGCACGACCAACAATGCCAAACCGTAACGCATACGCTACCCTTTCCTAAGAGAACCTGGGGGACCCCGAGCCCCCCGGCACTACATCATAGCCCTCCGCGCACGCCCAACTACCCGCCGCGGGGCGCGACAGGGCTTGATGGCATCGCGCAACCGCCGCCCGCAGTCCTTGACAGCGGCTGAGGCGCCGATAGGATCATGCTCCAACCGCTGGAAAGGGAAATGATGATGGAGACGGACCGAATCGAGTGGCCGGGACAGAAGTCCCAGTGGCAAGGCTTTGACCGATACGACTTCACCGTCGATGGCTGCCCCTGCCTGGTGGTGCCCCCCCCCGCTGCCCCCGCGCCGGGCCGGCCGTGGATGTGGCAGGCCGAGTTCTTCGGCCACCGCCCCGAGACCGACGTGGCGATGCTGCAGCGCGGCTACCACGTCGTCTATATAGATGTGGGCAACACGTTCGGCTGTCCCGATGCGTTGCTGCACTGGGACGCCTTCTACGCCTTCCTGACGCAGCGGGGGCTCTCCGCCAGGCCCTCGTTCGAAGGTGTCAGCCGCGGCGGGCTGTACGCGTACAACTGGGTGGCCCGCCATCCGCACTGCGTCTCGTGCATCATCGGCGACAACCCCGTGTGCGACTTCAAGAGCTGGCCGGCCGGCAAGGGCGTCGGCCCCGGCAACCCCACCGACTGGGTCAACCTCAAGCGGTTCTACCACTTCGCCACCGACGCCGAGGCCCTGGCCTACGGCGGCAACCCGGTGGACAACCTGCGGCCGCTGGCCGAAGCGGGCGTGCCGCTGCTGCACATCTGCGGCGATGCCGACGAGGTCGTCCCCTACGAAGAGAACACCGTCGTGCTGCGCAAGCGCTACGAGGAACTCGGCGGCAGCATCCAGGTGATCGTCAAGAAAGGCTTCAAGCACCATCCCCACGGCTTGGACGACCCCACACCCATTGTCGAGTTCATCCTTCGGCACACTCGCAACCAGTAATCTTCACGTTTGAATCTGGCAGTAAAGCTTTTGGCGGCGGCTTGCCGTTCGGCGCTGTAGAAGCTCTGGGGCGCACCCAGATCTGACAGCGCCGAACGGGCAAGCCGCCGCCAAAAGCACTCACACGTTCCATGGTGATGCTGCGTCGCGATCAGTCCGCCATCGTCACCTCGGGCACGTCGCAGGGGCGCAGCGGGCGAGACGAGGCCGCTTCACGGACGGCGCGGCGCGGGCCCACGCTGGCGCGGGCGCTGGGGGCAAACGCGGTATGGTTGCGGCCGAGCAGGCCGACCAGGAACATGATCGCGCCCAGCGCGATCCACACCGGAAAGAACGCCCCTACGCTGAGTATCGACGTAACCCTGAACATCGGTCTCTCCTTTTGGTGGCCGCGGCGGGGTCGTGAGCGAGCACCCGCGTCCGCGGCAGGCAACCCACAAGGGGTGGCCCCGAGAGGGGACCCACCAAGGGACGCGGCGGCCTGCCTGCCTTCGGCAGGCCTTCTTAGGCCGCCGCCATCCCGGGGCCGCGTGCCCCGGGGGCGCCTCTACACTGCAAACATACGATACGTCACTCGACGGTGACGCTCTTTGCGAGGTTTCTTGGCTTGTCGACATTGCAGCCGCGAGCGACAGCGGCGTGATACGCGATCAACTGCAGCGGCACGACCGTCAGCAGCGGCTGCAGCGGCGCGGGGCAATCAGGCACGTAGATCACGTGCTTGGCATAGCGCTGGATCTGCGTGTCGCCCTCGGTGGCGATGGCGATGATGCAGCCCTTGCGTGCCCGCACCTCTTCGATATTGCTGATGACCTTGTCGTACGTGCCGCACCGGGGCGCCACCACCACCACCGGCATGCCCTCGTGAATCAGGGCGATCGGCCCGTGCTTCATCTCCGCCGCCGGCAGGCCCTCGGCGTGAATGTAGCTGATTTCCTTGAGCTTCAGCGCCCCCTCCAACGCCACCGGGTAGTGATAGCCGCGGCCCAGGAACAGCCAGTTTTCCTTCTGAACGTGCTGGGCCACAATGTCGCGGATCGCGTCCGACTGCTTCAGCACCGTCGTGATCTGCGACGGGATCGCCGACAGCGCCTTGATGTAATGCTCCACCGTCGCCTGCGACATGAACCGCCGGCGGCCGAGCATCAGGGCGATCAGCGTCTCCACCACCAGCTGGCAGGTGAAGGCCTTGGTCGAGGCCACGCCGATCTCCGGCCCGGCGTGCAGGTACACGCCGGCGTCGGTCTCGCGGGCGATCGTCGAGCCCACTGCGTTGACGATGCCCAGCACCATCGCGCCCTTCTCGCGGGCCTCGCGCATCGCCGCCAGCGTGTCGGCCGTCTCGCCCGACTGGCTGATGGCGATCACGACCGTGCCGTCTTCGATGATCGGGTTGCGATAGCGGAACTCGCTGGCGTACTCCACTTCGGTCGGAATCCGCGCCAGGTCCTCGAACAGGTACTCCCCCACCAGCCCCGCGTGCCAGGCCGTCCCGCACGCCGTCAGCACCAGCCGCTTGGTCTTCACCAGGTCGCGGGCCATGTTGTCCAGCCCGCCCAGCATCACGCGCATCTGGCGGCAGTCCAGCCGACCGCTGAGCGTCGTGCGGATCGCGTCGGGCTGCTCGAAGATCTCCTTGAGCATGAAGTGCTCGTAGCCGCCCTTGGCAATCTGCTCCAGCGACCACTCGATCTGCTGCACTTCCTTGGTCACCGGCACGTTGTCCACCGTCGTCGTACGCATGCCGTCACGCGTGATGACGGCCATCTCGTTGTCGTTGAGGTAGATCACATTGGCCGTGTGCTCGATGATGGCCGAGGCATCGGAGGCGACGACGTACTCGTCGGTCCCCACGCCGATGATCAGCGGGCTGCCCTTGCGGGCGGCCACCAGTTTGTCAGGCTCGTCGGCCGACATCACCGCGATGCCGAACGTCCCGCTCACCTCGCGCAAGGCGGCCTGCACCGCCGCCTCCAGCGTCTTGCATCCGTCGTGAAGGAACGTCGCGATCAGGTGCGCCAGCACCTCGGTGTCGGTCTGGCTGCGGAAGATGCAGCCCTTGCCCGTCAGGAACTGCTTGAGCGTGTTGTAGTTCTCGATGATGCCGTTGTGCACCAGGGCGATGAGGCCGCTGTCGTCGGTGTGCGGGTGGGCGTTGACCTCATTGGGCTCTCCATGCGTGGCCCAGCGAGTGTGGGCAATGCCGATGGTGCCGGCAGCGATGGCTGGGTTGCCGCAGATCTTCTCTTCCAGCGAGGCGATCCGCCCGGGCGCCTTGCTGATGGCCAGCTCGCCATCATGGAACACGCAGATGCCGGCGGAATCGTAGCCGCGATATTCCAGCCGCTTGAGGCCTTCCATGAGAACGCCACAGGCCTTCTTTTTGCCGACATAACCGACGATTCCGCACATGAATTTGCTCCAGGTGGCCCGGGGAAATGTTTATCCGGGCGCGTAGAAGATGTACGGGCATTATACAGAGATAGATCGGCAGAATTGGCATCGATCTTGCGGAGTTGGTGCCCTGGCCCCATAAACGACGCCGGCGACCTGGCAGCGGGAGCGTTGCTCAACCCTGCCGATCGCCTGGCGGATGGTGCGGGGCCCGTTGCGGGCCTGCCGCACGGCGGTCGCCTTGCGGCGCCGCATGTTAACACGTTATTCCTTGCGGGCCCATGCCCTGCGACGGCTGAACACCATCGCCACCCCTCCCGACAGCAGAAGGGCCAGCACGACCCAGTCCATCTCCGCCGAGGCCAGCGGCTGCCCCTGCGGCTGGCCACTGACGGCGACCGTGCTGTTGTGGACGCCCAGGCCCTGCGTCACCACCATCCCGGTGACCAGAATGCAGGCCATGAACACAAAGCCAGCGCGGAGATAGAAACCTTTTTTCATTTGGCTGATCCGTTTGAACGGTACGACGTGGGAACCTTCTGCCTCGCATAGACTCAAAGCTTCAAACGGGAGTATACGGTAACAACCCTATTTTGTCAAGCCGTGGAGTCCGAAGTTTCGGCAAAAAGACCTAGTTTTCAGCCATCCGAAGCTCGGAATACTCGGAAACTCAGTTCCGGTCCAACTCGCTCTTGGGCATATCCTGCACCGGGTCGACAGACACGTAGTGATCGTAGAACAGCTTGCTGATATTGTCGGCCGCCCTCTCGGCCATTGTAACGATCATCGTGTCGGCGTAGTCCGGCGAAGGGTTGTCCACCATCTTGACCTCCACCTGCGGCACGATGTGGCCCATGCCGTCGGGCAGGTCGGTCGGCCACAGGCGCGTCTTGGCCTTGCCGTCGATCACACAGACGTTCGTGCGGAGAAGACCGTGCCACAGCGGGTCGACGGGGTTGTCCTTCAGCGACACATGGTCGATCTGCACGTACACCACCAAGTCGGCCCCGAAACGCTGGGCCAGGTCTGACGGCGACGAGTTGCGCGGCGCCCCGCTGAACGACAGCTGCTCAAGCGACTCCACCGGCACCACCGACGCGGCCACCTTGTGCTCCACGAGCTTCTTGCCCAGCCGCTCCATCAGTTCGTAGCGGATGATCTCCTTGCCGATGAGCCCCTGGCGATTCTCAACCAGGACCAGCACCTTCTTGTCCTTGGGCGGCACGTAGACGGCCTTGATCTTCTCCGGCGGCGAGAACTGGGCGACCATCCACGGCAGGACCTGGCACCCGCCGGCGAGGGCGAGGACGGCAACAAGCAAAGCGATCACGGCTGTTCTCATAGGGACCCCGGCTCTTCGTGTTTGTAGAACTTCCAGGCCACCCGCTGCGCGAACTTCTTGATCGTCTCGGCGCGGATCTGCCGGTCGCTGTCGGCCGGCACGCCGCTGGCGGTCTTTTCGGGATACACGCAGCCGATGCTCTCGCAGCGCCAGACCCGCTGGTCGCGGAAGTTCGGGTCCGCCACCTTGTACACAGCGGCCTCGGCGCTGATCTTGCCACGATAGATGTTGATGCTTCCCTCGTCGGCAGTGGTGAATTCTACCAGCGTCACCTGCAGGACGTAGTCCGCCTCCAGCAGCCGGCCCAACTCGCTTTTGGACAGCGTGTCCCACGTCGGCCGCTGGTCCTGAAGGGCCATCACCTTGCGGACGTCGACCAGCTGCATGTCCTTGACGTTCTTGCGGAGTTCCTCGGCGACCGCGTACGACAGTTCGGCCCGGGCGAAGGGGTATTCGTACCGCACCTTGTCGTCGGTGTAGAAGACCAGGGCCACGCGACCCGAGAGCTTGTACTCGGCCTCGACGTTCTTGGCCTTGTCGGGCGGCGCGAACAGATAGAGCAGGAAGCCCATTTGCTGACACGAAATGGACGCCGACAGCAGCGGGATCGCCGCGGCCACCAGCAGCATCTTGAGGATCGTTCTTCTCACGCGTCACCTTCCTTAGGGCTTCATTCGCAGTGCAGACTGACGGCCCTGAAGGCCGCCGCTTGCCGCGCTGTCACATGTGCATCGGGAACCGGCCGGCCAGGATGCCCGCCCCGAGCTTCCACGCCCAGCCGAACAGGACGCCGCCGGCCAGGATCAACGCCCACGCCAGGCGGGGGCGAAGCAGCGTGCCCACGGCCTTGCCGCGGAGCAGCTCCACCGCGGCCACCGCCGCCATCGCCACCGCGGCGATGACCAGCATCAGCCCGAACGGCTGGGCCGACCACGCCGTCAGCAGGCGGCCCTGCGACGCAGCCGCCACGGCCGTCGTCATGCCGCAACTGGGGCAGGGGTACCCGCTCCGCATCATGAACGAGCACGGTGGCAGGCGCCACTGCTCGTGCGTGCCATGGCCCGCGGGGTCGGGCGTCAGTGACCAGCCCGCCGCCACGATCGTCGCGGCCAGGGCCAGGTAAACGACGGCCCGCAGGCGGACACGCAGCCGGCCGCCGCATTGGCGCGCAGGGGAAACCGTTTCCGTCGTCGCTGGCTGTGTTGCATCGGGGTGCATTTGGCGGGCCCTGATTTCCCGATATCATACCGATCGGCCCAGGCCGAAGCAATGCCGCGAGCGGTGCTCGCAGGGCAGTCGCATTCTCGTAGCACGGGCGTCTCGCCCGTGGAGTCCTAAAGCCAGCAGGGCCGAGACGGTCCTGCGGCGCATGGGTGAGACGCCAAACAAAGAATGCGATGGCCCTGGCGGTACTCGTAGCACGGGGGTTTCGCCCGCGCCGCTTAGAACTCCTGCAGCAGCGAGAGCAACTTGCGATCGAGCGCGTGCCCGTGCCAGTCTTCGCACTCCACGTCCGTTCGGCCGGAGTCCATCACGCCGAAGGCCCCGCGGAAATTCCACAACGCGTAGCCGATGCCTCGCGCGGTGAGGATCTCCAACACGTCGCGGAACCATGCCAGGAACACGGCGTGCGGGGTGCGGTTGAAGCTGCCGCACTCGCCGCAGTGCACGCCCACGCCCCGCTCGATCAAATCGCCCCAAGGCTCATATTGCCGCTCGAGACGGCGACGATCCCAGGTCTCGTGCCAGTCGGCGCCGCCCGGCCAGGCCGGGGGCGGAAACTTCTCCCCGCCGACCCAGGAGGCCTGGTAGTGGCTGATGCCCATGGGCGAGTAGCCGCGGCAACTCTGTGCGATGCCGAGATCGGCCACCTCAGGCACGGCCTCGTTTCCCCACGAAAGCCCATCAATAATGATCTGCCGCTCGCCGTCCTCCTGGCGAATCGCCGCCACGGCCGCCCGGATCACGCGCTCATGGTCGCCCCGCGACAGGCCCCGTGCCTCCTCGGCCGCCGGCGGCTCATTCACCAGGTCAAAGCTCACATGTCGGCTGGCGATGCCGCGATACCGCCGCGCGAAGCTCCGCCACTGGTGACAGAACGCGTCCAGCGCGTCGGCATCCCGCCAAAGGTTGCGCGGCTCTGCCGGCGGATTGACGCAGTAGCCCGGCGCCCGGTGGAGATTGAGGCATACGTGGACACCGCAGCGGCGGCCCAGTTCGATCGCCTGGTCGATGTGCACCAGTTGCGCCTCATCCATCTCCCGCCAGCGATCCGGACCGGACCAGCAGTGGTACGACATCGGCAGGCGGACGAAGTCGAATCCCCAGCCGGCGATCCATTCGAAATCCTTCTCGCTGAATGGCGGGTTCGAACTGCCGCCGGCCGCAGCCTGCGGCGACGGCTTCGCGACGAACTTCTCCAGCAAATTGAAGCCCCGCCACCGCGGCAGTGGGTTGCTCTTCATCGTCATCTCCTTCGCAAGACTGTCCTATGGTTCTGCCTGTTCCGCAACCGAAGACATCAACGGCTCCATAGGCTATCCCTTCATCGCCCCCGGCGAAACTGTTTTTGGCCGCAGTTGAATCTGCGCGTGAGCGACATGATTTGCTGACGGTGGCAAGAGCCAGGCCCGGTATGTCGTGCGGCGGTGTTTTGGAGCTTGCCTGCCGCAGGCAGTGGGCGTGGCTTGGTACAGATCATGGTGCGAAGGCGGATCGTGAAGGCGGTCGAGGGAACGTCGATGATCCGCGTGCATGGTTCATTGAAGTGACCATGTCGGGGAGCGGAGTTAGAACTCGTCCTCTTCGCTCTCCATGCTGTCTTTCCAGCGTTCGAGGTTCTCGAGGTAGACGGCGGTGCCGCGGGCGACGCAGGTGAGCGGATCGTCGGCGACGCGGACGCCCAGCCCGGTGGCGTTCCCGAGGACGATGTCCATGCCGCGCAGCAATGCCCCGCCGCCGGCCAGCATGATGCCGTTGTCGACCAGGTCGGCGGCCAGCTCGGGCTCGGCCTTTTCCAGCACGCGGGTGACGGCGTCGATGATGGCGCCGACAGGTTCCTTGAGGGCCTCGCGGACCTCTTCGGAGGAGATGATGGTTTTGCGCGGCAGGCCGGAGATCATGTCGCGACCACGCACCTCCATCGTCATTTCCTGATCGAGGGGAGCGGCCGATCCGATCTGGATCTTGATGGCCTCGGCGGTCTGTTCGCCGATAAGGAGGTTGTACGTTCTCCGCATGTGCGAAGAGATGGCCTCGTCGAGGTCATCGCCGGCAACGCGGAGCGATTCGCACACGGAGATGTCGGCCAGCGAGATGATGGCCACTTCGCTGGTGCCGCCCCCGATGTCGACGACCATGGAGGCGCGGGGCTCGGTGATGGGCAGGCCCGCCCCGATGCCGCAGGCCATGGGCTCTTCGACGAGGTAGACCTTCCGTGCGCCGGCCCGCTCGGCCGAGTTCAGCACGGCCCGCTTTTCGACGGCGGTGATGCCCGAGGGGACGGCGATGACGACGCGCGGGCGGAACTTGAACAAGGATCGGCGGCGATGGACCTTGCGGATGAAATAGCTGAGCATCGCCTCGGTGATGTCGAAA
>CAZTVF010000062.1:0-31788 GCA_964616985.1 uncultured Planctomycetaceae bacterium
GGCGAAGGCCAGCCCGCCGACGCCGCCGTCGAGGGCGGCCAGACGCTTATCCAGTACGTCGCACGTGGGGTTCATCAGGCGCGAGTAGATGTTGCCGCCCTGCTTGAGGGCGAAGAGGTTGGCGGCGTGGTCGGTGTCGTCAAAGCTGTAGGCGGCCGTGGCGTAGATGGGCACGGCCCGCGCGTGGGTGGCGGGGTCTGGCTCCTGCCCGGCGTGCAGGGCCAGCGTGCCAAACTGAAACTTCGAATCACTCATGATGTCTCCTTCTTGGGCTACAGCCCTTGCGGTCGGTGTCGTGCGGCGGCGTTTCTTTCACCGCGGCTTCTCATTCACCGCAGAGAACGCAGAGGACGCGGAGAGAAGAAAGAGCAGATAGAAAACAGAGACTCGGAGGTTGGGGAACCTTTGGCAGCGTCCCTGATCCACAACTCCGCTCTGCTTCTTCTTTCTCTATCTTCTCTGCGTTCTCCGCGTTCTCTGCGGTGAAAACCACGCGGCGGTGAAAAACCACGCCGCCGGACCAAGCGCGAAGATCCAACCGGGAGGATGTGCGGGTGACTGCCTCGACGGGCGAGGCTCCCGAATTACCCAATCCGCGCTCTGTTGGGCCACATCGGTCCCTTACGGGGCTGGCAGGAGCACCTTATTCCGGCCGGGGCGGCCGGGACAGGTTGCCGTGCGGTCAAAGGGCCAGTACCCTCGCGCACTCTTGATGCCGAATAAAGATTACGCCCCCCGCCGTGAACCGTCAAGAAAAAACCCGCAATCGCGCGGTGGCGCCGCGGGTCTGCTTCCGATGCCCCTGCATTCCAGAGCCCGCCGGCGATGGTCGCGCTGAGAAGCAGCGAACAGCGGAACTCCGAACACCGAACCGCAGAACCCCGAAGGGAAAGACCCGCGATCCATGGCCTTTCACTTCAATATTCGAAATTCCTTGTTCTGCGGTTCTGCGGTTCGCTGCTTCTTCCCGCCCCGAGCGCATAGACCGTCATGATGAATGGGGCACGCGGGATGGTGGGCATGCCTGCCCACCCTACGCGGCAGCGTTGTATCACTCGTGGCGGAGGGCGTCGATGGGGTCCAGGCGGGCGGCGCGGAGCGCGGGATAGAGGCCGCTGACGAGGCCGACGGCGACGGCCATGACGAAGGGCAGCAGCAGCGTCTCGGGCGTGACGATCGTTTTGAATTTCAGCGTGGCCTCGACCACCCAGGGCACGAGCATGCCGATGGCGATGCCCAGCAGCCCGCCCACCGTGGTCAGCGCCACCGACTCGACGAGGAACTGCGTGACGATGTCGCGCCGCTTGGCCCCCAGGGCGCGGCGGATGCCGATCTCCCGCGTCCGCTCGGTCACCGTCGCCAGCATGATGTTCATGATGCCGATGCCGCCCACCACCAGCGACACCAGGGCGATGGCCAGCAGCACGTAGCTCCAGATTTCCATCTGGCGTTTCTTCTGCTCGATCTCTTCCAGCGGCACGGTGATCTGGTAGTCGGCCTTGCCGTGCTTGCGCTGCAGCAGGCTGCGGGCGACGGTCGCGCCGTCGAGCACGCCCTGCTCGTCGCCCATCTGGAGAATCACCTGGCTGATCTCGACGCTCTCGACGCTCTGCGAGCCCTGAGAGAACATCACCGACAGCGCTCCGAACCGCATCCGTTCGGTGGTGGCGGGCATGAGGACATAGTGGCCGATGTCGCTGGGGCCGCCGCCCAGCTTCTGCGGCAGGCGCGCCAGCACGCCCACGATCACAAACGGCTGGCCGGTCAGGCGGACCGTCTGGCCCAGGGCGCTGCGGGCGCCGAACAGCGACTGCGCCAGCGACTCGGTCACCACGCAATGGGCCGCGCGGCGGAGCATGTCCGACGGCGTGAGGAAGCGGCCGGCGACGATCTTCACGCGGGCCACGTCGGCGTACAGGGGCTCGGTGGCGATGACCGTCACCGGCATGTCGCGGTCGCCGCCGGCGTATGCGAGCTTGCCCGTGGTGTGGGCCGTCACGCATCGCCGCACGCCCGGCACGTTGCTCCGCAGCGCCGCCACGTCCTCGTCCGTCAGCCCGTACGTCAAGGCGCCGAAGCTCCGGCTGCCGGCCGCATCGTCGGGCGGCTTGACCGAGCTGATGATGATGTTGTCGCTCCCCAGCCGCCGCAGGGCCAGCTGCGATTCGTAGCTGGCGCCCTGGCTGATGGCGAGCATGGCGATCACGCTCCAGACGCCGAAGATGATGCCCAGCGCCGTCAGGATCGACCGCACCTTGTGCACGGTGAGGCTGTAGAGCCCCAGGCGGATGATGTCGGCGGTTTTGAAGATCGCCTTCATGCGTCCACGCTCGCCTTCCGCCCCACCGTGTCGCTGGCCACCAGGCCGTCGGCCACGTGCACCACGCGGTGGGCATAGGCGGCGATGTCCGACTCGTGCGTGACCATGATGATCGTGCGGCCGCGGCGGTGCAGCTCGTCGAACAGCCGCAGGATCTCCAGGCTGGTCTTGGAATCGAGGTTGCCCGTGGGTTCATCGGCCAGAAGGACCAGCGGCTCGTTGGCCAGCGCGCGGGCGATGGCCACGCGCTGCTGCTGGCCGCCGGACAACTCGCGAGGCCGGTGCGTGAGGCGCCCGCCCAGGCCGACCATCTCGGCCAGCTTCTTGCTGTGCTGGCGCCGCTGGCTCTTGGGGATGCCCTGGTAGAATAGCGGCACCTCGATGTTCTCCACGATCGTCAGGCCGTGGATGAGGTTGAAGCTCTGGAAGACGAAGCCGATGCGCAGATTCCGCACGTCGCTGAGCTCGTTGTCGGACATGGACGAAACGTCCTGGTCGCCGATGAGATACCGCCCCCGCGTGGGCCGATCCAGGCAGCCCAGGATGTTCAGCAGCGTGCTCTTGCCCGAGCCGCTGTGCCCCATGATGGCGACGTACTCTCCCTGGGAGATGGAAAGGTTCACCCCGCGCAGGGCCGCTACGCCCTCGCCTACGGGATACACCTTCCACACATCTTCCAGGTGAACGAGCGTGCTCATCCGCGCGGCTCCCGCGGCCGCCCGCTGCGGGAGGGCGCGCCGGCGCCACCGGCGCCGTTGCCGCTGCCGCCGCCCTGGGCCTTGCCGCCCGTCATGACCGGCGAATTCGCGTCGCCGCCGCCCTCGGAATCCTGCGGGGCCGCCAGCAGCACCGTCTCGTGCAGGTTGAGGCCCTCGCAGATCTCGACGCGTTCCTTGTTCATGCGGCCGATCTTCACCGGCACGCGGCAGCTCTTCTCGCCGTCGACGCGGTAGCAGTACGTCTGCTCCTGCTCGGTGAAGACGGCGGCGATGGGCACCTGCACAACGTCGGACAGGCGGGCGAGCTCCAGTTCCACCTGGGCGTTCATGTTGGGCTTGAGACCCTCGACGGACTCATCGAGCTTCACCGATACGTTGAAGAACTTGACGTTGGGGTTCAGCCACGGGTTCTGGCGGTCGGGCATGGGCGCGACCTTCAGCACCGTGCCCGTCAGGGGCTTGTCCTGCATGGCGTCGAGCTTGACGTAGGCCTTCAGGCCGGGCTTGACCTGCGAGTAGCACGCCTCGGAGACCTTGGTCTGCACGGCCAGCGTGGTCAGGTCGGGGATGATGATGACCTGCTGGCGCGGGGTGACCTTCTCGCCCACCTGCACCACCACGTTGGATTGCCGCCACGGGCTGCTGGCCGTGTCGTAGACCACCAGGCCCGCCTCCTCGCCCCGCACGACGAGCTTGGTTTCCTGCTCCTTCATCTTGTCCATGCGGGTCTGCTGCATGTCCAGGGTGATCTTCTTGGTCCGCTCGAGATCCTCGGCCACGAGCACCTGCGTCTTCTGCTCGACCGTGGCCCGCTCGAGGTTCAGCCGCGAGTCATCCACGGCGGACCTGAGCTTTCGCCGCTCGCGCGGGTCGTCGTACTTGATCAGCATTGCCAGTGTGGACTGCGCCTTCTTTACCGCCTGCTGGAGGCTCTGGACTTCCAGCGTGTCGGCCTCGATCTCGTTCTGGCTGTAGGGCGTCTGGAGTTCGGGCACCCGGTTGGCCTTCTTCTTGAATTCGAGCTTGTCCTCCGACAGCTTCAGCCGCCGCTGGGCCAGGGCGACCTCGCTCTCGGCGTCGCTCTTCTTGACCTCCCACTCGGCCTCCTGGTAGCGGGTAAGGGCGTTGTTGGCCTCCACCAGGGCCTGCTCGGCCTTGAGGACGTTGTTGGCCATTTCCTTCTTCTTGAGCTCGAGGTTCTCGCGGGCCTGCGTGTGGTCGTTGCGGGCCATCGTCAGGGTGATCTCCTGCTGCACGATGGAGTCCATCAGCTCCTTGCACTCGAAGCGGATGATGACGTCGTCCTTGCCGACGACCGTGCCGTCGGGGACGACCTCCTTGATGACCACCGGCGTGTCCAGTTCGTTGGAGATGACCTTGTTGCGGTCGGCCTTGAGCTCGCCCGACTCCACGATCGTCACGACGAGGTCTTCCTTGGTCACCTGCGCGGTGAGGTTGGCGTTGACGTTCTTGGCCGGGCGGGCGGCGGCGGCGTACACCCACCGGCCGACGACGATCGCCGCCACCAGCACTGCCGCCGTCATCCACACGCGCCGCTTCTTCAGCAGGCCCACGATTTTACTCAGGTTTGACATAGGGGTATCGTTTCTGGATCCGCTCGAAGCGGAAGCTTTCGGTTCGCTCATGCACGCTGCCTCGCTCGTCCACGCGGACCATGCCCAGGCGGGCCAGGAAGGTCAGCCGCGTGGTCGTGTAACTGATCAACGCCGAGACCAGCCCGTTCTTGGCCGTTCGCAGGGCTTCCTCGGCTTCCAGCACGTCGCGCGCCGACAGCAGGCCGCTCTGCTGCTGCAGGCTGGCCAGGCGCGTGCGGCGCATCGCGATCTCCACGTTCCGCTGCTGCAGTTCGTAGCTCTTGCGCGACTGCACCATCGCGCGGTACGCCTGGCGAACCTCCAGCCGCACCGTGTCGATGAACTCCGTGTAATCGCGATGGGCCCTGTCGGCGGCAATCAGCGCATTGCGGTACGCGTCCCGGTTGACCGTCTGGTCCAGCGCGTAGTTGAACACCACGCCGGCACTGCGAGTATGCCTGTCGAACCGCACGTCGTAGAAGTCGCGCTGGCCCTGGTTCCGGGCCGAGATGCCGACGGTCAGGTCCAGCTGCGGCAGGAAATTGTTGATCGCGATCTCCACGTTGCGGTCCGCGTCCCGAACCTTCGCGCCCTGCGTCAGCACGTCAGGTCGCGTGGACAGGGCGACCCCGATGGCAGCCTCTTCCTCGAACGGGATGTCCCGGGGGCCCGCCTGCCGCAGCGCCTCCAGTTCGCGGTCGTCCAGCGTGACGTCGGCCGAGATCGGCAGCCCCATCGTGAGCTTGAAGCGGTCCAGGTCGTCCTGATATTTCTGCTGACTCTGCTGGAAGCGCACCTCGGCGTCGACGACATTCTGCTCGGCCTGGTCCAGTTCGACGCGCGACCGCCCGCCCTGCTCGACCTGCAGCCGCGTCAGGGCGACGGTCCGCTTGAGCCGCTCGATGTTGATCCGCTCGTTCTCCAGTTGGTCGCGCTGCTGCAGCACGCCGTAGTAGCGCGAGACGATGTCGGTGGCGAAGGTCTGCGTGAAGCGCTCATACTCGTACACGCTGAAGATGAAATCCCGCTGCAGGCGGTAGGTGGCCTCGTAGGCCAGGCCGTTCCACGCGCCCTTGAGCAGCGGCTGGGTGAAGTTCGCCGCCACCGAGCTGCCTATGGTCGTGCCCTCCCCGCCGAGCATGTCGGTGGCCAGGCTGACGGCCGAGGCGAGTGTGAACACCCCGCCGTCGGCGAGGCGCTGCGTGAGGGTGGGTTCGACGGCCGCGGCGCCTTCGTTCGTCTCGCCGCCCTTGTTGACCTCGGTCCGCTCCGCGGCGCCCGTCACGTCGCCGCCCAGCGCGGGGTAATCCCACGATCGTCGCGAACTGGCCACCGCCAGGGCGGCCGAGTAGAGGTCTTCCTTGCGGGTCTGAAAGCTGCGGCTGTTGCGGAAGGCGACCTCGAGGCACTCGGCCAGCGTGAGCGGCTGGGGGTTGCCCTTGCCGATGGTGATGGTCTTGGCGCCCAGCGAAATCGCCGACGCCGGGCCGCCGGCCGTCAGCGGATCGTAGCCGACGGAGAAGGCGCGTTCGTCGCTGAGGGAGAGCCCCCGCCCGCGGGCAAGGGATTCTTGCGCTGCGGCATCCGCCTGCTGGGCATACTGCGATGGCGAACAGCCCGCCAGATACGCCGCGGCCAATGCAACCGCAGCCCAGGCGGCAGGGCGAGATATACGGAGTCCTGTCACGGCCAGCCTCTTTCGCTGATTGGGCGGGAAATTACACGGTGGGACTGCAAGGGTAAGACCCGCGGCCGAATCCGTTCCGCCTCAATCACTATACAGAAGACGCACAGCCCGGCCAATCGTTACGCAGCCAGGCGGGCGCCTTCTTGTCTTATCAACCCCACATCGCGGCCGAAGTTGTGCGGCTTAATCTTCTTCGATGTATTTTCGGCTCATCAGGAAAGTGATCCGGTCGTGGATCTCGGCCTTGAGCGAGGCCTTGAGGATCTTGCGGGCCTCGGCCATGTTGGTGCGGCGGGTGACGTGCACGATGACGATGTGCTCGTTCCTCATGCCCTCCAGCACCTCCGGCAGGTCGATGACGTGCAGGTGTTTGCCCGCGCGGGCCCGCTGCACGTGGTCGGGGTCGAAGAACGTGCACTCGATCAGCAGCACCTTGGCGTCGCGCACGTGCGGCAGGCTGGAATAGTTCGCCTTGGCCGTGTCCCCCAGGTACGCCACCAGCGGCACCTCGATGCGGTTGGTGATCTCGACGCCCTTCTTCTTGAGCTCGACGATCTCGGGGCCCGACAGCCCGTCGAATTCCGCCTTGAGCTTTTGGCGCACGTCCACCAGCGAAAACCCGATGGCCGCGTTGATGTGCCGCACCGCGAATGCCTTGGCCAGCAGGCCCCGGCGGATCTCGTAGTCGTCGCCCGCGCGCATGCCCACGAACCGCGCCGGCGGGATGTGCCCTTCCACCGACCCCCAGGCCGACATGAGATTCTCCAGCGGCCGCACCAACTCAGCCGGCACCAGGGCCGTGCCCAGGGGCGTGCCTTGGAAATCGCGCTGGGCGAAATAGTATGGCAGCCCGGCCGCGTGATCCATGTGCCCGTGGCTGAGCAGGACGTGATTGACCGTCATGGCCTCGCGGGGACATTTGCCGATGTCGAAAACGCAGTCGAGCTCGGGCACGACGATGACCGACTCCTCGCCCGCGACGCTGTATCCCGCCAGCGTGAAGCCCGACAGCTCCAGCTGCGACAATTTGTAACCACGAATGAGCATGGGCGGCATGGTATGGGCGGGCAGGATGAGAATCAAGGCAGGAACCGCGACCTTCCGAACGCCGGCCCACTGCGTGGGTCGGTCCTCCAGACTGGCGATTCTTCCGGCGCCTCGGCATCGCCCCGTGTCATGCTCGATCCGACTCCACCCTCACGCGGGCCTGCGGCCCGACCTCTCCCTGTAGGTAGAGGGGTTGGAGGGCCACAAACGGGGATCACGATGGTATAATCCCGCACTTCACCTACATGGAGAAACACTATGAAGCTGGCCTTCCTTCCCGAGCCGCACAAGATTCGCCTCGCCCCCAAGCCCTTCCGCATCCCCGCCAGCGGCGAGATCGGCATCTGCTGCCAGGAACTCTATCCTGCGGCCCAGCGGGCGCGCGAGCTGTTCGCCGGCTACGCGATCCACGCCTCGGCGCCGGGCGTGAAGGACACGGTCCGCCTGGCCCTGGTCGAGGGGCTGGCGAGGGACGGCTACAAGCTGACGGTGTCGCCCGCGGGCGTGGCGATCGTGGGCGACTCTCCCGCCGCCATCGAGTACGCGTTGGCCACGCTGCAGCAGGCGGCGGCCCAGTCGCCGCGCGGCACGCTGCCGGCGATGGAGATCGAGGACCGGCCCGACTTCCAGGACCGCGGCGTGTACTACGACGTCTGCCGCGGCCGCGTGCCCAAGCTCGAGTCGATCTTCCAGCAGGTCGACCTGCTCGCCCGCCACAAGATCAACCATTACCAGCTCTACATCGAGCACACGTTCCACTTCCGCGGCCACGGGGACATCGGCAAGGGCGCCTCGCCGCTGGAGGCCGAGGACATCCTCAAGCTCGACGCCTACTGCCGCCAGCGCCACGTGGAGCTCGTGCCCTCGCTGGCGTCGTTCGGGCACCTGTCCACCGTGCTGCACCTGCCGCAGTACCGCCACCTGGCCGAGGACTGGGGCATCGGCAAGTATGTAGCTCCGGACATGGATAAGAACTGGAAGCTGGTGGGCTGGTCGCTCTCCCCGGCCAACCCCAAGGTGTACGAGTGGCTGGACTCGCTGTTCGCGGAGTTCCTGCCCCTGTTCACGTCCGACCGTTTCAACGTGTGCTGCGACGAGACGTGGGACCTGGGCGCGGGCCAGACCTACGAGCTCTGCCAGAAGCTCGGCAAGGGCCGCGTGTACCTCAACCACATTATCAAGCTCAGCGAGATCGCCGCGCGGTACGGCAAGCGGATCATGTTCTGGGGCGACATCATCCGCAAGTACCCCGAGTTGATCAACGACATCCCCAAGAACGTGACCGTGCTGGACTGGGGCTACGGCTACAACCACCCCTTCGACGCACTGGCCGATTTCAAGAAGGCGGGCCTGGAGTTCTACGCCTGCCCCGGCACCAGTTCGTGGGTGTCGCTGTTCCCGCGTCTGCACGAGGCGACGGCCAACATCGCGGGCTTCGCGGCGGCCGGCAAGGCCAACGGCGCCCGGGGCCTGTTGAACACCGACTGGGGCGACGGCGGCCATTACAACTTCATGGAGTTCTCATGGCACGGCTACCTGTTCGGCGCCGAGCAGGCGTGGAACGTCGATGCCGATCCGTCCACGTTCACGTCGCGGTTCTGCAAGCTCTTCCTGGGCGACGGCAGCGGCAAGCTCGCCAAGGCCGTGGATGAACTGGGCGACATCGCGCACATCCAGTTCAGCCGCTACTACCAGAGCATCTGGCAGCACCTGCTGTTCGCCTCGCCGGACGATGAGTTGTTCCGCATCGGTTTTGAGTGGGGCCACCTCCGCACGGGCGGCAAGATCGGGCGCGTGCAGTACACGCTGGACGCGAAGTTTGCCCGCAAGATCGTGCAGCGACTCGCCGCGGTGCGTCAGATCATCGCCCAGACTGCCAAGGCGCCGGTGGCGGACCCCCATGGCGTGCTGGAATACTGGCTGTTCGCCATCGACACGATGGCGGTAGCGGCGCGGAAGCTGGCGGCGTTCGGTCTCGGCGGCCAGGACACGCCCGCCATCCGCAAGGCGATCAAGAAGGATCAGGCGGCCCTGCAGAAGCGTTTCGCCAAGTTGTGGCGGGCACGCAATCGCGAGTCGGAGATCCGCCAGACGCTCGATCGTTACGCCAAGGCCATCGCCTCGCTGTGACGGGAGGCCCCGCTACGGGTTGGCGGGCGTCGCGACCGGCAGGGGCTTTTTGCCCACTCCGCGGTCGAACACGCGAGCGCGGTAGGCATCCACCCGGCGCTCGAGGAAGACGTGGATGGCGGCCGACAGCGCCACCGTCACCGCCGTGATGACCAGCACGGCCCATGCGGGCCCCTGGGCTTCCTGATCGTAGACGATGCCCAACGCCGCCAGGCCCGTAATCACCATGCCGTGGCAGACGTAGATCGGGTACGACAACTCGCCCACGAAGCGGTCAAACTTGTTGGACTTGAAGAAGCCGAACAGCGTCGGCGTCAGCATCGCGAACAGCAGGTAGAAGACGTAGCTCATCGGGTAAGGCCGCGACAGCAGGATCAGCACCAGCACCGCGCCCCACGCCGGCAGCACCAGGCAGGGATTCTTCAGCAGCGCGACCTTCCGCTGGCGCACGTAAAGCTTGTACGCCAGCACACCCATCAGGAAGAGGTACAGCACCGTGGGGAAGAAGCGGTAGGACCACGGATCCTGGTCGAGGTGGTATTGCTTCATGAGCACGATGCGCAGCGTGAAGCTCGCCGCGGCGACAATCGCGATCACCCACCAGCGGCGGCGGACCAGCAGCGGCGCCAGCAGGTAGAAGCTCAGCTCGACGCTCAGCGTCCACGCCGGCGGGATGATCATGAAATGCCATGCCGGGATCCCCGACTGCAGCGCCCCCGTCCAGTAGAGCCCGCCCGTCTGCGGGTCCAGCGCCATGTAGCACATCGCGTCCTGGCCGAACAGCCCCAGGTTGGTCAGCACGAGGACCGCCTTGGTCCCCAGCGTCATGTTCCCTCCGTGCTGCGCCCACTCCGTCAGGCCCAGGCCCGGCATGTTCAGCGCCGACAGCAGCACGCCCAGCCCCAGCGTCGCCAGCAGGATCACGAGGTAGGTGGGAAAGAGCCGCAGGAATCGCGCGCGGATGAAGATGCTGTACGAGCCGGGGCCCCTGTACTTCTCGTTCAGGATCAGGGCCATGTAGAAGCCCGAGATGATGAAGAACGTCTGCACGGCCACGTCGCCGCCGAACATGCGGATGCCATACGCGGGGCCGGTATGCGTGATGATGACGGCCACGGCCAGAAGGAATCGGATGAGGCCCATGTCACTCTTTCAGAGCCCCTGCCCGTGGCAAGAGCGGATGTGAAGAAGGTTACGTGTAGCGATCAGGATACCATAATCAGGCACTTTTTGTCCAGCCAACGATCTTGACGAAACGCCCGGGTGCGCTCGCCTATCCGCGTACGAAAGGCGGCTCCACGGACCCGCTATCAATCGCCTTTCATCGCTGTTTGTTCCCGCTCCGAAAGGAAGCAGCGATAAGGAGCGAGCGACTTCGGGTTCCTGCCCTATGCAACGCTTCACCGGCGGCCCTCGAAACCGAGTGCAACCAACCGCTCTTGTAATGCCGCCGCCGCTGTGGTAACACCCTCCCCGCAGCGGCCGGCGCGTGGGCGTCGATCGCGGCTTTTCAAGAGGTGCCCTTGGACATCCGTCGTCAGCGAACGTTGTGTCATTCGTACTACGTCCTGTTTGGCATGTTGGGTTCGGGCCTGATCGTGCCGCTGGTCAAACGCTTTGAAGAGAGCTTCGGCCTCTCGCACGGGGAAATGGGCACGCTCCTGGGCGCCTGCGGCGCGGTCTTTTCCATCGCCTCGGTGCTGGGGGGCTACCTCGACGCGCACCTGGGCTCGCGCCGCGTGCTGGCGGCCTGCACGCTCGCGTGCGCTGCCGCCGCCCTCTGGCTGGGATGGGCGTGGGACACCACGATCTTCGTCGCCGCGCTGCTGGCCTTCTCCTTCACCAACGGCCTGACGCAGATGGTCAACGGCACGGTCAGCCGCCTGTACGGCCAGAACCGCTCCAGCGGCATCAACCTGCTGCACGGCTTCCAGGGCCTGGGCAGGCTGCTGGCGCCCCTGGCGGTGGTGGTCGCCATGAACCTCACCGGCACGTGGCGGGTGGCGCTGTTCATCTCGGCCGCCCTGCACGTGGTGTGGTCGGTGCTGTTTCACCTGGGCCTGCCGCGCCACCAGCCGCATCCCCCCGGGCACGTCGTGCACGGCCCGATCAAGCCGCTCCTGCGCAGCCCCCTTCTGTGGACGGCCATGGCCGCCTTCACCGTCCTCGTCGGCGCCGAGTTCGCCGTCATGAGCTGGGTGCCCGTCTTCCTGGAGAACGAGGCCGGGCTCAGCCGGGACCTCGCCCTGACGGGCCTGACGGTGATGATGGCCGGTTACACCGCCGCCCGCCTGGTGATCGGCCTGCGCCAACGCCACCCGCGCCCGGCGTGGATCTTCATCATGGCCGTGGTAGAGGTCGCGGCGATCCTCCTGCTGATCACGCTCCGCGGCGACCTTATGCTGCTGGCGATGTGCGGCGTGATGGGCCTGGCGTTCGGGTGCTGGTGGCCGACGCTGGCGGCGACGCTGTTCGACGCCGTCCCCTTCAACCACGGCGTCCTGACCGGCCTGTGCAACATCGCCTCCACCTGCGGCATCTTCATTTTCAGCTCGTCCATCGGCTGGTTGGGCGACGCGGTCTCCCTGCGGTGGGCCTTGCTGGTCCCCTGCGCCTGCGCCCTTGTGTTCGCCCTGCTTTACCGTATCCTATGGGGCCTGCGGGTCCAGCCGCCGCCGTCGCCCGCCTGACCCGTTGCGGCCGGCGCCCCTGCATTAACGAAAGGAATCGCATGTCTGACACGATCAACTGGGGCATCATCGGAACGGGAAACATCGCCCGCAAGTTCGCCGAAGGCCTGGCCGCCGCCGAGGGCGCCCGCCTGGTGGCCGTCGGCTCGCGGTCGCAGCAGTCGGCCGACGACTTCGCGACCAAGTTCAACGTCCCCCACCGCCACGCGTCCTACGAGGCCCTGGCCGCCGACCCCGAGGTCCAGGCCGTCTACGTCGCCACGCCCCACACGCTGCACATGGACAACTCCATCCTTTGCCTCAACGCCCGCAAGGCCGTCCTGTGCGAGAAGCCCTTCGCCATCAACACCGCGCAGGCCAAGGCCACCGTGGCCGCCGCCCGCAAGAACAAGACCTTCGTGATGGAGGCGATGTGGACGCGATTCCTGCCCGTCATCGCCAAGGCCCGCGAACTGGTCGCCGCCGGCGCCATCGGCGAGGTGCGGATGGTGACGGCCGACTTCGGCTTCCGCGCCGGCTGGAACCCGCAGAGTCGCCTGCTGAACCCGGCCCTGGGCGGCGGGGCCCTGCTGGACGTGGGCATCTACACCGTCGCGTTCTCCTCCATGCTGCTGGGGGCGCCGACGAAGATCGCCGCGATGTCCCACATCGGCGAAAGCGGCGTAGACGAGCAGTCGGCCATCGTGCTGGGCCACGACCGCGGCCAGCTGGCGGTGCTGCACACGGCCGTCCGCACCGGCACGCCGCAGGAGGCCCGCATCCTGGGCACTGAGGGCTCGATCCACCTGCCTGGCTTCTGGCACGGGCAGAAGCTCGTGCTGAACCAGAACGGTAAAGAGACGCAGACGCTCGACCTGCCCTACCTCGGCAACGGGTACACACACGAGGCGATCGAGGTGATGAACTGCCTTCGCGCGGGCAAGAAGCAAAGCGACATCATGCCCACCAGCGAGACACTCTCGATCATCAAGACCCTGGACAAGATCCGGGCAAAAGTGGGACTCAAGTACCCGATGGAATAGGTCGGTCCGAGTGTTGCTCGTGCGAACGGTTTTCAAGTTCTCGTCCTGGTTCGGAACGATCAAGAACAATATCAGTCGCTCGCCTTTTAGCAGAACGCTGACGCACACGGCGTCCTGCTATAAAGCGAGCGACTGACGGCGTCCGCCAGCTTTCGAGCGATTGACGAAATGGGAGCGAACGCGGAACGAGTTGATCGTGGTCGACGCAGACCCATCATGCATGAATGAACAGATCAGTTGAGGAGACAATCGAATGAGATACGGACAGATCAAAGGCATCGACAAGCCCGTCTCGCGGATCGCGCAGGGGCTGATGATGATCAGCACCAAAAATCAGGACTGGACGAACGAACTGCTGGACGGCGTGTACGCCCAGGGCGTGAACACGTTCGATTCCAGCCACATCTACGGCGGCGGCGACTGCGACCGCGCGTTTGGCCGCTGGGCGGCGTCGCGCGGCGTGCGCGAGAAGATCGTCATGCTCGACAAGTGCGCCCACCACAACGACGCCCGCCGCCGCGTGACGCCGTTCGACATCACCGGCGACCTGCACGACTGCCTGGCCCGCCTGGGGTTCACGTACATCGACCTGTTCGTCATGCACCGCGACGACCCGACCGTGCCCGTGGGCCCGATCGTGGAGGTCATGAACGAGCACATCCGCTCGGGCAAGATCCGTGCGTACGGCGGCAGCAACTGGTCGCACACCCGCATCGCCGAGGCGAACGATTACGCCCGCAAGCACAACCTCGTGCCCATGGTCGCCAGCAGCCCGCACTTCTCCCTCGCCCGCATGGTGCAGGAGCCTTGGGGCGAGTGCGTCTCCATCGCCGGCCCCCAGTGCAAGCCCGCCCAGGACTGGTACGCGGCAAACCCTGACGTGGCGCTGTTCCCGTGGTCGTCGCTGTCGCGCGGGTTCTTCAGCGGCAAGTACGACCGCGCCGCCATGCTCGCCCGGCCGCAGGATGACCAGGAGATCGCCGTCCGCTGCTTCCGCTGCGAGGACAATCTCCAGCGTCTCGACCGCGTGTGGGAGCTGGCCCGGAAGAAGAACCTCTCGGTTCCGCAGATCGCCACGGCCTGGCTGATGAACTGCCCCTTGAACATCTTCGCCCTCATCGGCGCCTGCAGCGGCGAAGAGGCCAAGCAGAACGTCGCCGCCATGGACCTCCAACTCACCCCGCAGGAAATGGCGTGGTTGGATCTCAAAGACTGACAACCGACGCGCACCCCGAGGCGAGGCTGACACAGGACCTTCCCAATGCCGCCGGCATATGGAGTGCGGCGGCAACGACGCCGCTTTGGATCTCGCGGCCGGGATTCGATCGTAGCGATGAGGCTTGGTGGCGCCGGAATCCACAGCGGCGTCGACGTCTCTCGCTGCGCTCGCGACTCTGCCGCCGCACTCCATAGGACATTACTACGAGCTTGATGGCTGCGCGCGCCCCTTCTTCCGCCGGAAGCGGTTGATGAAGTCGAGCAGGCGGGGGGAGAGGCGTTTGAGGAACCAGAGGGCGTGGGCCATGGGGCCGACGAGCACCAGGCCGCGATTGGAGCGGATGGCGGCGATGGTGCGGCGGGCGACCACGTCGGGCTCGATCGTCAGCCAGCGCGGAAGCATGCGGGGACGCTTGGTGCGGCTGGTGACGGTGTTGTCGACGAAGGCCGTCCGCGTCATGCCCGGGCACACGGCCGTGAAGCCGATGCCGCGGTGATCGTACTCGGCCCGCAGCGCCTCGGTGAGGCCCACGAGAGCGAACTTGCTGGCGTGGTACGCCGCCAGGCGGGTCTGGGCGACCAGGCCGCCGATGCTGGAGACGTTCACGACGTGCCCGCCGCCCTGGGCCAGGAAGGTCGGCAATAGTTCGCGGATGAGTTGGACGGGGGCCATCAGGTTGACGCCCAGCACCCAGTCCCACTGCGGCGGGGTCATGCGGTCGGCGGCGCCGTAATACGCGACGCCGGCATTGTTCACCAGCACGTCCACTCGCCCCCACTGCTGCAGCGTGTCCTGCACGGCGGCGGTGATCTGGCCGCGGTCGGACAGGTCGCAGCGACGCGTGATTGCGCTCGCCCCGGCGGCGGCCACCAACTCCGCCGTTGCCTTCAGGCCCGCCTCGTCCACGTCCCAAAGCGACATCGCCGCGCCGTGCCGCGCCAGTTCCAGCGCGATCTGCCGGCCGATGCCCGAGGCCGCTCCGGTGACAATGGCCTTGCGGCCTCGAAGGTCCTTCATGCGTTGTTCCGAGTGTAGGGTGTGCAGGTTCTCGACCCGGAGGGTCGAGGTTCTGCACACGCGTGAGAATGTTGCCGCCGGCACAGGCGGATATCGTGCCGTCTTCCGTGTGCAGAACCTGCCCGCTTCGCAGGCAGAACCTGCACACCCTACGGCGCGGGCAGAACCTGCGGCCGTACCACTATTTCATGCCGAACATCTTTTCCTTGAGGTCCAGGTAGTAGAGATAGTCGGCGGGCTTGACGTTCGGCGGGCAGCGGTGGTCGCAGAACGGGATGTACCCGCCACGCTCCACCAGCGGCACGAGCGTCTCGAGGTACGCCTTGATGGCCGCGGGGACCTTGGCCAGTTCCATCTTATCCACGCCGCCCATGATCCGCAGTTCCTTGCCGTACTCCTTGAGCAGCTCCGCCGGGTGCACGCAGCTGTTCACCTCGTACGGGAAGAGGCAGTTGATCCCCGCCTCCAGGAAGCCCTTCATCAGCGGCCGCACGTCGCCGTCGCAGTCGGTGTACCACAGGTCGATGCCATGCTTGTGCAGACGCTGCCCGATCCGCTTGTAGCGCGGCACGATGACCTTGTTGAAGAAGTCCAGCGAGATGATCGGGCCGTTCTTGAAGCAGATGTCTTCCCAGCCGGTGGCGAAATCGAAATCGATCTTGCCCAGCACCTGATCCAGCGCATTCTCGGCCAGCTGGCAGGAGGTCTCGACCATATCCTCGACCATGTCGGGATAGTCGAACGTGGCGTAGGCCAGGCCCTCGAAGGTGAGCATGTCGCGGATGCGGCCGATCATTGAACCGCACCACACGCCCAGCGGGTACGTGCGGTCGACGGGGTGATTCTTCTTCACGGCCGCCACGTCGATCTTGCGGACGGGGTCGTCCATGCGGAATCGCTCGGCCTTGACGCGTTTCCAGTCCTCGGGCGTGGTGATGGAGGACTTGATGAAGTGCGGGATGGTGTCGTGACCGTCCTTGGGCACCTCGGCCAGCAGGCCGTCGCCGTTGCGGATGATCTTGGTGGTGGCCGTCTCTTCGACGACCTGGTACGGGAACTGCGGGTGCATGCCGATGTTGCCGCCGAAGTTGCCGCAGGCGTCGAAGCTGAAGAACTGGTCCGCCTCCCAGTTGTTGCGGATGTTGTTCTTCACGAAGATGTCCCACTCGTGGAAGTTCTCTTCCCAATAGCCGAACTCCATGTTGAAGCAGCGGTCCACGGGCTTGTAGTGCATCTGGTTATTGAAGCGCTCGCGGTCGGTCATCGTGCCCTTCCACTTGGGCCGACAGGGGGTGATTGCCATTTCCATGCCTTTCTCTATATGTGTTGTACCGGTGGCGGGCTTTCCGGCCGCCACCCGTCCATCGCGGTCTCAGGTCTTATCCGCTGGCCAGGCGACGTCGATCGCCTTGAGCCAGCGCCGGTAGTCGGACAGATTAAACGGTCGCGGGCCGGCGAGGTAGTGGTTAATTCCGCGCGTGCCGTCGGCCAGAGTCCACTCCAGCCGCCACATCTGCTGGGTGGTCGCGGCGGGGATGGACCCCACGGCCGCCCTGCCGTTGGCGGGAACGGAGAAGTCCGCCTCCAGCAACACCGCCCCCGTGGCGGCGTCGGTCACTCGGGCCCAGCCGGCCGCCGGGCGGCGCGTGTCGTTGGCGGCGGCGATCTCGCAGCGGCCGCCCCGGGGCTCGCCGGCCATCACGCACACGTCGGCCTGCACGCGGCGGATGTACTCGTAGGCGAGCTTGCGGCGGCCATAGTAATCGACGACGGCGTCGGAGAAGATCGGCCAGCCGTCGCGGAGGTTCCACCAGAGGATGCCGGTCTTCCGCCACTTGCCCAGCCGCCACATTTCAATGAAGAACTTGTTGGCCTCGGCCTGCGAGATCTGCGAGGCGAGGATGAAATCGTCGAGGTTGTCGGGCGTGGCGGCGAAGATCGTCGTGATCTGCCTGGCCATCAGGGCGATGCGGTAGTCGTAGCCCGTCATGCCCCGCAGCGGCCGCACCGCGTGCGTGAGCCACCGGTCGTTCCCCTGCCACGGCCAGAGGTGGCCGGGCTCGAGGAACTGCTCCAGCGTTCGGCGGTCGGGGCAGCCGTGATAGCCGATCTCGCTGACGAAGTGGGCGGCCGACCGCGTGTAGAACGGGCCCTTGAAATCGTCGCGCGGGCCCCACAAGTGCTGCTCGGGGCACACGACCTGCCCGCGGCGGAAGGCCTCCGGACTGATATATGGCGAACTCGGCATATATTCGCGCCGCCAGTCCAGCCGCCTCACGGCCTCGGGCAGCACGCGGCGACTGATCGTGTCGGTGTTGGGGTCCAGGCCCGGGCACCACCAGCCGTAGGCCTGGTCGATCTCGTTGTTGCCGGCCCACAGCACCAGCGACGCGCGATTCCGCAGGCGGGTGATCACCGCGGCCGCCTCGGCGGCGAGGCGGGCGGCGAACTCCTCTCCCTGCGGATAGATCGCGCAGGCCATCGCGAAATCCTGCCAGACCATGATCCCGCTGCGATCGCACAGGTCGAAGAACCGGTCGTGCTCGTACACGTTGCCGCCCCAGCAGCGGACCATGTTGCAGTTGAGATCGACCAGCATGCCGAAGGCGGCATCGAGGTGCTGCAGGTCGCGGCTGTGCAGGGCGTCCAGCGGCACCCAGTTGGTGCCCTTGCAGAAGACCCGCTCGCCGTTGACGACGAAAACGAACTCGCCGCCCTCGGGCGTGGTGATGTCCGTCCGCTGCAGCTGCGCCGTGCGGATGCCGATGCGGCAGTGGTGCCTGGCCAGCGTGGCGCCGCCGTCGATGAGTTCCACCGAGGCGTCGTACAAGGCGGGCTCGCCCAGGCCGCGGGGCCACCAGAGGTCCACGTCGGTGAGATCGAGATACTGCCGGCCATGCGTCGAGATGGCGGGCACCTCCAGGCGGAGCAAGGCGGCGGCCTCGGAAGGCTGGGCCCCTTTCGCACGGGCCCGCTGAAGAGTGATGCGGACGGACAGGCCGTCGATGTCCACGCGATCGGTGGCGAAATCCCAATCGACCATGACCTTGGCCGTGCGCAGGCCCGCAACGGCGGCCAGCGTGGCCCAGTAGACGCTGCGAATGCGGGTGGCTGGCACGGTCTCGATGTAAGCATCGCGCCAGATGCCGGCCGAAACCACGCGGGGCATGATATCCCAGCCGTACATGTGCGGGGCCTTGCGGACGCTGAGCGACTCGCCGCCCGCTTCGACGGCGTCGGGGCAATGCGCCTGCCCGGCCCGCACCGCCGACGCCAGCCGCACGACGATCTCATTCTCGCCCGCGCGCACGGCGGCCGTCACGTCGAACCGGTGCGGGATGAGCATGTTGTCGGCCGAGCCGATGGCCACGCCGTTGAGCCAGATCGTCGCCAGGCAGTCGAGCCCCTCGAAGACGAGTTCGAGCCTGCTGCCAGCGGGCACAGCGGGCGGCGCGGTGAAGCGGCGGCTGTACCACCACTGCATATGCTCCCAGGGGCGGAGGCGGTAGATGTTGTTGCCCACCTCCAGCGGCGGCACGAGGCCGGCCTCCAGCAGCGACAGTTCGACGTTGCCCGGCACGACCGCCGGGAGGCGGGGCAAGTTCGCCGCCGCCAGCGCTGCCGGATCGCCCGGGGCCGACGGCGAGTCCGGCCCGTACTGCAGCGTCCAGGCGCCCCCCAGGTCCAGCCGTGCGGTGTTGTCTGCGGCCATGGTCGCCTCCGTGTCAGCCGATGACGAGTTGGCGCTCCGTGCGCCGCACAAGCTGGTGCCGCTGCCAGGCGGGGTCGGTGCGGGGGAAATCTTCGCGGAAGTGCACGCCGCGCGTCTCGGTGCGGCGCAGCGCGCACTCGGCGATGATATATGCAGCCGTGAGCATGTTCTGGATCTCCCACCCGGCCGGGTCGTAGAACTCCTTGTCCAGCACGTAGCGGCCCCAGAACGTCACGATCTCGATGGTCTCGGCCAGGCGTTCGCCGCGACGCACGATGCCGACGTTGCGCCACATGATCGCCCGCAGCGAGTTGCGGATGTCGCTGAGGTCCAACTCGCTGCGGTCGCTGGCGGGCGTCTTCCAGTCGATCTGGCGGGCGGCGAACTTGTCGTTGGCGTCGCTGAGGGCTTCGCCGGCGATGCGTCCGCAGCGGGCGCCAAGCACGAGGGCCTCGCTGAGGCTGTTGGAGGCCAGGCGATTGCCGCCGTGCAAGCCGCTGCAGGCCGCCTCGCCGCAGGCGAGCAAGCCCGGGATGGAGGTCCGCCCGTCGATGTCCACCTTCGCCCCGCCGATCATGTAGTGGGCGGCGGGGTGAACGGGGATCAGGTCCTTCGCCGGGTCGATGCCGAACGAGCGGCACTTCTGGTAGATCTGCGGGAAGCGCTGGGCGAAGGCCTCGGCCCCCAGGTGCCGCACGTCCAGCAGCACGTGCGTGGAGTTGGTCTTGGCCATCTGCTCGTTGATGGCCCGGCTGACGACATCGCGCGGGGCGAGCTCGCCCTTGGGGTTGTAGTCCTGCATGAACCGCCGCCCCGTTCGGTCGACGAGGTACGCGCCTTCGCCGCGAACGGCCTCGGAAATCAGCGACCGCGTGGCGCCCGCCACGTACAGGGTCGTCGGGTGGAACTGCATCAGTTCGGGGTCGGCCAGCGTGGCGCCTGCGCGGAAGGCCAGGCCCATGCTGTCGCCGGTGGCGTTGGGCGGGTTGGAGGTCTCACGCCACAGCATGCCCGCCCCGCCGGCGGCCAGAATTGTCGTGCGGGCGCGGATGATCTGCAGGCCGTAGCGCGGGTGGTAGGTCAACGCCCCCACGCACGTGGAGCCCGCCCCGCCGGCCGGCGGGTCCGTCATCAGGTCGATCGTGAAGCACTGCTCGAAGATCTTCAGCCGCGGCGTGGCGCGGGCCTTGGCGATCAAGGCCTCGGCGAGCACGCGGCCGGTGGCGTCGCCGTCGGCATGGACGATGCGGTTGGCACTGTGGCCGCCCTCGCGTCCGAGGCTGAGGCGGTCGCCGACCATGTCGAACTTCACGCCCCACTTCTGCAGGAGGGCGATCTCGGCGGGGGCGCCTTCGATGACGCAGCGGACAACGTCCTCGTCGGCCAGGCCCGCGGCCGTGGCCAGCGTGTCGGCGATATGATGGTCGAGGGAGTCGGCCGCGTCGACGACGGCGGCCAGGCCGCCCTGGGCATAGTAGGTATTGGACTCCAGGGCCTTGCCCTTGGTCAGGACGATGACCTCGCCGTACTGGCTGGCCTCGATGGCCGCGCGCAAGCCGGCAAGGCCCGAGCCCACCACCAGCACGTCGGTGAAGATGTGCGGCAGACGGCGGCTCTCGAAGCTGACCAGGTAACGACGTTCTAGGTACGGACCGTTCATGATCCCGAATAGTGTAGTGGGTGCGTGGAGTTTTGTCGATACAGGGGCGGCGAGCGGGTGCATGACCGCACTTGCTACGCCTCTCCCCTTGCGGGAGAGGGTGGCTCGCCGAAGGCGAGACGGGTGAGGGGGCGAGCGCCGAGCAAGGCCAGATCTGCCCGCCGCCAGACCCCTCTCCCGCAAGTGGAGAGGGTTCGCTCAGCGATTCTGCTGCGAGTCCCTCGCCTGCTGGATCCGCCGCCGCAGATAGTTCCGCTCGGTCAGCAGGCCGGCGCTGTCCCAGGCGGCCATGACGGCGGCGGCGATGGTGGCGTTGATCTTCTTGAGGTCCTCCAACGCCTGGTAGTCGGGCGAGCCGGCGGCCAGGTGCAGGAAGGCGTCGTGGGCATCGACACTGAAGACGAAGACGGTGTCGTTGGGCGGGCGCGACAGCCGCAACTTCATGTGCGGGTACTGCGTGTTGCCCAGGCGAAGGGCGAACGACCGCACGTTGGCCAGCGGGGCGTCGGCGGGGTCGCGGTCGATGAATTCGCTCATGAGCCACTGGGCGGGGTCGAAGGTTTCGGGCGGCATGAAACGGTCGCAGGGCGACGATACTGCCCCGGCGTAGGCGTGTTCAATGTAAAGGAGAATCGCCCGCCGAACCTCGTCGGGCGTTGGAAGCGAAACGGAGCGTTGCGGGTCCTGGAACATTGACTCCCTCAACACCAGCCAAAAAACGGCTCTGGCGTGATCTTCACAATCCTTTTATAACTATAGTGAACGACAGGCAAGAGCCGATCTGGAATTCTAGAATGGTTTGGGAAAAGAAGGTATGAAGCATCCATTGGTTATGGTTGTCGAAGATGACGTCGAGATGAACGAACTCCAGCGTGAACTGCTGGGGCTTCATGGCCTCGACACGGTGGCGGCCTACTCCGGGGCCGAGGCGCTGGAAGTTCAAGGTCGTTGCCACAGCGACGCCGTGCTGATGGACGTGATGCTGCCGGAGATGGACGGCTTCGAGGCCTGCCGCCGCCTCAAGAGCAACGGCAGCGGGAACGTCCCCGTCGTCATCGTCACGGCGTTGGACAGCGACGACTCGCGCCGCCGCGGCTTCGAGGCCGGCGCCGACGGCTACTTCGTCAAGCCCTTCGACCCCGATGAGGTCGTCATGACCCTCCGCACCCTCATCGGCCACGCCTTCGATCACGCCTTCGAAAAGGGCTAAGAGCCCCGCTGCATAGCCCTATGGTTGTTCGGGGTGAGAACACCCACCGACTCCCTTCAGGTATGGTCACTTCTGTGACCCATGCACCGCAGACAATCCACGTACCCACGACCGCCATCACCGATCCAGGACATGAACTCGCTCGAATTGATCGAGAACGTCAACGGACTCCGTGGTCGTTCTCTCACCCCCAAACAAGTTTGGGGGTGGCACCGGATCGGTCTTTCACTTCGATATTTGAGATTCCTTGCTTTGCGGTTCTGCGGCCTGCCTGCCGGTAGGCAGGTTCGCTGCTTCTTCCCGCGGGGAGCGGTGGCGCGTCAGACCTCACCTTGTCGGCGTCTGCGGGCGGTCCGAGGGCGGCGGAGCTTCGATGGGGATGGAGACAGTGAAGATCGATCCCTTGGCCGACGTCGTGACGTTCACATTCCCGCCGTGCATCTGCGCGAAGGCCCGCACGATCGCCAGCCCCAGCCCCATGCCTCGCTTCTGGTACTCCCCGCCGACGGCGGTGGAATGGTGCAGCACGTCGCCGCCGGTGAAGAAGGCCTCGAAGAGGTGCGGCATGTCCTGGGCCGAGATACCCGGCCCCTCGTCGTGCACGGCGATCGAGATGAACCCGCCCAGTTCCAACCCCGCGCGGACCGTGACCGTCCCGCCATCGGGCGTGAACTTCACCGCGTTCATCACCAGGTTCTCCACCATGTCGCGGATCTTGTCGCGGTCGGCCTGGATGTCCGGCGTCTGGGGCGCCAGGTCGATCACCAGCCGCTGGCTGCGGCGTTCGATGAACGGGAAGACGTCCAGGTAGACCTCCTCCAGCAGTTCCGACACGACCACCTTGCTGTACCGCATCTCCTGGCGATACCGCTGCTCGGGCAGCAGCTTGAACATCGCGTGGATGATGTCGTCCAGCCGCTTGGCCTTACCCGCGATGGACTGCATCGCCTGCTGCAGGCGGTCGGCGCTGGTGCTGTCCTTCAGCAGCCTGGCCATGCCCAGGATGTAGCTCACGGGCGTGCGGAGCTCGTGGCTGGCGATGTTGATGAACCGCGTCTTGAGTTCGTTGGCGGCCTGAAGGGCATCGTGCGACTGCTGTACGCGGTCGACCATGTTGTCGAAATCCGCGGCGAGATCGTCGATCTCGTCGCGGCCGATGAAGCGGCGGCTGGGCCAGTCCGAGCGGATGCGATGCGTGAGGTCGCCGCGGGCCACCTGCCGCGATGCCTGCGCCAGGCGCCGCACGCGGCGGATCATGCTGCGGTCCACCAGGAACAGCCCCGCAGTGAATATCACGGCGATGATCACCAGGCCGACGGCCAGCATCCGCAGCGTCAGGTCGGTGACGACCTTCATGGGCGCCGACTGCGGCAGGTACAGCCCCAGCAGCCAGCGCGGTGACTCCACCGGCAGCGAGGCGACGCTGTCGGGAATCACCAGCGGCGCAAATGCCTGCACCTCGTCGTCCAGGGTTCGCCAGAATGCCGTATTCGCCCGGGAGGCGATGTGCGGGGCGTCGGCGATCTTCGTCGAAAGCGGCGGCAGGTCGCGCCGGTGGATGATCGTGCCGTCCGGCCGCAGCAGCATCGCCTGTGCGGGGAATTCGCCGACATCGTGCGTTCCGTCGCCCACCCACTGCGAGACATCCATCGAGGCCTTGGCCACCCCCACCACTTTCTTGTCCTGCAGGATCGGCAGGCAGATGTTGAGCGTCCAGCTGTGGCTGCTCTCGTCGAAGACCACCCGCTCGATGTAGACCTTGCCCTTCCCGCCGCCGTAGGTCTTCTGCCACCACTCCTCGTCAGCTTGGTAGTAATCGCTCGTCCGATCGCTGGCGGCGATGAGCTGGCCGTGGCGGTCGGTGACCATCAGCTCGTTCATGCGCGGGTCGGCATGTGCCAGCTGCTGCAGCACGTGCGATAGAGGATGGTGCAGCACCAAGGCCAGCGGCGAGTTGGATTCATCGAGTTTCGCCCAGTCCATGTCCAGCTGGTTGAGCTGTGCGGGCGGCAGGGCCTTGTCGTGGGCGGCCACCTGCGAGACGACCGCCTCGCTGTTGAACACCAGCAGAAGCTTCTCGATGTCCTTCACCAGCGACATCCGCATGGATCGGCTCTCGTTGACGGCCGCCGACGACAGGCGCTCGCCGAACGCCTGCAGCCGCAGGCTGCGCACGCCGACGGCGATGGTGATGGTGGCTGCCAGCAGGGGCAGGATCGCCACCAGCGTCAACAGCGCAACAAGTTTTGCGCGCATACCGACTCGCATGGGTAACTCCAAGGGACATTGTAGAGCCGCCCCCGCCGCGCCGCAAACATGGACTGGCCGGGAAGGCTCTTTCGTTGCGGGCACCGGGGCTCTACAATGTCGCACCACGCAAACCAGATAAAGGAACTTCTATGCGTAAGGAATCACTGGCGTTCTTGAAGGAACTGTTGACCACCCCCTCGCCCAGCGGGTACGAATCGGCTGGACAGCGCGTCTGGTGCAAGTACGCGCGCCAGTTCGCCGACGAGGTCCGCACCGACGCGTACGGCAACGCCGTGGCGGTGCTGAACCCCAAGGGCGATCCGAAGATCATGCTCGACGGCCACATCGACGAGCTGGGCATGATGATCAAGCATATCGATGACAAGGGCTTCGTCTACTTCCAGCGGATCGGCGGGATCGACCCGGCCGTGATCCGCACCAAGCGAGTGAACATCCACGCCGCCGGCGGCGTGGTGCGCGGCGTGATCGGCGCCACGGCCATCCACCTCCAGGAGCGCGGCAAGGAGGCCAAGGCCCCCAAGATGCACGAGTGCTACATCGACATCGGTGCCAAGGATGGCAAGGACGCCCGGAAGCAGGTGGCCGTGGGCGACCCGATCACGTTCGTCGATGACTTCGAGATGCTGAATGAAAATATCGGCGTGGCGCGGGCCTTCGACAACCGCGTCGGCTCGTGGGCGGCCATCGAGGCGCTTCGCATCGCCGCACAGGGCCCGCGCAAACCGCAGTGCGCCATCTTCGCCTGCAGTTCGGTGCAGGAAGAGGTCGGCGGGGCCGGGGCGTGGATGAATGTCGAGAACGTCAAGCCCCATGCCGCCGTCGTCATCGATGTCACGCACGCAACCGACACGCCCGGCATCGATGTCAAGGAGCACGGCGAGTGCAAGCTCAGCGCCGGCCCCACCATCACGGTCGGCCGCGAGCATCACCCCGTCCTGGTGCAGCGCATCAAGACGGTGGCGCAGAAGAAGAACATCAACATGCAGGTGGAGGCCTTCAGCCTCTCCGGCGGCACCGACGCCTTGACCATCCATACGAAGCTGGGCGGCGTGCCCTCGGCCGTGGTGGGCATTCCCAACCGCTACATGCACACGACGGTGGAACTGCTGGACCTTCGCGACCTGCAGCAGACGGCGGACCTCCTGGCCGCCCTGTGCCTCGACCTCAAGAAGGGCGAGCGATTCGTGGTGAAGGTGTAATCACGATAGGGCCCTGAAGCCCCTCACGTTGGAATCTGGGAGTTAAGGCTTTGGCGGCGGCTTGCCGTTCGGCGCTGTAGAAGTTCCGGGGCGTCACCCAGAACTGACAGCGCCGAACGGCAAGCCGCCGCCAAACGCTCTCACATACTCCATTGCATGCACACTCACCGGCCCCTGCGACCCCTGGATTACAGAGTAAGCCTGAATTCACACTGGCGGCCCACAAACGGCCGCCGGTTCTTTATTATGGAAATATGCGCCGGATCTCGGGGGGCGGCTTTCCAAGGCCGGCCCCCCCCAGAAGTACGATCGTAACACCATCTGGGCGGAATGGCCGTGCTGCGGAAGGCTTGCCTGCACCAACATAATCCACACTAGCGGCCCCCAAAGCCGCCAGTTTCTTTCATGGAAATATGAGGAAGTTAGATTTTATCCTTGGATTGCATGCACCTTCGGCCATAGAATTCCCGCGCTGCTGGTCAATTTGATTTGCGGCCCGCATTTTCGCGTAAAGGAGAGATCTTGTCTATTCGGATTACTTGCGCAGTCTTGTGCATACTGGTCGTGTTGGCCCCATCGCTCGTACTGGCCGATACCTACCCCAGCGCCACGGCCCACAACAGCTATTCATTCAACTTCTACACGCTGGACCAGCTGCACACGTTCGGCACGGCCGTCACGACGAACGTGACCGCGGGCACGAGCTATGTGGGAATCGGCTCGACAGTAACGGCAGTTGACCCCTATGTTGCCCCGACCGATGACCACCAGGTCCGCCTGTACGAGCCGAACGTCATCCACCAGCCCTCGAGCATTCCCGATTTCCTGGGCACGACCGCCGTGGTCCGCGCGGGCACGAACAGTTCGGGCGTGACCCAGACTGTATCGATGGCGTGGCGCAACCGCACCGACATCGAAGTCAACAGCGTGGGCTACCCGATGCTGGGCCTCGACCAGTTTCCGCCGATGGCCTGGGATTCCTACGGCATCACCAGCGACGTCGTGGACCTCCAGGGCGTCGTCGGCGCCTATGTCTTGGAGATGACCTACCGCCCCGACATGCTCGTGTGGGAGGCTGAGTGGGTCACCGAGGAGTGGCTGGCGGCGAATAGAAAGATATTCTCGGGTGGTTCGAGGACGAGGCCCACAAGTCCGGCGGCACCATTCCCGACATGCGGGAATGGGTCTATGCCACCGAAGGCAACACGGGGGCCGGCATCGTGATCGATTGCTTCCAGGGCTCCTTCTCTGATTTCACCGCCCTGTACACGGACTTCACCCCCGAGGGCTACCTCGGCAGCTGGGGCGTCGACGTCGCAACCTCAACCGTCTGGGCCGTCATCAACCACAACAGCGAATTCGCCGTTGTGCCCGAGCCGGCAACGCTTTCGGCCATCGGCGCCTTGGGCCTGTTCATGATGCGGCGCCGGCGTGCGGCCTTGGCAAAGCGGTAATCCTGATACCCAAGACATGAGATTCGTTTCCGAGACTGGCGGCCCTCAAAAGCCGCCAGTTGTGCTTCCGCCGGACGTGTGGATGATCTCCGTACAACTGGCGAAACTACCTAGTCTTATGGCAAAGTAAAGCCCATAAAAACTTTGCAGTTCTTCGTTTTGCTGTTGCATTTTGCGACACACTCGGGCATATTATTAAATCGCGGAGAGTGCCAACTCGCCGTTCTGGTGTGTGTGAGGGTGTTCATCTCGCTCAGTTGTGCCGGTTGCCGGGCAACTGCTCAGGCTGTTTCAATCTCGTTCGCTTTTCGCCGTCGCGTTTCATTTCATGCCCGCACTGTCGGCGCACATTCTGCGCACGGCGGGCACTGATGCAGACGCTGCGGCCGCCCACGAAATATACGCAACTGCGCCAGCGGCCGGGCCATCTCGCCTGGGCTCGCGTGGCCGGTCTATGCGGGAAGTCCACGATGGCTCATGACCCTCGCGCCGTCGGACAGGAGAACGTAGCGGAGTGCTGACAGACTTGCATCGGACATGACCGACCTCGCCGCCCGCCGGCGCCGCCATTGATGGCGGGCGCCTGGAGCGGGCCACGAGGATTTCGACATTAGACTGACCGGGCCGCCGCGACGTAAGCGGTAAGCTGCCACAGGCCCAGCCAGGGCTGAACCCTGTTGGGTGCGGCGAAGAAGAGCTTTGACAACAAGGAGATCCGCAGACCACGTTACAGGATGAGCCATGCCGCCGGGGATCCGGCGGCGACATTCCACTGGCGCGAGCCCCCGCTCGCACGCCGTGTTGTGCCTGATGCAGAGAAAAGAGGCGACTCGGGAGGCCGGATTGAGCCCCGGCCCGACGTTGTCGCCAACGGCAGGCGTTCGCGGGCAAGCGACAGAGGTGTAACGTTCCAGGCCGGCCGCGCAGGTCGGTCTCGAGTTGTGGCGCGCCGGGCCTGAGCCTGGCCCGTTGTGGTGCGCCCCAGCCAGGTGAGGGACGATTCGGACTGTGTTCATACATCCACTCGTCCATCGGCGGAAGAACTGCGCGCATGAAGAAAGGATGGTGCCGTCCAGATACGACGCAACGCCATGACAAACACCGCCTGGTCCGCCAGGCGGTCATCCACACGGTAGCAACTGTGCGGGCCCTGCAAGCCGGGCCCAAAGCCTGAACGAGAGAAATAGGCCGCGCGGGCGGATTGAGCCCCTCCCGCGCACCCCCACCCGGCAAGCTGGACCGGCCGTTGCCGTCCGTACGTTGGCTGCGCCACGCGAAGAGGCCAGTCCACTGTTGCAGCAGACGGAAGCTGTGAGCCGGCTTTGAAATCGGCCGCTGCATCAGATGCGAGGGACGATCGAGGGACGCTATACCCGCCTTCACGTCCAGACAGGGAAACTCTGCGCACAACCACAGGTTCGCACGCCCAACGAGTTGCAAGACAATCAGAAAGCCCGCATCCGTTATGTGATCTTTTCCCGCGGCAGGTGAGGATTTTGGAGTCCCCGCTCCAGGTCCCCGACCGGATGTGCATTATTTAACCTGCGGTTGGGGCACGCTATACGCATGCCCCCCACAGCGGTAGACGGCCGCACAAACCGTCACGAGGAGCCTGACGATGAACGCATGAGTTAATTCTCGTAAAAGCGGTGCTGCATTTATTGGTTTCGCCACGCTGGCTGGTGCTGCATTTATCGCGCTGGTCTGGCTGGCCATGGCTGAGCTGACGAAAGGCAAGTCAGCGGGAGCGATCGAGATGGGCGACATTGCCAAATACAAGGACGCCGAAGACGGCTTTGCCGATCTGATCGCGCCGGTTGGCAAGAAGCCCCGCAAGAACGTCATGTACGGCAGCCATGTCCGCCAGGACGCCCAGTTGGCCGTCGCCCGGGCAAAGGAGCTGCTGGAGGCGTCCAGCGCCTCTCTGATCGCCCAGCAGGAGCGAGAGAGCGTCGATCCCGAGATCGCCAGCTTGATGCAGCAGATGAGCCAGTACGACTACGACACCGGCACCGGGAGCGTCAGTAACGGCCAGGTGCCCGAGCCCGCGACCATGAGCATCCTGAGCGTGACCGCCCTGCTGATGCTGCGTCGCCCCCGCAGGAAGAACGTCGCGTAACTCCGACGCCCTGCCGGCTGAATGGGATCGCTGTGAACGTGCTGCAGACGTGCTGTGCCCGCCTGGGCGCAGGAGTGACGTACGAACGCGCCGCAAGGACGCGGCTGGATGACAAACGCATGAACCGCATCGGCAACGACAACCTGAAGCTGCAAACCTGCCCGACGGGGCGCCCGGCCTGGACGGCCGCGGACCCGGCCAAGGCCGCCGATGCGTCGCGACATGCAAGCGTGGCGCGGATGGGGACGCAAGCCCTCCGCCCCGCACCGATGCAACCTTCCCTTGGACGAACAAGCTTTTCTCTCGTCAGGCTCCTCGAAACAGGCCTGGGCGGGTCCGGCGGGGAAACCGGATCCGCCTGGCGCCTCTTTTCCGAGGCCGACGGGCGAATGGCTGAACAATATGGCCGCCACGACGGCCTCGCGATTCAACAAGCTTTTCTCTCGTCAGGCTCCTCGAATGACGCCGAGGCGGAAGCGGCGGGGAAACCGCTTCCGCTCTCGGCCGATTTTTCAGCCGGCGAGACCCAGTGCGACCGCGACGCAAACCGAAATTCTCAACAAGCTTTTCTCTCGTCAGGCTCCTCGAATGACGCCGGGACGGAAGCGGCGGGGAAACCGCTTCCGTTCTCGGCCGATTTTTCCTGCCCGACGGTGGAGGACGGCTTGGGTGACAACGACTCGATGACAACGGAATCTTGTGCAGACTTTTCTCTCGTCAGGCTCCTCGAATGAAGCCAGGGCGGAGGCGGCGGGGAAACCGCCTCCGCTCCTGGTGGATTTTTCCGCCGACGAAAGAGAACGGATCGCAAAGCCGGCGTTGAGGCCGGCTGGATGCTGACGAATAGGCGCGAGTGAGGCTCCGGCAGGGATGGGCCCGCTACCCAGCGGGTCCATCGCCTGCATCTTTGAACGTGCCGCACGCACGTTCGCGACGCCCCGCGCGACAGTACAGGAGAAGTGCTCTCATGGGACGGGCCAGGCCTGCGAAAGCGGGCCCGGCCGCCCGTGAACTTCCCGCCGCCGGCGGCCTGCCCTGCTTGGGGCCGCCGCGGCAGGAAGACTTGAATTTGGCGCGAGTGAGGCTCCGTGCAGGGGTGGGCCCGTCCACAGATGGGCCCACCCGCTGCTGATTTCACCCGCGCGGCGAGTAAGGAGTGCGTACGCTCACATGGCCGGGCCGGCCCTGCGAAAGCGGGCCGGCCCGCCATGGTTTTCACTCAACAACCACGGCAGGCCGCTGTACGATGGTCGCGGGAGAGCCAACATGAAACTGCCTTCGGAAGCGCAGCTGCTGCGGATCTTCATCGGCGACAGCGACAAGTCCGGACACCGCCCCCTCTATGAAGTGATCGTGGAAGAGGCCCGCAAGGCGGGCATGGCCGGGGCCACGGTGCTGCACGGGACGCTGGGGTTCGGTGCTCACAGCCGCCTGCACACGGCCAAGGTCCTTCAGCTGTCGCAGGACCTTCCGCTGGTGATCGAGATCGTGGACAAGCCCGACCGCATCGCTGCCTTCATGCCCCGCCTGGACTCGCTGATCCAGGAGGGCCTGGTGACGCTGGAGACCGTCCAGGTGATCGCCTACCGCCCCGGGCCGCCGCCGGCGCCGTGACGCTCAGGGCTCCAGGTGCTGGTAGTCCATGCTCGCCGCGGGCATCAGCAGCACCTCGCTCATGGTGATCTTGATCACCGAAAACTCCGGCGAGTCGGCCGAGCGAAAATACCGCTGCACTTCCTGGTTGCGATCCCACAGGCGGCGTTTGGTGGCGGGGTCTTCGACGATCTCGGCCGAGCCGCGGATGCGCACGTGCGAAAGATCTTCCTTCATGTAGCACAGCTCTACGTATGGATCCTGGGCGATCTGTCCCATCTTGCTGCTCTCGGACCGCGCGGCGACCCAGATGACGCCATTCTCGATCGCCAGCGGGCTCATCGGCCGCACGCGCGGGAACTTGCCCTCGCACGTCGCCATGAAGGCCAGGCGTTTGCTCGCCTGATGGAAATCCTCAACCACTTCCGACGCATGCAGTGTCTTCATTGCGGCCATGGTGTTTGCCCTTTCGCTTCATTCTAGCCCACGTACTTCATAGGGCCGACGTTGAAGCAGGAGCCCCCGGCCATGTGAATAACGATGCGCCGGACCGACTGCACGATTCCGCACGCCGAACTAGAGCCGTTTGAGTCGGATTGTGGCCACCTGGACGGTGGCCGGCTCGACGCCGACGCAGCGTCTGGACCGGCCTATATGCCGCCGAAAGCAGCACGCGAATGGTATCAACCGAAATCGTACGAAGAATGGACAAGAAAAAACATGTGTTTGCATGACTTGCCGCTTGGCAATCTGGCGTTCCGTGCTACAATCTGCCCGATTCAGTGCTAAGCTCATGGAGATAAAGGAGTCTCTCGCCCGCTACTGCGGGTTCTTCAACAGGCGGAAATACGGTTGTTCACCGCTTCGCCGTTTCTTCCTGCAGTTGCTCTTGCTGTGTGTCGCGGCCGCACGACCACTCTGCCGTGTATTTGGCGGATACTGTCCGCGTGGTGGTTTTGCGCGCACTCGATCGCTGCTCGCGCGGCGTGTGGACTGCTGAATTTTGCTCATTGATGGCGCCTGCCTATGGCGGCAGGCAATTTGGCTCGCATAAGATGCTCGTTCTATTAGACGGGATTTCCCGGATGACCTTCCGCTGACGACCGCCGCCAGCGATGTTCACG
>CAZTVF010000063.1:0-31748 GCA_964616985.1 uncultured Planctomycetaceae bacterium
TTATGCCCCATTGGACTCTCTCTGAATATCCGGCGGTTTATTGGGGGCAGGTCACCTTTGACATGTCCCGATATTCTGCCGCTCGCCAAGGCGGTGAGCAACATTTCTTTCTGGCTGCGGGCCAAGTCCAGGTAGTTCATCACAATCGAATATGTGAGTGCGTTCTGGCAGCGGCTTGCCGTTCGGCGCTGTAGAAGCCCAAGGTGTCACCATCATCTGACAGCGCCGAACGGCAAGCCGCCCCAAGGCCTTACTCCCAGAATCAAGCGTGAAGGACTGCTAGCAGGTCGTCCGTAGAGAGTTGAGAGTAGACTGCGGGGGAAGCACAGGCGCCGATCCGCGACAGTTCCTGGGCGAGGCGTCCCTTTGCGCTCCCGCTCTGTCAATCGAAGAAGACGCTGTTGTGCTTCACGCCCTGGCGAGGCTGGGCCATCATGTCGCCCACGGCCGCCTTCCAGCGGAGGTAGTGCTCCGTCCGCTGATGGGCGGCGAAATCGTCCTTCGTGCGGTAGGCCTCGTAGAGGAGGAAACGCGAGGGGTCCTCCTCGGCGGCCAGCACGTCGAAGCGGACGTTGCCGCCCTCGCGGCGGGTGTTGCGGGCGTTGTCCAGCGTGGCGTCGATGAACGCCTGCACGCACTGGGACCTCACGAATACGGTCACCGCGACGATATACATGGGTTGCTCCTGATGATGAAGACACAGTATCCACGTGGCCGGTGACAGACAAGTGACTATGGAGTGCGGAGGCGACGACGCCGCCATGGATCTGCCGCCGCGCAGCCAAGTACGGCCATCCTACTCCCCACTCGGTGATGGAGGAATCTACAGCGGTGTCGCCGCCTCGCTGCGCGAGGCTCTGCCACCGCACTCCATAGCGCCGCACTCCACAGCCCATGCCAGGGCATTCGCATTCTCGTGGCACGGGCATCTTGCCCGTGCGCCCCACGGGCGTCCCGCCCGTGGATATTCGAGAAACACTGCAGGGGCGAGATGCCCCTGCGACCCATGGGCGGGACGCCCATGCCACAAAAAGCCGAGAACGCGATTGCCCTGCAGCCCATGCCAGGAAAGAATTGGCTGACGATGCGTTTCGGTTACAATGCCCCGATGGACCCACTTACGCATGGATTGCTGGGGGCGGTGACGGCGCAGCTGGGCTTTCGCCAGCGGCTCGGCGGCGGCGCGACGTGGGCGGCGGTGGCGGCGGCGATGCTCCCCGACGTCGACGTCTTCATCCCCCGCGTCACCGCCTGGCTGGGACACGCGGCCAACGACCTGCCGCTGCTGCTGGAGCATCGGGGGGTGACGCATTCGCTGGCGGCGGCGCCGGTCATCGGCCTGGCCGTCGCCGTCATCTGGCGCCTGGCCACCCGCAGTAAAAGGGGTCAGGAACCTTTTCCTCAACAAAGGTGCCTCACCCCCTCCTCCTCGGCCCACCCGGAGGTCCTCGCACAACGCCAGGAGGCGCAACGGCGTCAATCGGCCGCCGCTGCCAAGTCCCGCCGCTTCCTGCCGGCCCTGCTGTGCATGACGCTGGCCGCTCTGACGCACCCGATGATCGACCTGCTCACCAGCTACGGCACGATGATCTTCGCCCCCTGGGACACGGCCCGCTATGCGATGGACGTGATCGCCATCGTCGATATTCCCTTCACGCTGACGCTGCTGCTGACGCTGATGTTCTGCTTCGTGACGCGAGAGGACCTGTGGCGGCGGCGGGCGCGGATCGCCCTGGGCGGCTTCATCCTGGCCGGGGCGTACCTCGGCGCCGGTTTGGCGGCCCATGCGCACGTGGTGGCGATGGCGCGTCAGGAGGCGGGCGACTCGTTCGTGCAGGCTGACGCGTACCCCGCGCCGGGCTCGATCCTGCTGTGGCGGTCGCTGCTGCAGACGCGCGATGCGTGGCAAGTGAAACGCGTGCACCTGCTCAGCGGGTGGGTCGATCCTCCCGCGGCTGCGCCCGCTCAGTCCGGCGCGCCGGCGGGCAGGATCGCGGCCACGCGGCCCGCTGCCCAGCGGGCGACAATCCTGAAGTACAACCGGTGGGTGGACCTCGCCCTCGAGCAACCCGATGTGAAACGCTTCTATGCCCGGGCAAGCGGCCACGTGCTGGCGACGTACGAGAAGACGGGCGGCAAAGATGTCGTGCGGCTCCACGACCTCCGCTATGGGCGGGAGGTCGGCAGCCTCGAGACGCTCTGGTGCTACGAGGTGGCCTTCGGCCCGGGGGGCAAGATCGTTTCGCAGGGCACCAACCGCCACGAGCGCCGCCAGCTTTGGGACATGGTCGCAGCGTACTGGAAAGACATGATCACGCCGTAGACGGGGGACCGCGGGCGCTGCCCAGGAAGATGGAGAAGTCGAAGCGAGGGAAGACCGACCCACGCAGTGGGCCGGCGTTGAAGAGGGACGCTCCAAGCAGTCGGAACAGATGATCATCCCACCTACCACGCACTGCTACCGATTACTGACTACTACTTCCCCGGGTTGTACCGTTCGCTGTAGTACGTGAAGGCGTAATAGAGCACGTTCATGCCGATGCGGAACGCCTGGGCGGAGACTTCCTTGGAGACGCCATAGTGGCCGGTTTTCCAGGCGTCTTTCATATCCCCGGGATGATAGAACACCATCCAGTGACCCTGGTCATCCTTCACGCCCAGGGCCCGGTACCCGCCGTGATGCCACAGCGGCGGCGCGCCGTTGGGGAACAGGAACGGAGCCTGCAGGCCGGAGTCGCCCCCGCCGAAGATGGCGTCGTCGTTGGGGATGTCCACCAGCGGATGGTCCGGGAAGATCTGGGCCATCAGGCTGCGGAAGCTGGCGTCGAACTGCCCGCCGCCGGCGTCGCCGAAGATCATGCCGCCGTCGAGGCAGTACTGGCGGATGATCTTGATGTCGGCAGCGCTGATGCCGCCGATGGGCCCGCTGCCGGTGATGTAGACGAAGGGCGGGGCCTGCCCCTTGCGCCATTCCTTCAGCGTCCGAGGCGGGATGGCCTCGGTCTTGTTGGCGATCTTGAAGGGCTCGGCGCCATCCTTGCCGGACTCATCGCGCAGGGCCTCCAGGAAGTTCAGGTCGCTGCGGGTGGCGTTGTCCATGCCGTCGTCCCAGCCCGCGCCCCCGTGCTGGAGGCGGATGAAACGCACCAGACCGTCGCCGCCGCCACCCCAGCCGCCACCGCGGCCGTTGCCCTTGCCGAAGCCCTTGCCCTTGCCCTTGCCCGTGCCCTTGCCCGCAAGCTGCCCGGCGCCGGTGGCCTGGTAGGTGTTCTCGGTGACCTTCTCGACATCCTTGCCCACGTCGGACTCGTCGATGTTGGGCACGTAGAACGAGATGGCCGAGTTCATTCGCAGCGTGTAGGTCTTTCGCTTGGCCTGGGGCTTCTTCTTGGCCTTGATCTTCACGATCTCCGGCTGCTGGAGGCCGCCACCGCCCCCGCCGCCGGGAATGCGGTACGGGTCGACGCAGCCGCCGCCCTGGAACATCCACGGTAGGACGATCAGGGCCAGGAAGTGAAAAATGAAGCTCAGCACGACTGTCTTGCGGAGGAACTTGTCGCCGCCGAAGCGGGATTCGACACGTTGACGCGGCACGCCGCCCAGCAGCAGCACCGCCTGGGGCTTGAGCGTGCGGAACAGCATCCAGATGGCGGCCGAGGCGGCGGCGATGTCCGGCAGGCCGAAGACGGCCTTGAGAAGGTAGCCGTCGCCGAAGGTGGCCATCCACTCGCCGATCTGCAGGCCGTCCTCGCGGATGATGTTCACGGCCTGGATGGCGGCGTAGAAGTGTGCGATCGTCACCACCAGCACCGCCGCCGATGCGATCTTGATCAGCCGCAACGCCCGCGGGCGGAGCTTGCGCACCTGCCAGGCCGTCACGCCCAGCAGTGCCGCCATCGCCGGGGCGGCGAAGGAGAGGACCGTCACGAAGATGGGGATGCGTGCGGGCGCAAATTTGCTCAGCCAGGACGCCCCGCCCGAGTGCATGGCCCAGGGATAGACCAGCCAGCAGCCCAGGGCCATCAGCACGCCCACGCCCGCCTGCGCGCACAGCACCACCGTCAGCGCCTTGTGGAGGCGGCGGTCGGCGGGCGTCAGCGGCGGCATGGGAGTGGACGTCATTAGCGGTTACTTCTCGTCGATCTCAAAGCCGCCGTTCGACGGCTGGGTTGGAATCTCGTTGGGCTTGGGCGTGGCGGTGATCTTCTTGATCACCTCGCTGTCCTTGCGATCGGTGATCATCTTGTCCTCGTTGGCGTCCTCGGCGGCGGGCTTGGCCGACGACTTGGCCGAGTTCGAGGAGTCCGCGGGCTGCGTGGTGGCCGGCTGGGTGGCCGTGACGGGCTCCTCCAGCGGCGGCGGCACCGGCGGGTTGACCATCGCGCGGATGTCGGAAATCGAGGTCAGCAGGATCACCACCGCGTGAATGCCCAGTGCCACGCCCACCCACTTGAGCGTCTCGAGGTTCGACATCTCGGCGATCATCTTGCGGGTCTTGTCCACGGATTTTGTCGTATTGATCATGGAGAGTCCTTTGTGCCTATTTCTTCACGTCGTGCATCACCGCGATCACGCCGCCGGCGTTGGAGATGGCCTCGTAGATCGGGGAGAAATCCTTGTACTTCAGCGTCTTGTCCGCCTTGAAGCGGACCTGCAGTTCGTTGGGATCCTTGCGCCCGCCCAGGGCGCCCTTGAGCAGGCCCTCCAGCGTGTTGCGGTCGCTGACGGGGTCGCCGTTGAGATAGATCTTCGCGTCCTTGTCCATCAGCACCGTGATGGCCGACTTGGCCTGGGAGGTCTTCTTGGCCTCCGGCAGGCGGAGCGTCATCTGGTCCTTCATGAACGTGGAGGTCAGCAGAAAGAAGAAGATGATGAGGAACGCGATGTCAGCCAGGCTGATCATCTGCGCTTCCACCAGCGGTTTGTTTGAGGCCCGCTTCATTACGGATTCTTCTCCTCGGACATGACCAGGATGCCGCCGGCCTTCTGGATGGCGTACATGATGTCCACGTGGCGCTGGAAACTCAGGTCGGGGCGGCCCAGCACAACAACCGCCCGGTCGTCTTCTCGCGTCTTGCCCTTGAGCATTTCCTTGATCTTGTCGCCCAGTTCCTCGTAGACGACGTTGCTGCCGTTGAGCTGCAGCACGTTGTCGCCGGCGATGACGTTGATGGCCTCGCCCTTCTTGGCCGACGGGTCGTTCGTGCTGCCGGGCAGGTCCACGTTCAGCGAATCACTGCGCACGAAGCTGCTGGCCGCGAGGAAGAAGATGACGATCTGCCACGCGATGTCGGCCAGCGAGATCCAGGGAATTTCCGGCGCCGCCTTGCGACGGCGCTTGGACACGTTCATGGGTTACGCCTTTGCCTGGGGCTGGGCCGGCAGCGAGGGCTGCTGGCGCGACGCCTTCTCAGACTGCGCGTGCAGGAGCTTGTCCACCAGCTTCGTGCCCGCCCCCTGCACCTGCAGGACGAAGCGGTTCACGCGGCTGGTGAAGTAGTTGTACTCGACGGTGGTCATGGCCGCGACGAACAGGCCGCCGGCCGTGCACCACAACGCCTCGGAGATGCCCTTGCCGACGCCCTCGGGCGTCATGCCGCCGCCACCGGAGATCGAGCCGAAGGCCTTGATCATGCCGATGACCGTGCCGAGCATGCCCAGGATGGGCGCCAGGCTGGCCATCGTGGCCAGGGTCGTGAGGTTGCGCTCGAGGAACGTCACCACATGCAGGCCGTGGTCTTCCATGGCCTGGACGATGCCTTCCTCGATCTCGTCGGGGTTCTTGCCGATGCGTTCGAGCAGCTGCATCTTCCGCAGCCCGATGCCCAGCGTGTCGCCCACGGGGCCCTCGGAGGCGTCGCAGATGGCGATGGCCCCGCTGACGTCGTTCTTGTCCAACGCCGCCGACAGCCTGCCCAGCAGGCCCTCGGAATCGACGTCGGCCTTGCGCATCGTCCGCATGCGTTCCAGCGTGATGCCCAGGCTGATGATGGAGCAGGCCGTGATCACCCACAGGACCCATTCGCCGTAAATCAGAATATGAAGCATCGAATCAACCTCTGTTTATCTGGGGTGGCGGGCCTTATGACGCCCATCCACAACACCGATCCGTTTCTCTTATACCACAAAACTACTTCGACTCGTCCGCGGGCTTCGAACGCTCCTCGAGCTTGCCCAGCAGCGCCTTGGCCTTGGGGGCCATCTTGGAGTTGGGATACTCCGCCAGCAGCTGCTCGGCCTTCTCGCGGGCCAGGCCCGTGTTGCCCATCGCGAAGCCCGCCACCGACCACTTCAGCAGCATCTTGTCCAGGAAGCTCGCGTCGGGATAGTCCTGGAACACCTTCTCCATCATCTCGATGGCCCGGGCGAAGTCCTTGGTGTCGATGTAGTACTGGGCGATGGCGTCCAGCGCGTCGCCCGCGCGGGCGCTGTCGGGGTACTGTTCGGCGCACTTCTGGTAGGCCAGCATGGCCCGGCTGAGCACGGGCGGCACGCCCTTCTTGGTCGCCTCGGCGCGGGCCGTGTCGTCCAGGATCTTGGCGATGTTGTACTGCGCCTCGGCCTTGAGCTCGCTCTTGGGCAGGTGCGTGATGGCGTCGAAGATGGTCATGGCCTCGGCCGACTCGTTGGCGTCGGTCTTGGCCACCGCGATCTTGAACAGCGCCTGGTCCACCAGGGTCGAGTCGGGGAACAGCTTGGTCAGCGTGCGGCAGACGTTGATGGCCTCGCCGAGCTTGTCCTGCACCAGCAGCAGGTCCCACTTCACGCTGAAGGCTTCCTCCACCAGCGTGCGGTCGAGGCTCGCCTTGAGCGAGACGGAGATGACTTCGTCGATGCGGTCGAGACCTTCCTGGGCCTTCTCGTACGCCTTCTGCACCAGGCCGACGTCCTTGAAGATGCCGCCGAGCTTCAGGAAGATCTTGCCTTCGATGAGGTTCTTGCGGGCCTTCTGCTCGATCTCACTGACGACGCGGTGCTCGATCTTCACGTCCTGGATCTGGCCGACGAGGATCTTCGCCAGCGCCTTCACGTCGCGCGGGTCCTTGCCCATCATGTGCAGCTCATCGACGTACTCGACGACGATGTCGTCGCCCTTGACGGCCGACAGCACCTCGTCGGCCTGGTCGACCTCGCTCTCGGTGGCGACCATCTTGGGGATGATCGAGCCGATGAAGATGCCGGTATGGACGTCGGTCTCGGTGATCGTTATCTCAATGGAGTCGCGGGTGCGGATCTCGTCATCGGGGCTGTCGGGCTCACCGGCGGCGGAGATTTCGCCCTCGGGCGTCTTCTTGACCTTGTACTGCGTCACGAGGCGGACCTTGAGCTTGTCCTTGGCGTCGGTGGTGTCGCGGTCGAGGTCCTTGAGCCGCATGAAGCACTCGGAGTCGGCAAAGACGCCCTTGACGTATTCGCGGTACGCGCCGTCGGTGAAGCCCACCGACGCCGTCGACACCAGGCGGATCGACACGTCCAGCTTCTGGTTGGTCGTGCCGCCGGAGGTGTTCTCATCGACATACTCCGCCGTCACCAGTTCGTCGCCCGTGAACTGCAGCACGCCGTCGCCCTTCTTGGGGGCGCCGGGGGCGGTCGGAAGCGAGCCGATGAAGAACTCGCGGATCTTGCCCAGCGGATCCATCGTGATGAATTCCTCGTCGCCGTCCTTGGTGCTCAGCTTGAGCTTGAAGCTCTCCTTGAGGCCCGAGAGCACCACCAGGTCCTTGTCGTACACCTTCACGTACAGGCGTTGCCCGCCCTCGGCCATCACCACGTCCTTGAGGTTGGCCGGCACGGAGGTGCCCACCATCTCCAGCGCCTCGATGGCCTTGCTCCAGCGGCCCTGCTTGAAATGGCACTGGCCGATGTAGTAGTAGGCCTCGTTGGCGTAGACGCTCCAGGGATATTCGTTGGTGACCTTGCGGAACTCGACGAACGCCTTGTCGTAGTTGTCCTGAAGGAAGTAGCAGATGCCCACCTGGTAGAGGGCCTCGCCCTTCTCGTCGGCATCCTCGGAGGCCTCGAGCTGGCGCAGGTTGCGCACGGCCAGGTCGTACTTGCCCGACTTCATGTAGTGCCGCGCCAGGTACAGCCACGCCTTGAAGCGGGCCTTGGCCTTGGGGAACATCTGCGGCACGGAGGACAGGAGCTTGAGGCCGCGCTCCTCCTGCCCGCCCTCGACCAGTTCGACGCCGCGGTCGAACATGCTCTTGGCCTTGTACTCGTTGGCGGCATCGGCGCCGGCGGCGTCGGAGGGCGCCGAGGCGGCCACGGGCCCAGGCGCCGGCGTGGCCTTGGCGGCGGGCTTGGCCTCGCGGGCGGGCTTGGGGGCCTTCTCATCGGCCGCCAGCGATGTGCGGACGATGGCCGTCGCCGCCACGCACACCAGCACCACGGCCAGGATCCAACGCTTCTTCGACTGATATTTCATCGCATCATCCTTCAGTATCGTGTTCATTCGTCGTCGTCCTTCAGCCCGCCGCCGGTGGCGATGTGATACTTTTCCAGCAGCTGGTGCGCCCGCGACGACTGCGGGCTCTTGGGATAGAGCTTCAGAATCCGCCGTGCCTGCGCGATCGTCTCTTTCTCGCGCTTGGCCCGGTCGTAGTAGGTCGCCTTCGTCCACGCCGCCTCGGGCGCATCGGGCGGGAACATGTTCTCGATCTCGTTGAGCTGCGTGATGGCCTGATCGAAGCGCCCCGCGCGGTAGTGGCACTCCTGGATGGCCCACAGCGTGCCCGGCGGCTTGTTGATGTCGGTGTAGAGCTTGATGGCCTTGTCGTACTCGCCCGTGCAGTCCTTGTAGATCCACGCGCGGGTCTCGCGGGCGCGGTTGCGGAGCGGCTCGTTGCCCATCCCCTCCACCATCTCCAGGTGGGCGATCGCGTCCTTCCACTTCTTCTGGTGGGCCAGGATGTCGTACTGCTTCCACGCGGCCGTGAACTTGTCGGAGATGAACGGCAGGAAGTAGCTCGCCCGGGCGTGGTCGCCCCAGTCGCACGCGCGGTCGATCAGCCACGACCACTTCGCGTCGGCGGCGGCCTTGTCGGGGATGGCCTTCACGAACGCCACCACCTCGGTGACCGCCTCTTCGAGTTCCTTCTTGTCCCGCACGCAGCCGCCCAGGAAATTCACGGCCGTGCTGTAGTAGCCCCAGATGTCGTTGTTCTTCTCGAACCAGGGCTTGGCGGCCTTGAAGTAGGCGTAGCAGGCCTTGAGGTCGTCCGGAAGCTTGGCCGCGTGTTCCTTGGCGTCGCGTTCCTTCTTGATCGGGTAGGTGTAGTTGTGCTGGCCCTGGCCGGTGGTGATGTTCCATGCGACGCTGACGATGTGCTGCGCCACGGCCGCCCGGATCTTCGCGTCGTTCTGCGTCTTGTCGTCCAGCCGCCAGCCGTCGTAGCCGGTGTAGTCGCGGGCGTAGAAGTACCACGCCGTCACGTCGTCGCGCGAGATGGCCGCCTCCTGCGCGTTGGAGCGGGCGAAATCACGCACCGCCTGCTTCCAGTACTTCACGGCGTTCTCGTACTCGCCCCGCTTCCACAGGTCGTCGGCCACCAGGCGCAGCGCCCCCGCCGACAGCGGGTGCTTCTGGTACTTCTCATTGTCGACCATGTCCTTGAGCGTGCGGAGGCCCTTGGCCGTGTCGCCGTTCTCCAGGTGCGCCACGCCCATCAGGTACATGGCCGGGGCGGCGTCTTCGATGGTGTCGCCGAAGTAGTCCAGCACCTCGTTGTACAACTTGACCGCCGCGAGGCGCGTCTTGGCCATGTGCAGGCTGTACGCCCGCATCAGCAGGATTCGCGAGACATTGGGCGACTCGGTGAACTGCTCCTTGAGCTTCTCAAACTCCGTCGCGGCGCCCTTGTAGTTCTTTTCGCGCAGCAGCCCGGCGGCCTTGTCGTACTGGGCCCGCTCGAAGACGGCCATCTTCTTGTACCGCTCGGCCGAGAGCTCCCAGTTCCAGTCCGTCAGGGAAGGAGGCGCCGCGACGGCAGTGCGCGGAGCGCCCGCCAAGGCCGCCAGTACCACCGTGATGATGATCGTCCGCAACGTCATCGGGCTATTCCTCGATCCTCGAGAAGGCCTCTTCGGTCAGGCGGCCACGGGCGATCTTGGCCCACTTGCTGTCGGGATAATCCCACGTGAGCTTCTTGAACCACTGGTAGGCCTTCACGTTGTCGCGGGCCTTGAAGAAGCTGTCGGCCAGCCAGTACATGGCCTCGGGCCGGACTTCCTTGTCGTCGGGGTATTCGCTCACGGCCAGCTCGAACATGCGGATCGCCTCGCCGAACTCGTTGAGCTTGTAGTAGCACTGGGCGGCCAGGAACAGCGACTTGGACGCCAGCTTGTGGCCGGGCGTGCGCTGCTGGAAGCGGAAGAAGATCTTCCCGGCGACCTTGTAGTTCTGCTTCTTGTAGTAGTAGTTGCCCAGGCGGACGGTCGCATCGGCAACCTGCGGGCTGTCGGGATACACGTACGTGAGCTTGACGTATTCCTCGCAGGCCGAGTCGTAGTTCTCCATGCGTTCGAGGCAGATGGCCTTCTTGAACTGGCTGCGGGCGGCGAACTCCGACTCGCCGTACGTGCTGATCACGTGCGAGTAGCGGGCGATTGCTTCCTGGTTGTTGCCCAGCTCTTCCGACAGGTTGGCCAGCAGGAACTCGCCCTGCGCCGCCAGCGACGTGTTGGGGTAATCCTGGAGGGCTTCCTCGAGGATCTGCTTGCCCTTGGCGATCTCGTCCTTGGCTTCCTGATCGCGCTTGAGCTTGCGATGCTCCTTGGCCATTTCGAACAGGGCCTCGGCCATCAGGAAGCGGGTCTTGACGGCCATTTCCGGATCCTTGAACTGCTTGGAGAACAGGGCCAGTTCGCCGTCGGCGCCGAAGAAGACGCGGCCGTCAACGGTGATCGTGCGCGGCGAGGGCGAGACCAGCGACTTCTGGTCGGTGTACTCGAACGTCACCTTGTCGCCGAAGTTGACGACGAGGGTGTCGACCGGGGCGGAGGTGGCCGCCGGGCCGGTGGCGGCCATGCGGGCGGGCCGGCTGGTGGCAATGCGCTTGACCGACGGGCCCGAGGCGGGCTGCGTGGTGGCGGCCTGGCCGCTGTATTCCGGCGACAGCATGCCGGTGAACACGCCGCTGTGGGCCAGCGTTTCGGTCAGCGTCATCTCGGTCTGGTCGCCCGAGGACGAACGCACCGTCACCTTCAGCTCGTCGCGATCGTCGGTGGTGTCGCGGTCGGGGTCGGCCACCTTGACGAAGAACTTCTCACCCAGGTGAATCGCTTCCATCTGGGCCGTGTAGCTCTGGTCCAGCAGTTCGATGCGGCCGTCGGACAGCAGGCGGACCTTCTGGCGGACGATCTCGTTGCTGTCGGCGTCCTTCACCTGAATCTGGATGACGTCGCTGCCGGAGACCAGCAGCGTCGGCACGCGGTACTGCAGGCCGCGGGTATCTTCCTCGCGCTCGGCCCGGCTGGCGAACTGCTTCTCACCGGTGGTGACCATGTCGTCGATGGGGTCACCGGGGCTGCCGATCTGCAGGCGGATGACGCCCGCGAACGTGCCGTCGCGCAGCATCGTCTTGGCGTCCTGGCGGATCTGGCTCTGCAGCCGGATCGGGTACCCCTTCATGCGGGCGACCGATTCGACGCCCTCGATGTACATCGGCACTTCGAGGATGGCGGGCTTGCGCTTGTCGCGCTGGGCGGCCCGCAGCTCGGACTCCGCCGCGGCCTGGATCGTCAGGATGCTGCCCGAATTGAGCGCCATCTTGGGATAGTTCACTTCCAGCAGGAGCGGGGCCGAGACACTCACCTCGACGGCGGTGTCCTTGGTGGCCGGCTCGGAGGCCGGGCGCGACGCGGGGGCTTCCTTGGGGTCGCGGTACTCGGGGTGACGCGCGATGACCTGGTCCTTGTAGATGACGCCCATGTCCTTGTTCTTGAGCTTCATCTTGGCCAGCTTGGCCATTGCGTCTTCGCTCTTGTCTTCCACGGGGATGACCGTGGTGCGGTAGACGAGCATCTTGGGGCCCGAGCGGCCGGCCTCGGTGAGGGTGTACGAACGCTCGATGGGGATGCCCGGGACGGTGTTCTCACGGTCGAGGTAGGAGGCGGTGATGATGTCGCCGGCCTTGACCTTGAGCGTGTCCTTCTCGGTCTTGCCGCCCAGCCGCAGCAGGGCCATGAACACGCCGCTGTGCTTGTGCATGACGTCGGTGCCGTTGATGGAAGTCTCGAGGGCCTTGAGCTTGACCTGCTCGCCGCTGGAGGTACGGACGGAGACCTCGATGACGTCGCGCTCGTCGGTGGCGTCCTCGTCATAGTCGGTGACGATCAGCATGAGCTGGTCGCCGCTGCGGCAGCGCATCGCCGGGCTGTACATGGCGCGGCGGTCCTGCTTGCCGACGAAGTCCTCGTACGCGACCTGGACGTCGCCGTTGATGAACGAGGCGTTGAGGTTGGCCGTCAGCAGAGGCGGCGCGTCGCCCAGGCGCTTGTCGTCGTTGTACGTCACGGTGATCTTGTCGCCGGGGGCGATTTCCAGCGTGCTGTTGGTCAGCCCGGTGGTGAAGTCGTTCTGGCAGGGCGTGATGGCCTTGCCCTTGTCGTCGCGGACCGTGAAGTCGCTGGCGGTGATGGCGTTGCCGGTGAAATCTTCGAACACCCACCGCAGGCGGCGCAGGCGGACGGGGTCGTTCAGCGTCGCCACCAGCGAGCCGTCCTTCACCGCGATCTTGCCCTTGGGACGCAGGTACTCGCCCAGCGACGGGTTGTCCTTGATGGAGAACAGGCTGGCGGGCATCGGCTCGTACGTGCCGTCATCCTTGGCCACCGACAGGATCACCTTGGAGGCCGGGCTGCCGTCGATCAGGAGGATCTCCAGCTTGTGCGCGCCCTTGACCAGGTCCACGCGCTTAGTCCACTCCAGCGTGGTCTTGTTCAGCGTGCCGCCCATGATCTGCAGGCCGTCGATGAACACGTACGCCGTCTGCCAGTCGTTCGGCGAGGGCGGCTGCGTGAACTTGAACTCCATCGCCCGGTCCTCGTTCAGCCAGAACATGCCGCGGATGCGGTTGGTCATCTGGCCGCTCTGGCCCTTGAGCGACGTATCGCTGCGGTCGAAAACGATGCCGTCCTGGTGATACTCCGACGACTTGGAAAGCTTCAGGTGGCGCATCATGGCCTCGGGCGAAGCGCCCGCGCCGCCGGCGGCGACTTCCACCGTCAGCCCGCCCTTCTGCGCGTCGGTCTTCTCCACCAGCGAGGCGATCTCCTCGAAGTCGTCGGCCAGCATGCCCAGCAGCACGGCCTGCTTGATCTGCTCGACGCCCTCGACCTTGATGGAGACTTCCTTGATCGGGTGAGAGGACATGGTGTCCACCTCGACCCACTTGGGCTTCTTGGCATCGGCCAGCGAGACCCACGGCAGCTTCTTGGCGTTGTTGATGAGGAAGCTCGCGTCGCGGCCCTCGGCCGTGTCCGACGCGTTGGCCTTAGGCAACGGGATGCCCGTGGGCACCACGCCGCGGAAGATGCCCGTGTGCTCGCCGGTCTCGACGAGGTCGAAGTTCTCGATCGCATCGCCCGAGCTGGTCCGCAGGGCGACGGTGAGCTTGTCGGCGGCGTCGCTGACGTCGCGGGCGAAGTCGGTGACCTGGACATAGATGCCGCCGCCGGGACGGACGGTGCGGCCGTCGCGCTGGGCCTCGTAGCGGCGGAGGTTGTCGGCCTGCTTCTCGCGGAGCTGCCGTTCCAGGGCGCGCTTCTCCTCTTCCTCTTCGGTGAGAATCTCGCCCGAGCTGGCCACCAGGCGGCCGGGGAAGCGGACTTCGAGGTTCTTGGGCGGGTAGTTCAGGTCGTTGACCTTCTGGAAGTTCGGGTCGATCTGGTAGCTCACCACGTCGTCGCCGCGGATCTGAAGCACCAGGTCGTTCGCCTGCACCTTGCCGATGGCGGTGTTGATCTGGCCGACGAAGAGGTACTTGTCGGACGAACTGGGCATGAGGTTGATGAATTCGACGTCATTGCCCTTGGTCGTGCGGATGACCACCGGGATGGCCGAGCCGCCGCGGGCGACGCCCAGGTTCGTGTCCTGCAGCTTGAGCGTCAGGACGCGGCCGGGGATGACGACGGTGCTGAGGCGCGGGTCGCCGACCTTGACCTCGGTGTTCTGCAGGCCGCCGGGCAGGCGCAGGTTGAGCTCGCCTTCGAGGAAGGCGGCCTCGACGTGGTTGACCACGCGCTCCTTGACCTTCTTGAGGTAATCGCGCGAGGCCTTGTAGTCGGCCTGCAGGAAGGACATCTTGGCGTACAGGAAATACGCCTCGGCCTGGGTGGTGATGTTCTCGGAGTCGGTGAGGCGGCCCAACTGGCCCTCGGCCCCGCTGTAGTCCTTGGTCAGGATCAGCAGGTCGATCAGGTGGTACAGGGCGGCAGCGCCGGCCTCGGTCTTGTTGTAGCGCTTGTTGTTCCGCAGGCCCTCGTACTCGATGCGGGCCGAGTTGTAGTTCTCCATGTCCTTATAGATGTCGCCCTTGGCCAGCGTGATCTTGCCGGCGACCTCGGCCGACAGGTCCAGCTCGCGCGTCAGGACGCCGAAGGCGAGCTCGAGGCCCTCCTTGAGCATCTTCTGGCGGCGCATCTGCTCGATGCTCCAGGCGACGTATTCGGGGTCGAGGCTTTCCCAGTTGGGGGCCAGCAGCTTGAGCTTGCGCTCGGTGAGTTCCCACGCCTTGACCTCGTCGCCCAGCGACAGGGCCTGGGCGGCCAGGTGCAGGTCGTACGTGGCCTCGGTAGTCTTGACGGGAATCATGCCCGGGATGCCGCGGGCGGCCTTGGCCTTGATCACCAGCATCTGCTGATGGACCTTCTCCCAGGGCTTGTTGCGGCGCTCGATGGCGCCGATGAGGATGTACGCCAGCTCATTGGCGTTCTTGGTCTCCAGGGCCTTGGTCAGCGGCTGGATGCGGACGCGGAAGTTGGTTTCCCAGCTCATCTCGTAGCCCAGGGCGCCGGCGTAGAAGTTCACCAGGCGGGCGACGAGCGGCCAATTCTCGGCCTCGATGCCGTCCTTCACGACCATGTCGGCCAGCGAGAGCATGCCGCCGGGGCTGCCGGCGTCGTAGGGCGCGCCCGCCGCCAGCATGTGCACCAGCGTCGAGGCGAACGCCTTGGCGTCGGCCTTGATGGGCTCGTATTCCTTCACCTCGCCGCTGAGCAGCGAAGCGACCTCGCCGTAAACGCGTTCCTGCACGACGTAGCCCGCCCAGGCATCCTTGGCGCCCTGCTCGGCCAGGGGCTTGAGCACCTTGAGCACGGTGTGCACGCTGCTGCCGGGCTGAAGGTTGGCGTCCTTCTCGCGGGGCAGGCTGACATACTTATAGATGTAGCTGATGGCGTTGAACTGCTCGGCCGGCGTCCGCTTGGCGACGGTCTTGAAGTACTCAGCCAGGTTCCTGGCCGCCTCGGCCGCATGGCCCGAACGCGAGTAGATGCCGTACACCGAGGCCTCGGTGGCGATGTCGTAGCTCTTGGCGGCCTCTTCCTCGGCCAGCAGGTAGTTGTACAACGCCGCCACCAGGGCGGGCGGCACCTTGTTCTCGGCGCTGGCCCAGGCGAACAACTGCGTGATGGCCGCCACCGCCTGTGCGCGGTCGGCGGGCTTGAAATCGGGCAGGGCCGCGAGGCGGGCCATCTCGGCGATGAAGACGCTGCGGTTGGAGTCCCACGAATCCTTCTGGCTCAGCACGTAGGCGAGGGCATTGCCGCAGCCCATCTTGTCGTAGACCTTGGCGAAGGGCGAGGCGGTGTTGCCCTTGGGGTTCACCGCAACGCAAAGGTTGCGCCAGATCGCATCCTTGCCGTTGCCGCTGAGGCCGCCGACATACTGCTGGGCCATACCGAACAGCAGGCCCGGGCTCACCTGGCGGGCGCGGCTGGCGAGCTGGTCGAAGTAATTCTCGTTGGCGGCGCGCGGCAACCAGGCCTGGATCCAGGCGGTCATCGGCTCGCGGGTGCCCTGCACGTGTTCCAGGTGCTTCCAGAAGATGTTCGTCAGCAGCACGTCCTGCGTGGTGGCGATCTCGGCCGGGATGCTGCCCTTGTGCGCCGCCAGCATCTTGGCGACGGTCTCGGCTACATCCTTCCGCACCTGCTGCGGGTAGACCGGGATCGAGCACAGCGTGACGTGGGCGGACATCAGCGGGTCGCTGCCGGGCTTGCGGGTTTCGAGGACCTTGGCGACGTCCAGGAACTTGGGGTTCTCGCCCCAGGTCTTCTTGTCCTTGGCCAGGTCCTTCATCAAGGCGTCGATGGCGCTGCCCGGCCCGCCGCGGACGATGAGGTCCTTCAGCACGGCGAGCTTCTCCTCCTCGGTGAGGATCGCGTTGTACATCAGCGTGCTCTTGAGGGCGTTGACGTCAAAGCTGCCGGGGTTGCAGGCGAGGTAATCCTTGATGGCCGACAGCACGACGGGGCCCAGCTGGGTGCGGGCGGAGGTGAGCTTGCTGGTGGCGACCGTGAGGTGTTCCTGCGCGGTCTTCAGTGCGGCCTGCGCTGCGGTGAGCGCTTCCTTGGCAGCCTTGGCGGCAGCGGCAGCGGTATCGGAGGCCGCAGCGGCGACCTGGGCAGCCTTGGCCTTGTCGGCGGCGTCCTTGGCCTTGCCTTCTTCCGCCTTGGTGGCTGCGGCCTTGGCGTCGGCGGCCTTGGTGGCGGCCGTCGCGGCGGCCTTGTCGGCGTCGGCGGACTTGGGAGCGGCCTGGTCGGCGACGACCTTGGCCTGGTCGGCGGCGGCGCGGGCGGCGGCCTCCGCCTTCAGTTCGGCATCGGCCGAGCGGACGAGCAGGTCCATCACGTTGAAGCGGAGGTTCACCATCTCGGCCAGGGGACGCAGCTTCTGCGACTCGCTCAGCAGTTCGTCGACGTTCTTGCCTTCGGTCGGGGTCACCAGTTCGCGGAAGTCGTTGACCGGCAGCACGCCCAGGTTGGCCTTGAGGAAGGCGGTCTTGGTGGGCGCATCGGCGATGTAGCCGCGGCTGACGTAACCGGCGAGGTCGCCGATGGGGCCCCGGCTGGTGTAGACGGCCTTGAGGGCATCGAACATCTTGACCATATCGCCGCTGCGGACGAGGGCGGAATCCTTGATGTTGAACACCTCGGGCATTGAGGCGATGACGCGAACGAACGCGAGATAATGGTTCGGATCGGCGCTGCCCTTGTACGTGGGCTCCAGGGCCAGGAAGTCCTTGCCGAGCTTGAGGCGTTCCTCGGCGGCCGCCACGGTGCGCATCGCGGCGAACCGGGCGAACATCTCGCCATCCAGCGGGCTCTTGGCCGCGGCCTGGACGGTGAACATGAGCTTGGCCTTGTCGAGGTCGGTGAGGTTGGGATCAGCCGAGCGCATCATCGTCAGCAGCACGCTGTAGTCGAGCGGCTTGCCCTGGGCCATGATCTGCACGGGCAGGAGGTAGCGATCCTTGGGGTCCTTGCCCAGGGCCATGCTGTCGGAAGCGGCCTTGAGGCGGTTGTGCACGTGCTGCACGCGGGCGGGCTGGGGGAAGAGCTTGATGAGGTTGTCGGCCATGTCGCGGGCGCGGACGGGATCGGGAATATCCAGCAGGCGGTCGAGCTGGGCCGCGCCGAACCGCCAGCTCTTGTCGGTGGCGCCGTAGAACTTGACGTACTTCTTGAACTCCTCGGGGTACGCCCCCGTCGTCAGCAGGTACCGCAGGGCGTACTCGACGCGTTCGGAGGCCTGGTCCTGGCCCTGGGAGTAGGCGAGGAACCGCGACAGGGCCATGCGGGTGTCGCCCGCGGCATCGGCGATCTCGGCGCCCATGTAGACCAGGTTGGCGTCCTTGTTGTCGGTGGCCGCCAGCAAGGCCGTCACGCGCGTCTGGGCCGACATGAAGCGGCCGGCCGCCATCGAGGCCTCCAGCGAGACCTTCAGGGCCTCAACATCGGGCGTCTTGGCCGCCAGGGCCTTCTCCAGGACCTTGTCGACTTCATCATACTTCTTGTCCTTCAGCAGGGCCCTGGCGTCATCGACGGGCCCGGCAAGGGCGAAGCTGGCGGCAAAGGCCAAGGCAAGGACGGCGGCGACTGCGTAACGCGTTGCGTTCATCATCATCGAATTCACCTTTTACCTGTCGCGCAGCAGCCTCCTGGCCGCTGCGAGAGTGAACAGTGCTACCACGCCTGTGCGACGGGGGTTTTCCGGGGCCCGAGGCCCTCCCTTCGACACGACATGGATTGGCGATTATACTTTAACCGCCGCCGATAACTATCGATTCGCTAAATTTTGAGGAGCATTTGTCGGGGGTGCGGCCGGATATGGGTTGCACGGTTCGGCGGATTAAGGCGGGGCCAACATGTCAGCCCATGGCGGAAGCCATGGGCAAAGGACCGTCGCATTTCTGGAAGCCCCGTCAGGGGCGACACAACGACGGCCTTTGTGTCGCCCCTTGCGGGGCTTGAAGCGTCGAGGGGCCTCCCGAAACCCACGGCTTCCGCCGTGGGCTGACATGTGAATGTCTTCCGCCCCATGGATCCCACCATAAACCGGCCGCACCGGCCCGCAGGCCGCAGAATCCCGAGCACCGAACAGCAGAACTCCGAAGGAAAAAACCCGCGAACCATTCGTCTTCATTTCGATATTCAACATTCCTTGTTCTGCGGTTCTGCTGTTCGCTGCTTCTTCCCAGATTCCCTAATCTTACATCGTCTTCGCCAGCGCCCTTGCCTGCTCGCACGCCTGGGCGACCTTTTGTTCCATGACGTCGCTGCCGGCCAGCGTGGGCTCGATGATGATGCTGCGGATGTCCGTGAAGCCGATGAACTTGAGGATCATCTCCAGGTAAGGCCGCTGCATGTCGAAGCTCACGCCCGGGCCACCCTGGGGATAGTCGCCGCCGCGGGCCAAGATCAGCACCGCCGGCCTGCCCGTCACCAGCCCCTTATATCCCGCGCCGGGCGTGAAGCTGAACGTCAGCCCCGGCTGCACGATCAGGTCGATGTACTGCTTGAGTCGGTAGGGAATGCTGAAGTTCCACATGGCCGACGAGATTACGTACAGGTCGCCGGTCTTGAACTTATTGATGACCTCGATGACCGCCGCCCACGCCTTGGCGGCGTGGTCGACGGGCTCGACGCCCTCGAGCACCATGTATTTCGCCGCGGCCTCGGGGGCCATGAATTCGGGGATATGCATAGAGAACAGGGGCAGCATCTCCACGCCCGTGTCGGGGTGCGCCTTGCCGTATTCGTCCACAAAGGCCTTGGCTACGCGATACGATGCCGACTGCCACCCACGGGGACTCGCCTGCACATGCAGAATCTTCGCCATTGCATTCTCCTTTGCGGGCTGCTTCCATTGTACACCATGAACAACCGTCAGCCATCGCCCCCCTCCCCCGCCCCGCTGCACTACAAGCCCGATTGGCCGCAGGCCGCCCGCCGCCTGGCCGCGACGTGGCAGCGGGCGAACGACGACCGCCCCGCCCTGGACATCCGCGTGCGACACCGCCAGGTCCCCGGGCCCGCCTGGCCGGGCGACGATCTCGAACGCCTCTATCTTGACCCGCAATACGCGCTGGACAGTTGGTCGGCGACGCTGGAATCCACCGCTTTCCTCGGCGAGGCGGTGCCCACGGGCGGCTTCTTCCTGGGAGGCTACGCGCTGGGCTGCAGCGCCCACGTGCAGTTCGCGCCCAACACCGTCTGGCACCCGCACATGATCGACAGCGGTCACGACGAGATCCGCTGGAACGGCGGCCCCGGCGACCCGTGGCGCCGAAAGCTCGACGCCGTCGTCCAACGCCTCATGCAGGAGGCCCCGGGCAAGTTCCTTGTCGGGGCCGCCATGCAGCTGCCCCTGAACGACCTGCTGGCCGTGCTGCGAGGCCCGCAGGATTTCCTCCTGGACCTGGCCGAGGACACCGAGGCGTGGCGAACGCGCCTGATCGAAACCTGGCCGCGATGGCATGACCTCTTCGACCATTACCTGGGCATGGCGCTGGGCCAGGGGCAAGGGTGCGTGTGGGGCTGGCCGGGCATCTGGCACCCGACGGAGCTGATCCCGACGCAATCGGATATGTCGTGCATGATCTCGTCGTCGATGTTCGAGCGATACGTGCTTGCGGACCTGGACCTGCTGGGTGAGCGGCACGACTTCATCTGGTACCATCTCGACGGCTGGGACGCGGTGCGGCACCTGCCCGCCCTGCTGGGGCGGCCTTACATCAAGGCCGTTCAATACGTCTCCGCCGCCGGCCAGCCACCCAACGGGCCCACCTTTCTGGACATGTACCGGCAGGTGCAGGCCGCAGGCCGCTGCCTCGATCTGGAAGTGCCCTGGGAGCACGTCCCCTTCCTCATCCGCCACCTCCAGCCGCAAGGCCTGATCCTCCGCACCTGGGCGCCCAGCCTCCAGGCCGCCGATGAACTCCTCGCCGACGCACCCGCCTGGGCGGGAAGCGAAACGCGATAGAGATCGGGCCATTTGAGTGCAATGCTCCGATACCGCCCGGCCTGCACACGGGTTTGACTTCGCAGCGGCAAGTTCATAGTCTCACGTGACTGTAGCGGACTTACCTCACGGCCAGACGGGAAAGGAAACAGAATGAATCACTTCGCGCGGTTGCTGTCGGCGTCGCTGATCCTGTGCCTTGTGGATTGCCTCGCTCCGGCGGCCGAGCCCGCACAGGGCTACCCGCACCCGGTGCTGGACCCGCAGGCGGGCTTCACGACGTTCTCGATCCCGCCGGCGGCCAAGGCGCCGACGCTCGATGGCAACATCGATACCGGCGAGTGGGACAACGCCTTCGAGATCAATGTCATGGGCAACCAGCAGCTCCGCCCCGCGTGGGTGTTTCTGTACAACCGCTGGGTGAAGTGGCGGATGACGTGGGACGCCGACAACCTCTACCTCTGCAGCCAGAGCCAGCGTCTGCCCCGCGAGAACCTCGTGGTTAATCTGCGCGACCGCACCACCGGCGGCCAGACGGTGCTCGATGACTCCATCGAGATCCACTTCAGCCCCATCGGCCGAAACGTCGTGGGCACCAAGCTTCCCTGGGCGGCACAGAGCATTCTGAACCCCGCCGGCGTGGGCTTCTTCAGCAAATTCACCTGGTCGGTGGCCGCCCGCACGACGACGTGGGTGCCCGACTGGAAGATCGGCAGCAAGATCCACGACGATTCGTGGGTGATCGAAGTCGCCATCCCGCGCAGCACGCTGGACCTTGAGCAGCCCAACAAGGCCGGCGACGACTGGTCGATCCTCATGGCCCGCAACTGGAAGCGCACGGGCTGGAACCAGTCCACGCTGCCCGGCAAGCTCACCAGCTTCGCCGTGCCCCGCGAGCAGCCGGTGGCGTACCTCTCCGACGGCCCCTACGCGCAGCTGCAGGATGTGTCGAAGCTCTTCGCCGGCGACGTGCACACGCAGCTCAAGGTTGGCAACGCCGGCAAGGCGGCCACCAAGGCGACCGTGAAGCTGGAGATCGAGCAGCTGCCCGCGTTCAAGCCCGCCAAGACGACGACGGCGCCGGCGGTTGAGGAAGACCTCTACAAATTCCAGAAGCAGGACGAACTGACGATCGAGCCTGGCCAGTCGACGCCGTGGACGGTGAACGAGCCCGGCAAGCTGCAGAAGGGCAAGACGTATCGCTATCACATCGTCGTCACCGCCGCCGGCAGCAAGAACCCGCTGCTGGAGACGAACTTCTTTGTCGTGCCCGGCAGCGACGAGTGGATCGCCGAGGCGAGCCGGAAGATCGCCGCCGCGTCGAAAGACTACGACTTCCGCGCGTCCATCGCCCCCACGAAGAACCTGCTGCAGGTGTACGCCGACTACCTCTACTCCCCCACGCCCGCCGACGTGACGGGCCTGAATGTGCAGCTGTTCGCCGAGGGCGAGGCCAAGCCCCTGCTGGAGAAGAAGAGCCTCAACCTGCACGACAACAGCATCACCGACGCGTTCGCCCTGCCCACCTTGAAGCCCGGGAAATACCCGTGGAAGGCGCAGTTGATCGACAAGGCCGGCAAGGCCATCGCCAGCGGCGAGGGCGTCATCGAACGCAAGGATGAAGCCGCCGCCTTCCCCTGGTGGAATTTTCAGGGCGGCGACACCGAGAAGGTCCTCTGGCCGTACGAGCCCATCAAGGTGCTCAACGGCGGCGCGGAGGTCGGCTACTGGGGCGGCCGGATGTTCCTCGACGGCCTGTGCCTGCCCCGCCAACTGCAGGTGACGGCCAACGAGGAGCAGTGGCCGGCGCTGCTGCGAGACCGCCCCAGCGTGCTGTCGCGGCGGATCCAGATCACGGCCAAGCTCGCCGGCAAGCCCGCCCCGGTCGATATGCAGGGGTTCCCGCGGACCACCGACGTCAAAGATCACAAGGCCTCGATGCGAGGCTATGGCTCGATCGGCCGCAATATCGAACTGCAGTCCGACGCCACCCTCTGGCAGGACGGCCTGCTGTGGATCACGCTGACGTTGCGGCCGGGCGTGGACAGCAACACGGGCAAGGACGTTCCGATCCAGGAGGCCGTGCTCGATGAACTGACCATCGACATTCCGCTGCGTGCGGAGGTGGCCCGGCTGATGAACGCATACGGTCAGCCGGGGTACGGCTCGTTCAAAGTCGGCAGCGTGCCCGACGGCAACGGCGTCGTGTGGGACTGCACCTCCATCGGCAAGAGCATCATGATCGAGGGCGACATGGTGCCGCTGGTCTGGCTGGGCAACGAGCAGCGGGGCCTGGTCTTCCTGGCCGAGAACAACATCGGCTGGTCGCACAACGCCACGCCCGATCAGCAGATACTCCGCAACGCGGGCGAGGTCGTGCTGCGCCTCAATATCATCCAGCAGCCGGTCACGCTCAGGCAGGGCGAGGATCGCAGGATCACGCTGGGCTTCCTGCCCACCCCGATGCGCAAGATGGTGCCGGGCTGGCGAATGCTGAACTGCTCGTTCAGCCAGAATTTCGCCGACTCGTTCCAGACCGGCCGCAGCGCCTCCGCCGGCAACCACAACTCCAGCTACTTCCCCTCCAGCTACGGCAAGAGCCGCCCGATGATGTTCACCAACACCAAGGGGATGATCTCGATGGCCGGCGGGTCGGAATTCGCCCCGCACACCGAGCGCGGCGGCTACGAAAGCCGCACCAACGACGCCGAGGCGATGGGCTACTTCAACGTCGAGTGGTCGCAGAACACCTACACCCGCGAATTCCAGAACCACCTCTTCTACGGCATGCAGAAGTGGATGGACAAGGGCGGTCTCACGGGCATCTACCAGGACCAGTTCTACGCCTCGGGCGTGACCAACTGCATCGGCGGGGCCGCCTGGAAGCTGCCCGACGGGCGGACCAACCAGGGCTATAACCTGCGACTCGATCGCCAGTACGACATGCGGATGAGCGCCCTGATGCTCGAGAACGGCATCCAGCCGCGAATCTTCTGCCACACCACCAACGGCGGGCAGCTGATCTCGTTCCCGTGGGTGACGGCCATCCTCGACGGCGAGGACAACATGATCGTCTCCAACGCCGACTACGATTTCTGCGACATCTACCCGCCCGCCCGCATGCAGGCGTTCGGCAACCCCTGGCCGTGGGGCAACACGTTCTACTGGATGCGGCTGATCCAGGACGGCGACGCCAACTGGCGCAAGGCCCAGGATCGCGCGTACCAGGGATGGACGATCGTGCATGACGTGATGTTCGGACACGACCAGCTCAGCCACCGCCCCGCCATGTTCGAATGGGGCATGAACGACGGCCGCGTGCAGTTCTGGCCCTACTGGCGGTCGAAGGACTACGTCCACTCCAGCGACCCCGGCGTGCTGGTGAGCATGTGGACGCTGCCGGACCGCGCGATGGTCGTGGCGTTCAACACGAACAAGAAGAAGGCCGCCAGCGTCTCGATCCGACTGCCGCTGGCGGACCTGGGCCTGATGCCCAAGGTGCGCTCCGAGTACCTCAAGGCGGCCGACCTGGAAGGCAACGACAAGTTCACCTTCGACGCATGGGAAGGGCAGTTTAACACCGTGACCATCCCGCCGCACGATTTCCGGATCCTGTCCGTGCGGAAGTACCAGGACTGATGCTCTAGCCTGGGTGCGACGCGCTGGTGCCATGCCGAAGCGTCGCTGTCTGACGCGCCGGCATGCTCGCGTGTTGCATGCCCGGGCGTGGGATTGGTGCCATGCCCCGGCCGTTGCATGCCGGCGCGAGTACGCCCGCCACGGCGGGTGAACTTCGGCATGGCACCTACGGCAGGCAGGTCCAGGCCGCCGCCCAGAGAGAACCGCGAATAAGGAAACGATATGAATACCCGTGAACGATTCGTCAACGTCCTGACCGGCAAGCCCGTCGACCGCGTGCCGTTCATTAAGGTCTTCGGCGGCGACAACTGCATCTGCCGCACCTGGGAGGCCGAGCACCCGGGCATCGGCAAGTGCATCGACGAGATGCTGCAGTTCGAGGGCGGCTATCGCGGCTGGCGCGTGGCCAGCGTGAACATGGGCCTCTCCAGCGTGCCCGAGCCCCAGTACTTCCCCCAGCCCGACGGCACGACGCTGCGGCGAACGGGCGACGGCGGCGTGCAGGTCTTCCACAGCGGCCAGGATTTCACCAAGCACTCGATCGAGTTCCCCGTCAAGACGCAGGCCGACTGGGACCGCATCAAGAAGGCCTTCATGAACCCGGACGACCCGTCGCGCTTCCGCCCGGCGTGGGAGAAGGAAGTGGAGCTCTTCGGCGGCCGCGACTTCCCCGTCCAGCTCACGCACGGCGGCGTGTACGGCTTCGCACGCGACATGATCGGCGACGAGGCCCTCGCCTACGCCTTCTACGACACGCCCGAGCTGGTCCACGACATCATGGACACGTACACCGATTTGTTCCTGGCCGTCGCGGGCAAGATGGTCCGCCGCGTGCAGTTCGACCTCATCGAGTGCTGGGAAGACATGGCCAGCCGCAACGGCAGCTTCATCTCGCCGCAGATGTTCCGCGAGTTCCTGGCCCCCAACTTCCGCAAGGTCCGCCAGTTCGCCGACGCCCACAACATCCCCATCGTGCTGGTCGACTGCGACGGCTACATCGAGGACCTCACCGAACTGATGCTCGAGGCGGGCGTGACCGCGCTGTACCCCTACGAAGTGCAGGCCGGCAACGACGTCGACCGCGTGCTCGACCGCTACCCCACCGTCGGCGTCATCGGCGGGCTGAACAAGAACGTCATGGCCGCCGGCAAGAGCGAGATCGACGCCGAGATCGAGAAGGCCCGCCGCCTCATCCGCCGCGGGCGATTCATCCCCGGCCCCGACCACTTCGTCCTCTCCGACGTCTCCTTCGCCAACTACCGCTACTTCATGGAACGCCTCCGCGACGTGGTGCTGACCACGCCGGTGAGTGTTCCATGAGCGACCTGGCCAGACGCGCTCACACGGGAATGCGACAGACGATGCTGGATATGCTGGCCGGCCGTCGCGCACGGCGCATCGTATGGACGGCCGACGTCTCGTACTGGATATTCGCCCAGCTCGGCCAGGGCCTCGGCCAGGCGGCTGCGATCGCCGGGGGCTGCGAGATCAGCCCACAGTCGCCGCGTCGAGGAGGCCTTCGAACTGCTCAAGGGTCACGGCGCGGCCGGCCCGGATGTAAACCGGCTTGACAGGGGCGACGCCCAGGGGCACGCGGAAGCAGCCGGCGGTGTGGGGCAGTTCCACAGGCCCGCCCAGCTTGTCGGTGAAATGAACGGCCGTCGTGCCCGCGGGCAGCAGCACGTGACGCGGCGCCTCGAAGTCATGGATCACGCCCGCGAAGTAAATGGCGAACAGTTCGCCGTCCTTGGCTCGCGACAGGTACCCGCAGACGTCCGTGTCGCCGATGCGTTTTCTCTTCAGGAACGTCGCGGTCATCGCGAAGGCCGCGTCGGGAAAGGTCATTTCATACTCCATCGCGATGCCCCGCCCCACGCCCGCGCCGGCCGCGATGTGCCCCGCCCAGTTGGGAACGCAACCCTCGGTGGACTGCCCCCACGCCTCCCAGGCCGTGCGGTCGTCGATCGGCCGGCCCGTCGAGCGGAAGTGCTCGACGATGTGCCGACCCATCGCTTCGTTCGCATCATGCATGGTGATCAGGCTGCGGCCGGGCATGCAGCGGCGCACCACCTCCAGCAGCGGGCCCATCTGTGACTCGCGCACGGCGGGGTCGTTGCTGTAGCCGTTGATGACGATCGCGGTGCGCGGCCCGGCGTGGGCGACCGCCTCCAGCCACCGCGCGGCGACGGCGTTCTCCATCTCCACGAGCTGCCGCGCGGTCAGGCCGGCATAGACGACCTGCTCGCCCCGCCCGGGATACTGTGACCGCCACGCGTAGGGGTGGCTGACGAAGATGACGCGGTCCGTGTGTTCCATGGGCTACTCCATCGGCAGGTTGCCAATCTGGTCGCAGAACATCGAGATGCCCCGTTTACGCGCGGGGTCGCCTCCGCCAATTGGCATCGTGCAGAGGGACAACGCGTCCCCCTGCCGGGCGAGCTTGATCACCAGCCGCCGCGGGACCGGGCCGATCTTCATCGGGCCCACCCCGCCATCCTGCACCGAGACCTCTCGCGGCGCTTCCCGCCGGGCGAGCTCCCTGCCGTCGAACCAGACGGCATGAGGGGCGGCGGTGGTGATGTTGAACGCCAGATCCTGCTCGGCCTGGGCGACCAGTTCACGCACGAGGTAGAAGCACGCCTGCCCGCGGAAACCCGCGATCTGCCCGCCATCGAGGTAATCCTCGCCGGCCTGGATCTCCTCGGGCAGTTCCTCGGGGATGTCCTCCTTCAGCAGGCGGGCCTCGTCGAGATACGGCTTGTCCAGCCGCGCGTAATGATTCCACGAGTCGGCGTTGTGGGGGAACTGGAACTTGCCGTCGCCGCTGTAGGGGCAGGCCTCGCTTCGCTTCGTGTCCCACATGTCGAAGTACGGGCCGTACACCCGCCAGAGCCTCGCCCCGCCCAGCCCGAATCTGTAGGTCTGCTCGCCGCGATCGTCCTGCCAATGAAGGGCCAGCACGTTGCGGTCCCACAGCGGCCCCGGGAGTGGCGCGAGCAGGACCTCGATCTCGGCCGTCTCATCACCCGCCAGCGTCAGCGAGCCTTGCCCGCCCGAGCACGCCAGGTGCGATGGCACGTCGAGGCGCCACGCGCCGCGGCGGGCGTCAGACGACTTGTTGGCCAGGACCAGCCGCACGGGCGTGTTCGCCCCCGCCCGCAGCCAGGGCCCACCGGGATAGACCACGCCGAGCTGGACGCCTGGCGCCGGCGGCGGCCGCAGCGGCACCGGCGGCGCGTTGGTGATGGTGATGTGGGACGACCGCAGCCTGGTCATCTCCAGGCCCACCAGGGCCGTGTCGTCCGTGAGCTGGTCGAAGGTGGCGTGGCGGTGCTTGACCTCGATGCCGCAGGCGAGCGTTTTGCCCATTTTGGCCACCCAGTCGGCGGGGAACACCGAGGCGCCCTTCATCAGCCCCAGCAGCGCACCGGCCGTGGCCGCGGTGCAGTCGGTGTCCCAGCCGCTGTTGACGGCCAGGCGGATCGTCTCGGCGAAATCGCCGCCCCCGAGTTTCAAGGCCATGATGACGATGGCCTGGTTCATGAGGGCCTTGGAGGCGTCGCGGTCGCCGTAGCGGCGGACAATCAGTCTCCAGGCGTCCTCGAATCGCGGGTACTGGGCGCAGATGCGGCGCGTCTGGCGAACCATCTCATGGACGACGCTGTCGGCGGAAAGGACGGCCAGGCCGGCATCGATCACGCGGTCGAGATCATCGTCGAAGAACGCCGCCGCCGCGGCGGCCGAGAGGAACATCTCGCACAGTTCGCTGGCGCCGCCGTGATCAAGCTGGGCATCTTTTCGGGCGTACTCGGCGGCCAGGGCGGGGTTGCCCGGGCACACCAGCCCCCAGATCTCGCTGCGGATGGGGCAGCCTTCGGACTCGAAGAAGAAGCGGTTATTCCAGGTGCCCGAAAGCGGCGGGTGGATGCCGCGCTGGAAGTCCTGGAGGAACACCCCGTACTCGCAGAAGTTGTACCAGCAGCGGTCCTGCCAGAATTCGGCGAGGTCATCCGAATCGATCCAGATGCCGCGTTCCTGCATCGCCTCCAGCCAGACGATCTGGATGTCCATGTCGTCGTTGGGCATGATGGTTTCGGGCCAGAGCTGCTCGCGCGACAAGCTCATGCGGGTCTTGTGGTTCTCCATGCGGGCGCCGATGGTGCCGCCGAGGCTCTTGCCCATCCAGCCGGCATAGATCCTGTCCCGGTAGTCGCGATAGTCCAAGGTGAGTTTCATGGGTTCCTTTCAATCGCCGCGGCGACCCAGGGCTTGGAGACGACGCACTCGCCCTCGGCCTTGAAGGCGAGGTAATCATAAGTCTCATAGAAGATGAAGCCGCCAAACCGCCCGTCGAGCTGGACGAGACGGACCTCGTCTTTGAGGCGGCCCTCCCCCGCCGCCGTCACATAGCGATTGACCGTGACGGGCAGGCCGTGATCGCGGCTGACGCCGATCATCTCCGCCACGACGCCGTCGGAAAGCATCTGCCCCAGCGGGGTCTGGTAGCTGCAGCCGGGCATGACGTAGCTGCGCAAGGTGACCGCGTCGAGCAATCCTTCCCCGATCCATCTTCGCCACTGGAACTGGAGGTTCAGCGGGTAGGCCAGCAGCCGGCTGGCGGAGGGATCGGGGCGGAAGTAATCCGCCTGGAGGTTGTACCGCATCTTCCTGCCGGCATGGGCCAGGCGGTTGCGGCACGCGCGGAGAAACCCGGTATAGGCGTCGCCGCGGACCTGGGCGATCGCGTGCATCAACGCCTCGCCCTTGGCGCCGCCGCACTGACCGAGGATCACGTCATTGAAGCCGTAGTCCTCAGGAAAATCGGTCATCGTGCTGTGGTTCTCTTCGCGGAAGTCCACGCCATCGACGCCGGCAGCGATCATCTCTTCCAGGCACCCCAGCCAGAAACGCTCAACGGCAGGCTCCGTCTCACACAGCGCCCCGGAGAGGTAGGCGTTGCGGCCGCGGGTGTAGGCGATCAGGCCCTTGGTGCCGCTGGCGTTGGGGGCGTCGAGGGTGATCACTTCCCTGCCCCAGCCATAGTCGAACATCAGGCCGCCCTCGCGGAAGTTCACCAACGCCCCGTACCCGATGGCGGTGCCCGTGGCGAAAACGCCCGGAATCACGGCGCCTCGCTCATCGAGCGCCTCCATGATGGCGGGCGCGGAGTTGGCGAAACTCCCGCCGTCGGCGAAGTCGGTGGTCAACAGGACGTACTTGTCCCGGAGGTCCAGGCCGCCCAGGGTAAGCACGCGAACATCATCGCCGGCCTCGGTGACCCTGTTGCCGAAGTGATCGCAGACCCGGCGGGGCGCTTTCTCGATCGATTGGGCGAAGGTGAAATCGACGGCCGCACGGCGGTACCGCCAATTGGCGTCGCTGGTCCAGACCTGGAGGTGTTCGGGCGTGATGCGGGTGGGCGCGGCATCGCTCTTGACCAGGCGAATCGTGCGGATGGCGCGATCCGCTACGTCCGGGGGTATGTCGTCCATGCGCCGCTTGATCCGCAGCGAGGGGTTGTCTCGAACGAACGGATCCATCCAGGCCAGGCGCCCTCCGAGGTGATCCAACAGGCCGTTGGCGGCGGCAACGGGCGAACCCGCCGGAAGCACGACCGACGGACCCGTCTCGTAGGGCTTGAAGTACGCATAGACTTCGAGATCGTGACGATGCCCGGCCTCCACCGCGACCTTCAGCGGGTTGCCGAGACGGCGGTACGTCTGGTCACAGTGCGACCAGCCCAGCCGGGGGTCGCTCGTGTAGGCGGCCGGGACGATCATGCCGCCGTGTCCGTCGCCGTAGTAGGTCCAGGCGACGCGACGGATGCCCATGGCCGCCAGGCGGGCCATCATCGCGTCGATGTCGGACGGCGTGAGCGGCCGCCCCGCCATCAACGCGTCATCGACAAAGTCCACCAGGGCCTCATGCGTGAACTCCACACCTATGCTCATCGTGACGTATCCTCATCAACCTCGCGCGGGTCCCGTGAGTCTTGTGGCGGCATCCTATCACCACTTCCCTTCCGGGAGTAGCGCAGGATCACTGTCCCGAATAGAACTGCCGCACATCGGAGGTGAGTTTCTTCAATGAGGGCATGTGCGTGTAGATCTGGTGGCCGGCCTCGTAGCGGATCGTCTTGACGTTGCCGCGGAGCTCGGCCGGCAGGCCCAGGTGGCTGTAGGAATACTCCTGCCCGAAGTAGCCGGTGGCAAGGTCGAAGTAGGCGATGGCGGCAAGGACGCGGAGATTCGTGTTCTTCAGCATCGCCCCCCGAAGGCTGTCGGTGGTGTTGAGGTAGCCCTGGCCTGAGCCCCAGTTCCAGGCTGCGTGCGTGGCGTTGGACAGGAACTCGTACCGCAGGTCGGAGGCGTATCGCAGCTCGCGGCGGAGGTAATCCTGGATGGCGGCCGCGTAGGGGCCGATCACCACGAACAGCGATTCATCGTACTCCAGGAACGACAGCACTGGGTCCGGCGCCGCCCCGGCGATGCGGGCGTCCAGCACGCCGATCATCTTCTTCTGCTCGGCCAGCAGCTGCTTGGCGAAGACGTGGTTGGGCACGCGAAGGTTCGCGCGGTCGACATACTCCGCGGGCAGGCCGGTGAAGCGGCTGTAGGCGGCGACGAGCTCCTTCCGCGTGTTGGCATCCAGCGCGTCGCCGCGGGTCAGCGCGGGCAGCAGTTGATCGACCGACCACCGCTCGGCCTTGGCCACCGCCGCGGCGAGATCCTTCTGCAGTTCGGCGTCGAGGCGCTTGTGGTACCAGGCGACCGCGGTGTAGCTCGGCACGGCCAGGGCGTACGCGAGATCGTTGCCGGGGTGAAAGAGGATCGCCTGGAAGTTCAAGGCCGACGACACCATCACCAGGCCGCTGAGGTTCATGCCGTGGCGGTCCTGAAGGCGCGAGGCGAGCCCCGCCGCCCGCGTGGTGCCGTAGCTTTCGCCGGCGAGGTACTTGGGCGACAGCCAGCGGCTGTTGCGCGAAACGTAGAGGCGGATGAACTCGCCGACGGACTCGACGTCGCCGTCGACGGTGAAGAATTCCTTGGGGTCCACGCCCGTCGCGGCCACGCTGTAGCCCGAGCCCACGGGGTCGATGAAGACCAGGTCGGTGAAGTCCAGCCAGGTGTACTCGTTGTCGACGATCTCGAACGTCTTGGGCACAACGGTGCCTTCCTGCGGCATGACGACGCGTCGCGGCCCCATCGCCCCCAGGTGCAGCCACTGCGAGGCGGCCCCGGGCCCGCCGTTGAACGAGAAGGTGACGGGCCTGACGGCGGCGTCCTGGCCGTCGCGGGTGTAGGCGGTGAAGAAGATGTCGGCCTTGTCCTTGCCGGCGGCATCACGGATTCGCAGGTAGCCCGCGGTGGCGGTGTAATCGATGGTCTTGCCATCGGGAAGCTTCAGCGTGTGACGCGTGACCGACAGCGGCCCCGACTGCACTTCCTCCGCCTGCGGGGGCGCGATGCGGGTGGCCGGCATCGTGGCGCCCGGCTGGGACGCCGCCGGCGGCGCCGGCGTCTGGGCCAGGCAGCAGAACGCCAGGAGGAGAGACGGGCATAGAACGGCGATCAATCGGTTCATGTGTGCTCTGTAGAAAACTCATGCCGCGGCGGCCATGGATGGTTGGACGTGCGCGTAG
>CAZTVF010000064.1:0-7150 GCA_964616985.1 uncultured Planctomycetaceae bacterium
CCATGCCGCCGGTGTTGGGGCCGGTGTCGCCGTCGCCGATGGGCTTGTGGTCCTGGATGGGCTCCAGCGGATAGATGGTCTTGCCGTCGCAGAAGGCCAGCACGGTGGCCTCGGGGCCGATGAGCATCTCTTCGATAAGCACGACGTTGCCGGCCGGCCCGAAGATCTTCTGCTCCATCATCTCTTCAAGGGGCTTGACGGCCTGGTAGGGCTCGGGGCAGACGACGACGCCCTTGCCCTTGGCCAGCCCGGCCGCCTTGACGGCCACGCCGTGGTCGCGGGAAAGGACGTAGTCCTTGGCGCTCTTGAGATCGGTGAAGACGCGGGCCTCGGCGGTGGGCACGGAGGCGGCGCGCATGAGGTTCTTGGCGTAGGCCTTGTCGCTCTCGATGCGGGCGGCGTCGGCGCTGGGGCCGAAGACGCGGAGGCCCTCTTTGCGCAGGGCGTCGGCCATGCCCATGGCCAGGGGGTCCTCGGGCCCGATGACGACGAGGTCAGGCTTGTTCGCCTTGGCGAACTTGACGATGCCGGCGATGTCGTCGGCCTTGATGCCGACGCACTCGGCATGCCTCGCAATGCCCGGGTTGCCCGGGGCCGCCCAGATGCGCTCGCACAGCTTCGACTGCGACATCTTCCACGCCAGCGCGTCCTCGCGTCCGCCGCTGCCAACCAACAGGATATTCATAGTGCTTCCTTTCGAAGGCAGGAGTGTAGCGAAGTGAGGGGGCAGTTTCCAGAGCGAGCCCGCATCCCGCGTCTCTTTGGGCCGGTCCCATGCTCTTCGACCGGGTGCCATGCTCTTCTCCGGGTGCCATGCTTTTAGGCCCGCAGGGCCAAAAGCATGTTTACACCTCCCCCACCGGGTGACGATGAAAGCCGATTTCCGGGCATGCACCATCCCCTTGTGGCGGCGCTCGGAGGATCAAGGCGGCTTGTCCGTTCGGCGCTGTAGCGGCCGCCGGGCGAATAGACGCTTCTACAGCGCCGAACGGACAAGCCGCGCCCACGATCACGAGAGACCATGGCGAATCACAGATAACGCCGGTGCGAATCGAGCAACTCGGCCAGGCGGGCGCGGAGCTTTGCGCCGGCCTCGCCTATGCGCCATGTCTCCGCCAGCCCGGACAGTACCCCTGACCTAATCCGGAACGAATCGGAGCATCTCCCAAGGGTCTTGAACCAGCCAACCGCTCTTCGTCGTGCGCCGTTTGATCTCAGGTTCGAGCCTGGGATCAAGGCTGCATTGGTTGGGATCGACCTGCCTTCGATAAAAGACTCGATCCTCGCCGGGCTCGAAGATGAGGGGGTCGGACCAGGTATGTGGGAACACGATGCGCCGCCCGTAACCAGGCTTGTTGAGGCGGATTCTTTCGGAGTAATATCCTTGTGACGACTGCACCCATGCGTACCCCTCACGATCCGTCACACCCGGAGGATAGGCCGCCCCCCATAGGGGCGCGCCAGCCATCACCTCCACGGTTACCTCCGCGCCTTCGACAGGTTTCCCGCCAGTATCGACAACTCGGATACGATGCCAGCCGCACCCGCCAAGCAGCAAGAGTCCCATGACGGACAAAGCGGCAGTTGCCTTCATATGTCGGCTTCCTTTGGGCATGATCGAGAAGACACGCGTGTTGGACCAACGTTGGTGCACCGAGACCATGGGCAAGTGTAACGAGCGGCGGGCGGTGCCCGCCCTACGCACTTCCGTTTAAACATGCTTTTGACCTGCCTGTCGGCAGGTCTAAAAGCATGGCACCCCAAATCACAGATAACGCCGGTGCGAATCGAGCAGCTCGCGGAGGCGTTTGCGGAGCTTGGCGTCGGCTTCGCCGATGTCGCGGGCGTCGGTGGCGAGGGCGGCGAGGAGTTTGACGAGGCTCTCGAAGTCGTTGATGTCTACCTGCTCGGCGGCGATGGCGTCGCGCGGGCCCATGTTGTGATAGTTCGCCAGCGGCACGCACACAGCCGCGGCGGTCAGGCCGGCGGCGCAGAAGGCGGTGGACTCGCACGTGCCCCCGGCCATGAGCTGGCGGGTGCTGCGGAAGTCGGGGTCGAGCTTGGCCAGGTCCTGGGCGACAGCATTGACGTGGGCGGTCAGGACGGGGTGGAAGGTACGGGCCTTGTCGCCCACGCGAACGACCACGCCGTCGCCCAGCATCGCGCCGCCGCGCTGGGCGGACGTCTCGATGGAGATGATGCGGGCGGCGCGGGTCAGCCGCCCGCCTTCGCACGCGGCCAGTGCGCCGACGAAGCCCACCTCCTCCGCCCGCGTCAGCAGGCCCGTCACGGGCGCGTCGGGCTGCTCGGCCAGCACGTCCTCGATCGCGCACAGCACAGCCGCGGCCCCGACCAGATCGTCGCACGCGCGACTGGCCACGCGGCGGCCGGTAATGCGGCAGGCTGGCAGGTCCCACATGCCGATCGTGCCGGGTGGCACGGCGGCCTTGGCCGCCAGTTTCAGTCGGCACAGCGGCCACGGGTGCCGGGGCGAGCGGGCGTAAGCCTCGACCACGGCGGCGATGAGGCCAGCGGCGGTGAAGAACACCACGGCGGCGCCTTTGAAATATCGTTCCTCGACGCCGCCGCGAAACTCGGCCCACACCGACCGCCCGCTCTGGCGGCAGGCGACGAAGCCGGGGTGGTCCATGTGTGCGGTGAAATACCAGCGGGCCTTGCCGCGGCGACGGGGCGGGTTGAGGTACAGGTTGCCCGCGGCGTCGGCCGTCACGCCCACGCCCACGCGGGCCGCCCAGTGCCGCACCTGCTCGGCCACCGCCCCCTCGCGAAACGACGCCGTGGGGCAGGCGAGCACCTCCTGAAGCGTCAACCGGTGGCGAGGCTTCATGGGCGGCCTCCATTGCGGGATAGCTCTTCCAGCCGCGGCAGCTGGCTGGCAAGTTCGGCGGCCGCCGTCGTGCCGGGAAAGCGCGCGATGATCTGCCTCGCCACGCCAAGGGCCTCGCCGTATCGACGCCGCTCGATCATATCCCGCAGGGTGTCGCGCATCTGGCGGACTTCCTCGATGCGGGCGTTCTCCTGCAGCGTCTGCAGGATCAGGACCACCTCGTGCGCCTCAGTCGAGTCTGGGTACAGGCTCAGCAGGCGGCTGGCGTGCTCCAGCGCCTGCCGCCAGCGGCGGCCCTCGCTGTGACGCTCCACCTCGCGGTACAGCCGCTTGGTCTGCTCGGCCGCGAAGGCGTTCGCCTCGCGCTTCACGCGGTCGAGCAGCTCCGCCGCCGCCTGCGATTGTGGATGCTTCTGGGCCAAGTTGGTGGCCGTCTTGAGCGCGTCGTCGAACCTCGCCAAGGCCATGAGGTTGTCGGCCTCGCCCGTCTGGCGGGCGACGTCGCGGTCCTGGGCGGCCTGCCGGGCGGATGCGAGCTGCTGCCCCAGCCAGTCGGGCCGGGTGTCGCAGGGGAAGTCCTCGGCGAATCGGCGGAGCTTTTCATCGGCGGCGTGGAAGTCGCCGGCGTCGATGGCAGCCTGGATCGCCGCCCCGTCCTTGGCGGCCTGCTCGCCGAGCTGCCGCTGCCGCTTGGTCCGGCGCTCGTCATCGGTGAACATGAGGTTGGCGTTGAGATCCTTGATCAGGGCCAGCAGTTCGGTGACGGCCGCGGGATCGATGGCGGGCTTGGCCGGAGGCGGCGGCAGGATGGGCGGCGTGCGAGCGGCCGCCTGCGTCACGACCTGCGCGGGCGAGGGCAGCGCGTCCAGCCCATTGAGCATGTCCAGCAGGCGGTGCTGCAGGCTCATGGATTCATACTGCGAGCGCACCAGCCAGCTCATCGCCCATGCGGCCGCGCCGACCACGCCGCCACCCAGCACAACGAGCAAGGCGGCCAGGATAGTCCGGGCCGTCGCCTCCTCCGCGGACGTCAGCAGGATGCCCGCGCCCACGACCCCCGCGCCGGGCGCGCATACCGCCACGGCCGACAGCACGGTCAGCAGGCCATACGGCCCCGGCCGAAGAGGATGGATCTCGTTTGGCTCCACGCTACGCCCCATTATTGGCTCTTGAGTCGCATTCCGCAAGGAGTCCGCCATTGAATATGGAGCTATCGCAATAGGACGGGGCGCACCTTGCTTCAGTGCCGCACACCGCTGTGAAAACAGCGGTGCTTTCTGCGGGAGTGTTACGACCATGATTTTTTGCCTTTTTTCAGAATTTCGCTGGGGCCTGAAATACGATTAGGTCGGAAGCATTCAAATGGCTTTAATTTCAAGAGTTACGATGGGTACTGGCCTAGGGGAATGGCCGATATCCGCTTACGGAATAATAGGGTGTTTACCCGATATTCCCATTGCATTACTTTTGGCGTGAGATATAATCATTGATGTAGGGTTGGATGAGGTGATCGAGTAAGTGAATGTGACTCTCTGACCCTTTAGCGTTTGACCCCCTTTCGGACCAGCTCCCCCCCGGCTGGTTCGAATGCCGAGGCGGCGCGTGTCGTCCCCCCCCGCGGCACGCCCGCCATTTTTTTGCGCTCAAATCTCTAAGAACATGTCCACGAATTCCACCGATTACACGAAGAGAGGCTCAGTTTGGCTGTTTTTGGAATGAGAGAGGATGTTAGCGTGGGCGATGATGCCGAACCCAGGATCCAGACGCGCTGATGCTACTGCTTCTCAGGGGAGCCTCCCCGCGCGACCACCGCCGCTGTTCTTATCCATCTTTCTTCTTCGTGAAATTCGTGTAACTCGTGGATAGCGAATTTACTGTGCCGCGGCGATGGCAGCGCAGATCGGCTGGATGATGTTGGGCACCACGATGCGGGTGGCGACGTCTTCGCAGAATTCGCACTGGGCGGTAAATGAATCCTGCAGTTTGATCACCTGTCCCGGCCGCGGGTACTGGCGGATCGTCAGGTAGACGGTGATGGGATCGTCCTCGTAGTTGCCCGTCCGCACCTGGTAGCTGCTGGAGCGGGTCTCCACCGACAGTCGGGCCTGCAGCGAGCACGACTCATCCAGCGCGATCACCACGCTGGGCTCGCACTCCAGGGGCTTGCCGATATCGGCGGCGAAGGCGGCCAGGGGCGAATTGCCCAGCAGCGCCTGGGCGGTGATGGCGTCACGATTGCCGTGGAAATCGAGGTTGAAGCCGAACAGCACATCCAGGCACTCCACGTCAAGCCCGCTGACGCCGAGGAAATACGTGCTGCGGTCCAGCAGCCACCGGTGCTGCTGGTAGCCGTGGTCGGCGCTGGGCGGGTTGAAGTAGCCCGCGCACAGGCGCCGCGGCTGAACCTCCAGCCATTGGTAGCACCCGCTGTCGCGGTCGCCTTCGAGCACATGCTCGCCGCCCTCGCCATGGGCGAAGTTGGTCATGGCCGGGAATTCCTTCTGCACGGCCTCAAAAAAATGAAGGATCGTCTCGCGGTTGGTAGGCAACTGCAACGTGGTCTGAAGGTTCAGATTCACGAAGAAATCATCAGCGACATCGCTAAAATCCACAGCTCACTCCTTCACAGACCATGTATGTCCACGAATTACACGGATTTCACGAATAGTAGAAAGACAAAATGCCTCGGCTGTGCCTTCCGCTTTCCGGCCACTGCATTCTTTCGTGTAATTTGTGTAATTCGTGGACCTCTTCCTACGCCTTGGTCTTCTTAGGCCGGACCTGCAGCTTGGGCTCTTCCTGGGCCACCACGTTGGCGGCGGCCACCGAATGCGTGACAAACGTATTGCCGCCGACGGTCGCGCCGGCGCCGATCACGGTCGTGCCGCCCAGGATGGTGGCATTGGCATAGATGGTGACGTTGTCTTCAATAGTAGGATGGCGCTTGAGGCCCTTGATGGCCCGCCCGCGTTCATCTTTGGGGAAGCTCAGGGCGCCCAGGGTGACGCCCTGGTAAATCTTGACGCTGTCGCCGATCTCGGTGGTCTCGCCGATCACCACGCCCGTGGCGTGGTCGATGAAGAAACTCTTGCCAATCCTGGCCCCGGGGTGGATATCGGTGCCCGTAACGCTGTGGGCGTGCTCCGAGAGGATGCGCGGCATCAGCGGCACGCCCAGTTGCAGCAGCTCGTGTGCGATTCGGTACACCGTCACCGCGTAGAAGCCCGGGTAGCAGTAGATCACCTCGTCGACCGTCTTGGCGGCCGGGTCGCCGTCGAAGGCGGCCTGCGCGTCCAGCGCCAGCATCTGGCGAAGCTGCGGGATCCGCATCAGGAAGTCGTGTGTGATCTTGCACGCCTCGGTGTGGCAGGGATCGGGGTTGGGGCATTCGACGCATCGCCGCCCGGCGCAGAGGCAGTGGTTGATCTCCTCGGTCAGGTCGTCGCCGATGCGGCCCAGCAGGTTGCCCACGTGAAAACGCACGTTTTCCTTCGTGAGCTTCTTCTGGCCGTAGTAACCCGGAAACAGCAGCTGCCAGATCTCGTTCAGCACCGACACGATCCGCTCGCGCGAAGGCAGAAACGTCTGCCCGATGCGGTGCGTCCGCTCGTCGGCATCGTAGCTGGCCAGGATATCGTTCGTCAGCCGCTCCAGATCGCCGTTCAATGGCTCGTTCATAGACATAGTCCTTCCGCCTATATTCTAAACGAAAGCGAGGTTGATAGGAAGTATCGCGGCGGCGGCTCACCACGCCGAAGCGCAGAACTGACCACAGAGGCGCAGAGAACACAGAGAAAAAGAAGCCGTGCGGAGCAGCCGCTTACGGGGGAGCCGCACATAGGCCGGATGATGGCATTGCGTCATCACCACTCGTTCCACATCTGATGGCACCGACCAGGAGTCGGCGTGAATGACTCCTGCTTTACTCTGAGTACTCTGTGCCTCTGTGGTCAGGCTGTTGTGTGTTTTCTCACGGCTCGGCGGTGCGGGACTTCGCCCGCATCCACGCCGGCGAGAGTCGCTTCGCTTCGTCGATCATGGCGTGCAGATTCTCCTCGGGCGTCTCGAGGCCGACCTGGTCGCCGGTGCCCAGAAGGAGGCGGGGCTCGCCGACGAAGGCCTCGAGCACCTCCCCCACTTCGCGGCGGACGTCGGCGCACGTGCCGCGGATGAGCGTCTCGACGGTGTGGATATTGCCATTCATCGCCACCCTGCCCTCCAGCAGCCGCCGCACCTGCCGCAGGCCCTCGATGCCGGTGACGTCGCCGCCGACCACCGTCTGGCCGGTGCTGGTGATGGCGC
>CAZTVF010000064.1:7160-31148 GCA_964616985.1 uncultured Planctomycetaceae bacterium
GGATGTTTTCCTCGGGCGTGTCGCCGCCCACCTGGTCGCCCGTGCCGATGATGACGCGCGGCGACCCATCGAACGCCGCGCGGATTTCACTCCCTTCGCGCCGGACGTCCGCCGCCGTCCCGCGCAGCAGCGTCTCGACGGTGTGCACGTTGCCGTTGAAGGCGGTGCGCCCGTCCAGCGCGCGGCGCGCGCGATCCAGTTCGACCACGTCGCCGCCGGGCGGGCGCTCGAACGGGCACACGCAGTCGACGCCGATCTGTGCAAAGTCGGCCACCGTCTCCATGCACTTGCCGTGGAAATGCACATGCAGCAGGCGGCCGTGGCGGTGCACCTCGCGGGCGACGGCCTCGATGAGGGGCCGATCCCACCGCCGCCACATGGGAGGCCCGATCAGGCTGTTGCAGCTCCACGAGCAGCCGATGACGAGGCTCTCGATGGCCGTGTCGCGGCAGATCCTGCCGGCCAGCCGCACCATGTGCTCGGTGTACCGCTGGCGGAGCGGCTCGAAAAGATCCTCGTGCTCGAGCAGGTCGATGATGCCCGCCTCCAGGCCACCCTCGCGGCTGCACGCGTAGGCGTCGAAGAACGGCACGCCCAGCCACGCCTCCAGCAGGTACGCGTCGCCCACCTCCTGCCAGGCCTGGATCATCGGGGCGACGTTCATCGCCTCGACATCGCCGAAGGTCAGGTGCTCCCAGGCGCCCAGGTCGCGGGCGAGGTCCTTGATCGGCCGCTCGACCACCCAGCTGGGCTCGTGGCGATCGAACTGCTGGCGGGTTTCGACCGTGCCGCGCGGCGTGTGAATGACGTTGTGGACCTCCAGTTGATCGGGCGTCACCCACCGCTCGGCGGACTGCACCGTCACGTCGCGAGCCGGGGCGCCCGCGAACGTGGCCCCCCAGCCCTCGCACCCGAACGCGGCGAAGGTCTTGAGCAGCGCCTGGTGGAAGGGCACCTCGCGCTGGAACGCGATCATGTCCACGCCCAGCAGCTTGGCCGGGTAGTAGTACCAGAACTCCGGCGCGATCGCGACGCGGTCGCTGAACACGCCACGGTAGGCATTGAGCATGCGCTGCTTGCCGGTCATAGGCGGTACTTCATCTCGACGGGGGCGCCCGCGGCAGCGCTGCGGCCGATGGCGGCGATCAGTTCGTCCACGTCGTATCCGGTCGTGGCGGCCTGAGGGCCCTGCTGGCCCTTGGCGATGTTGTCGCAGAAGAAGGCCACCGCGTGGTCGAACGGCGAGACGGCGGGGTAGCGATACTCCGTGGCCTGGCCGGTGGCGGCGTCGTAGTGCACGAGCATGCAGGCCTTGCGGTCACACTGGTCCCAGGCGGCGCTGTATACCTCCAGCCGGCCGCCCGTGCCGTTGATCTCGATCCGCTCATCCCAGCCGTCGCGGAGGAAACCGATGTGGCCCAGCGGGTGGGCGAGGGCCTCGTAGTGCACGGCGCCGTTGTCGGTCTCAAGGAGCGAGGTCGCTTGGATGTCCAGGTCCGCGCCCTTGGGCGTGTGCATGGTGGCGTAGACCTTGCGCGGGCGGCCCAGGAAAAAGCAGGTGAGGTCCAGGATGTGGCTGCCGCCGCAGACCAGGATGCCGCCGCCGTACCGCCGTCTCACTTCCGAGACGCTGCCACTGCCGGGCTTCTGGAAGAAGCCGCTGCCGGTGGGCACTTCATCCCACGGCAGGCCCCACCCCTGGAATGCCCGGATGTAGGTGGACATGATTCGCCCCAGCCGCGGCATGAGGGCCTTGGCCTGCGCGACGGCCGGGATGAACCGCTTCATATAGCTGGTGTAGAGGACGGTCTTCTTCGCCTGGGCGAGGCGGACGATGTCGGCCGCATCGTCAGGATTCTCGGCCAGGGTCTTCTCGCAGATGACGGCCTTGCCGGCCTCGATGGCGGCGGCGCAGAGCTTCTTGTGCGTGGAGGAGATGGTGAGCACCTCCACGGCCTGGACTTCCTTGTCGTCCATGATCGAACGGAAGTCGGCTGTATATTTGGCCCCGGTCTTGGCGACCCAGGTGGCCGCGGCCTGCTCGGACAGATCGCACACCCACTTCACCTTCGCGCCGATCTTCTCCAGCGCCGCCAGATGAAACCGCGAGATGCTGCCGCAACCGATGACGCCGACGGTGATGCTCATATTGGTCTCCAGGGTTTGGCGACTATAGTACGGGCTTCCTCGGCTTCTGAAAAGGCTTCGCGTCATTGGGCACAGGGGCGAAGAGAAACACATGCCAGCCCACGGCGGAAGCGCAGTGGTATCTACACGACTATCCTGGATGGCGGCCTGGTAGTCCTTCACGCTTGGTTCCGGGAGTAAGGCCTTGGCGGCGGCTTGCCGTTCGGCGCTGTCAGATGTGGATGACGCCCTGGGCTTCTACAGCGCCGAACGGCAAGCCGCTGCCAGATGCACTCACATATTCGATCGTGATGAACTACCAGGAAGGCCCCCACCCCTCATACTTGTGTAGATACTGGTGGCTTCCGCCATGGGCTGACATGTCATTCGCACACCCCCCGTGTGGCCGCCCTCTCCGCCACGCGGCTGCTTTTCTCTTGTCGAAAGGCAGGATCGCCGATATAAAGGATGGAGAAGGTAATCGAATGATCCGTCAAAGCAATAGTCTAGGCCTGGCGCTAATCACGGGGCTTGGGCTGCGCTGACGGATTGCGGAATAGATCGAATCAAGACTCCGCGATCCCGAAAGGTTCGCGGAGTTTTTTTATGGGATCACGAAGATGGACGAGATAAAGAATCGCACAGCAGGATCGGAGATGCCCGTCGGGCGCGCGACGCCCGGCGAGGTGCTAGCACTGCCCGTGATGTGACCGAACGCGATTCACTGGATTTCCGAGCGGCAAGACAACAAGATATAGAGAATTGGAGCCAAACATGTCCGATATGCGAAACGTCCTGATCTTCGATACGACCCTGCGCGACGGCGAACAGAGCCCCGGCTGCAGCATGAACCTCACCGAAAAGCTCGAGGTCGCCAAGGCCCTGGAATCGCTCAACGTCGACATCATCGAGGCCGGCTTCCCCATTTCCAGCCCCGGCGATTTCGAATCCGTCCAGGCCGTCGCCCAGACCGTACGCTGCGGCGTGGCCGGCCTGGCCCGCTGCGTCGAGAAGGACATCCGCGCCGCGGCCGAGGCCGTCAAAGCCTCCGCGCGCGGGCGGATCCACGTCTTCTGCGCCACCAGCGCCATCCATCGCCAGTTCAAGTTCAAGCGGGCCAAGGAAGAGATCATCAAGATGTCCGTCGACGGCGTGAAGTTCGCCAAGAGCTTCATCCAGGACATCGAGTTCAGCCCCGAGGACGCCTCGCGCACCGAGCCCGATTTCCTGGCCGAGGTTGTCTCGGCCGTCATCGAGGCGGGCGCCACCACCGTCAACATCCCCGACACGGTCGGCTACGCCATGCCCGCCGAGTACGGCGACCTCATCCGCTACCTGTTTGCCCACGTGCCCAACATCAAGCAGGCCGTCATCTCCGTGCACTGCCACAACGACCTGGGACTGGCGGTGGCCAACTCGCTGGCGGCGGTGCGGGCGGGGGCGGGCCAGGTGGAATGCACGCTCAACGGCATCGGCGAGCGGGCGGGCAACGCGTCGCTGGAAGAGATCGTCATGGCCATCCGCACGCGGCAGGATTTCCTGCAGGTGTCCACCAACATCAACACCAAGCGGATCTACCCCACCAGCCGGCTGGTGGGGTCGGTGACCGGCCAGGGCGTGCCGCGCAACAAGGCCATCGTCGGCGAGAACGCCTTCGCGCACGAGTCGGGCATTCACCAGGACGGCTACCTCAAGAACCGCGAGACGTACGAGATCATGCACCCCGAGGACATCGGCGTCCCGGCCAGCAAGCTGGTGCTGGGCAAGCACTCCGGCCGCCACGCCTTCAAGCAGCGGACCGAGACGCTGGGCTACACCCTGTCGGACGAGCAGATCAACTCGGCGTTCGAGAAGTTCAAGGTGCTGGCCGACAAGAAGAAGGAAGTCTTCGACGAGGATCTCGAGGCCCTGATCGATGAACAGATCGAGAAGGTGGCCGAGGTGTGGAAGCTTGTCGGCGTGCAGACGACGGCGGGCTCGAACACGATTCCGACGGCCACCGTGACGCTGTCGAAGGAAGGGCGTTCGGTGACGGACGCCGCCACCGGCGACGGCCCGGTGGACGCGGTGTGCGAGGCGATCCAGCGGATCACGGGCGTCAAGCCCAGCCTGACGGACTACTCCCTGCGGGCGGTCACCTCGGGTAAGGACGCGCAAGGCGAGGTGACGATCGAGGTAGAGCACAGCGAGCGGCGGTTCCGCGCCCGCGGCGTGAGCACCGACATCGTCGAGGCCTCGGCCCGCGCGTACCTCGCCGCCGTCAATCGCGTGGCCACCCACGCCGCCAACGGCGTCAAGAAGCCCGAGCAGCCATAGTCTCGCCAGGCATGAAATGACGACGCCAGATATCAGACTGGCACGGGACGGTCCCTCCGGCCGTCCCGTGCCTTTTTTGTTGAATCGGGGGCATCGGCCGTCGGCGCGCAGAACGGCCTTTGATATGCACTAACATGCATACGAACAATTCAGAGTCAGGCGAGGTGACAGAGACACATCGCCATCCGGGGCAAGATGTGAGAGCGGCGGCGCCCGCGGACGGCAGGGACTCTACGGCCTCACGTGGTCGCTTGGGCGCGGGTTACGTTGTCGGCCTTGAGGCCCTTGGGCCCCTCGACCAGTTCGAAGTCCACCTGCTCGCCCTCGTTGAGGGTGCGGAACCCCTCGGTCTTGATCGAGGTGTGGTGGACGAAGATGTCCGCCTGGTTTCCTTCGGCCTGGATGAACCCGTACCCTTTGGCGTTGTTAAACCACTTGACTGTACCCTTCGGCATTGACGTGTCTCCACTACAGAACCTGCGACATGAAAAGCAACCGCGAGGGCCTACGTGCGAACAGCGAACGCAGAGTTGCTTACTTCCTTTTCCAAAAAGACGTGCCCACCCGGCACTTCGAGATCGAGACTCGCAACAACGCTTTTAGCTTACCGCGCCGCTATGCAACCGCAAGAAAAATCAGCGTTTTGCCTATGTTTCACAAGGATTTTGCTTGAATGACCTAGGCCGTTCTGGCCCAGAAATCGGAAATCTCGGAAATCCTCGGGGACTTCCCGCCCGGCGGGGCTGCCGAGCTACTTCGGGGGTGGGGTGGCGGCCTTCCCAGGGCGCTTGGCGCGAAGGTAGGGTGCGTGGCTTGCCCACGCACCAATCGTCACCTGGCCACGGTGCGTGGCAAGCCACGCACCCTACAAGACCGCGGCGGGTTCCTTCGGGCGCGAACTTGAGGTAGGATGGCGGACCGAGGTGACCGATGACCACGTCCGCAGAACAGGTTCGCCGTCTTGCCGCCGAATGCCTCACTCGCTGGACACCGGCCGCCCAGCGAGACTGGTTCCCGATCGGCCAACGCCCGCACCTGGGCTGCTATGGCAGCGGGTACAACAGTTGGGGCGTGCAGACGAATCAGAAGTTCCTCGGCGCCATGGCCGTCTTGGCCTCGATCGACGGCCCCTGCCGCGACCTGGCGGCCGAGCGAGCCCTGGCCGCCCTGCGCTTCAGCCTTGCCAGCCATCACACCGGCGACCTCGCCTGCACCGACGGCACGAAGTGGGGCCGCACGTGGATCTCGCCCCTGGGCATCGAGCGCATGATGCACGGCGTGGACCTTCTCGGCGAACGCCTGGACGAAACCGACCGCCGCCGCCTGGGCGAGATGCTCGCCGACGAGGCCGACCACCAGTTGGCCTGTCCGCCACATGGGGGCCTTTGGGCCGACAAGGGCGCCAACAAGCCCGAGTCCAACATATGGAACGGCGCCGTCTGCGTCCGCGCGGCCTGGGCGAACCCCGCCCACCCGCACGCCGGCGAGTGGATCGAGCACGCCTGCCGCTGCTTCATCAACGGTATCTCGATCCCCGACGACGCCGGCGACGCGACCGTCATCGACGGCAAGCCTGTCGCCGCGCGCCATGTGGGGCCCAACTTTTTCCCGCACTACGCGCTGGACCATCACGGCTATCTCAACGTGGGGTACATGGTCATCTGCCTCAGCAATATCGCGATGCTGCACTACGCCCGCCGCCCGGTCGGGGCGGTGGCGCCGGCGTCGCTGTATCACCACGCGCGGGACCTCTGGGACGTGCTGTGCCGCATGATCTTCGCCGACGGCAGGCTCCTCCGCATCGGCGGCGACACACGCGTGCGTTTCTGCTACTGCCAGGAGTACCTTATCCCCGTCCTCATCCTCGCCGCCGACCTGTGGGGCGATACGCACGCTGTCACGCTGTTGGGCGGGGCGGCCGACATCATCCGGCGAGAGCAGGACGTGGCCGACGACGGCAGCTTTCTCAGCTCGCGACTATCGGCCTTGCGGCGCCAGAACCCCTACTACTACACGCGGCTGGAGAGCGACCGCGCCGTCGTGCTCTCGATGGCCCTCGATTGGCTGGGGCGGCGGGCCGATTGGCCGCAGGCGCCGGCGGAAACGCTCGAACGCGATCTGGCCGGGACGTGGTGCGAGCTCGAGCACGGGGCCGTGCTGCACCGCTGCCCCAAGCGTGTGGCCAGCTGGTCGTGGCGGGCGGCGGAACGCCCCCAGGGACTCTGCCTGCCGCCCGGCGACGGCGACCTGGCCGAGTGGAAGCATAACCTCGCCGGCGGCGTTCGATTCACCGGTGAGACAGGCCGCCGCGAACTGGTGCGCCAGACGATCGCGACGTTCGACGGCGGCTTCGTGACCAGCGGCGAGATGAGCGAGGGCAACGCGGTGTCGCTGCCCGAAGGCTGGAGCGGGACCGACTCGTGCCGCCACCATCTGGCCTTCGCCGCATTGGGCGACGGCCACTGTGCGTTGCGGCTGGAATACGCGACGCTCGCCCCGCGGCGGGTGTTCATCGAGCGGTGCTGGGGCGTGGGGCTCAACATCCCCAACGACACCTTCCTCAAGACGCCCAGCCGCCGGTACGTCGGCGCCGGCGGCGCGATCACGCTGGAGCCCCACCTGGGCGAGGAGACAACGGTCGGGCTGGACTCGCGATGGGTGAACGTGCAGGACGCCATCGGGCTGGTGGCGATGGGCGAGGCGAAGTGGTCGATCCTGCGGCCGGGACAGCGCAGCGGCGGCTGGAGCTACGGCAACATCCTCAGCGACGTGCTGTGCCTGGAATTGCGGAACGAGCCCTTCGACGCCCTGGGCCCCCGCGCGATCGTGGATAACGCCTGCCTCATCCTCAGTTCAGCCAGCGCGTCGCAGACGCAGGCCGCAGCCGAGGCGTCGCGCAGCGGTGCCGCGTCGTGCACGGTCATCGAAGGCGCCGGCCCCTGCCGCGCGTGCTGGTCCGTCGGCTTCGACGGCAGGACCTACGCCCTGGCGGCGAACTTCGGCAGCGAGCTCGCCCGCGTGCGCATCGAACTCCCCCAGGGAACCTGGACCGACGCCTGCACCGGCGAGACTTGGCAACCCCCCGCCCCGCTTGCCCTCGCGCCGGGCCAGGCAAGGCTCATGGTCGCCGCCGGCGGATGATCGATGGAATCTCTTCAGCCCGATGGTTGAAGACACGACCTCAATACGTGCATTCCTTTGCGGCGTCGGCGAAGGCCTGGATATTGGCGGGATCGCCGAAGAAGAAGTGGTCGCTGGGGCAGCAGATGTAGCCGCCGTGGGGCCTCGCGGCGTGGAGGTTCCTGACCATCTCCCGCGCGAGGGAGGGAGTGCCCTTCTCGAAGCCGGCGTTCTGGTCGAAGCCGCCGATGAAGAACAATTTGTCGCCCACGCGGCGGGCGGCCTGGACGATGTCGCAGTCGCCGCCCATGGCCGGCGGTGTCATGGTCTCGATGCCGTCGGCGCCGTTGCGCGCGACCAGGTCGAGCATCTTCATCAGCCCGCCGCACAGGTGGTACACGATCTTCACGCCGTACGTGTGCAGCGCCTCGTGCTGGCGAATGTCGTACTGCAGGCAGAATTCCTCGTGCAGCGTCGGGCTGATCACCGTGTTGGAGCCCGCCCCGCCGCCCGTCTCCACCAGGTCCCCGACGAGTCCCCCGATCTCCAGCGCGCGAAGCTTCGCCTGCAGCAGCACCTCCAGGCAATGGTGCACCCACTGCGGCTTGTCGATCGCGGCCATGATCGCCGGTTCGACGTCATACATGGTGCAGAAGCTCTGCCAGGGAGAGCCTTGGCCGGCGTCGCATGGATAGGCGCGAACGATGCCGTCGTCGCCCACCTGCCGCAGGGCCTCGCGCGTGGGCGTCCAGTCCACCTGGATCGGCACGGGGTGGTACTTCTCCCACAGGGCGAAGTCGGCCTCGTTCTTGATGAGGAACTCGGTGACCCAGCTGGTGTACTGGTTGGTCGCCCCGCGGCAAGTGAGCTTGCCACCGGGGGTCTTGATGATGTAGCCCCAATGCTTCGTGCCGTCGGCCTCGACGCGGCTGGGGGTGTACTCGGTCTGCCAGTTGGCCTTGGCGGCAGCGGCGAACTCGCAGCGCGGGTAGGTGTACTCGACGATGTCCATGCCGAACCGCTTGTACGCCTCGATCTGGCTGCAGCCGCCGAGGTACGTCTTGAGGTAGTAGTCCATCCAGCAATGAACCTGACAGGGCAGGCGGTCGGGCTTGCCGTTGCTCATCGCAATCATGAAACGCTCGCGGCCGGTCATGGTAGCTCCTTTGCGGTGAAAGCGTATAATAGCCGCCATGGCGGTGTTCTCGATTCAAATTTCCTGGGCGCACCCGGCCTTGGCGGCCCTGGCGATCGTCGCGGTGGTGCCCGTGCTGACCGCCTGGCGGATGCGCCGCCGCGGGCGCCACGTGGGCGCCGCCAGCGTGATGCTGCAGTCGGCGGCAATTCTTCTGGCGGCCCTGGCGCTGGCCCAGCCGCAAGTGACGATCTCCTCCCCCAACACCCCCCACTGGCTGCTGCTGCAGGATGTCTCGGCCTCGGTTCGCGGACAAACGCCGCCGAAGATCGATTGGCCGACCGACGCCGTGGTCGACCAAGCCGCGTTCGCCGATACGCTCCTGGCGCCCGGCCAGGCACCGGCCGGCCAGACCACCAACGCGGGCGCGCCGCTACACTTGGCCCTGGGCTCGCCATCGCTGGCGGGCGTGGTGATGGTCAGCGACGGGCAGTTTCACGATGAATGGGCCGCCGCGGCATCGGCCCTGGGGCAGCGCGGAGCGGCCGTGCTGGTGGTGCCGATGGCCGACCCGCCGGCCGACGCCCGCGTGGCGGCACTGCAGGCGGCACGCAGGGGGGGCGGCGTGGTGGACCTGGCCGTGACGGTCGCCGCGGGGACGGCGCAGAAGCGCACGCTGGTGGTTCGACGCGTGGCGCCCGCGGCGATCCTGATGGAGCAGCCGCTGGAGACGCTCGCGGGGGAATCGACAACGCTGCACGTGACCGACACCGCGGCCCCGGCCGCCGAGGCGGTGCAGTACCGGGCCGAGCTTTCCCCCGCCGATTCCTTCACGGAGAACGACAGTGCGACGACATCGGTGCTGCCGGCCGAGAGCCGCCTCGCCGTGGTCGACTGCGCGGGCGACCTGCCGCCGACGATGTGGGACGCGCTGGGCCGGACGGCCGAGAAGGTGGACCCAGCCGAGGCGCCGCGCTCGGCGGCGGGCTGGGACCCGTTCGCGGCCGTGGTCGTCAACGGACCTTCGGGCCCGCGGCTGGGCGCAGAGCAGCGGGCGGCACTGGCGCAGTACGTGCGGCTGGGCGGCGGGCTGGTGCTGCTGGGCGCGGGCCCGCAGGATCCGCCCGGGGGCCCGCAGGACGCGATCAACCGCGTGGCCGCCCTGGCGCCCAACCTCTACCAGCGCCGTCCGCTGAGCGTGCGGCTGGTGCTCGATGCATCGGGCTCGATGGCCGAACGGGCCGCCGGCGATTCCGGGCAGGTGAAGTTCGACCTCGCCGCCGCCGCGGTGCTGGCGATGCAAAACCACCTCACCGATCGCGACGACCTGGCCGTGTTCGCCTTCAGCGACACATGCCGCCAGGTCTATGCGAGTGACGGAAAGATCGACTTCGTGGCGCTGCGGGAGGCGCTGCGCGGCGTACATCCGTCGGGGCCGACCCACGTGTCGCCCGCCCTGGAGGCCGCTTCCGCCCGCCCGGCGGCCCAAGGCGCCGAGGGCCTGGTCATCGTGGTGAGCGACCTGCTGGCGGCGCCGTTCGATCCCGAGGCGATGGCGAAGCGATTCACCGCCGCCCGGCTGGCCCTGGCCGTCGTGGCGATCGAGTCGCCCGCCGAGGCCCCGCAGGCGGCGCCGCTGGAATCGCTGGCCCGGCGTCTGTCGGCCCCGCTGGTGCGGCGCGACAGCATGCAAGGCCTGGCCGAGATCTTCGCCGGCTTTGTGCGGCGGTCGCGCGGCGAGGAGATCCGCCGCGGGCGATTCGCTCCGGCCGTGCAACGCCCCACCGACACGCCGGGCGTCGATCACCTGCCCTCGGTCGACGCCTACAGCCCGTGTGCAGCCCTGCCGGGGGCGAACGTGCTGGCGACGGTGGAGGGCGACCCGCTGATCGCCTCGCGATCGGTTGGCCTGGGGCGCAGCGTTTCGTGGGCCTTGCCGGTGACGGGCGCCGACAACGTTGCGTGGTCGCAGTCGGCTGACACGCTGGGGCTCCTGGCGGGCGCGGCGGCCTGGGTGCGGCGAGCGACGGACGCGGCCGGCTTCGCCGGCGAAATCATCTGGCGCGACGGGCAACCCGTCGTGGTGATCGAAGTCGCCGGCGACGCGCCGGAGTCGCTCTCGCTGGCGGCCCGCGTGGCCGAGGCCGATGCGCCGCCGGCGGGCACGGCCGAGCCTCTGCCGCTTCATCGCGTGGCCCCGCGCCGATACGAGGCCCCGTTGCCGCGAACGAGCGGCGCCGCGGCCGTGGTGGTGGCAGACAACGCGGGGCGGCGGGTCTGGCGGGGCGAGATCGGAGGCATCGCGCCCCCGGAGTTCCGCGACATCGGCCCCGACTACCGCAATCTCAGACGCCTGGCCGAGCTCACCGGTGGACGCATCATTGCCGCCGGCGACGTCGCGGGCTTCGTGCAGCAACAGCAGGCGCGGGCGGCCGTGCCGCTGTGGCCGTGGCTGCTGATGCTGGCTCTGGCGGCCATGCTCGTGGAGTGGTCGCTCACGCGGGTCTGGCGGCGAGCATAGCGGGGCCAATCATGCTTCATGCGAGCGGTCGAGGATGCTGCGGACCCAGGCGCTAAGGACGTCGGCGCTGAACGGCTTGGGCAGCAGATCGATCCCATCGGGGGCCAGGCCGCGAGACAGGAGTGCCTCACCCGTGTACGCGGAGATGTACAGCACGCGGGTTCGCGGCCGGGCACTGGTCATCCTCTTGGCCAGTTCCACGCCGCTGATGCCGGGCATGACCACGTCGGCGATCAGCAGGTCGATCGTACCGCGGTGCCTGCCGCCCAGGAACAAGGCTTGTTCCCCGTCCCCCGCTTCGAGCACGTGGTAGCCCCGCTCCCGCAGGGCGATGCCCAGCATGCGTCGAACCGGCGCCTCGTCATCCACCAGAAGGATGGTCTCGCACGGCGACGTGGCCGCCAGCGCATCCGAGACGCCGGCGGGGGCTGGCACGGCCGGCAGCACAACGCGGAAGATCGTCCCGTGGCCGGGATGACTCTCCACGTCAATCTGGCCGCCGCTCTGGCGGATGAACCCATACGCGACCGACAGGCCCAGTTCCATGCCCCCCTGCGGCGAGGATACGAATGGCTCGAACACGCGCTGCATCGCCTCGGGGCTCATGCCCATGCCCGTGTCGGTGAATGTGATCACGGCCTGTTGCTGCCCGGAGGTGCGGCCATCGGGCGTCGTGGGCTGGATTCGGCTGGAGACCGCAATGCACAGAGAGCCGCCCTCGGGCATCGAATCGCGGGCGCGAGCGGCGAACTTCTCGATCGCCTGCTGCAGATGCAGCGGGTCCACCTCGACCCACAGGTCGCGTGGGGAAGGCTCGATGACCAGTCGCACGCGGCCGCCCAGCAGGCCCGACAGGGGCTCGGCAAGATTCGACAGCATGTGCGGAAGGCAGATGGGCTGGGGATGCAGGAGTTGCTGGCAGCTGAGGCCCTGAAGCTGGCCGGCCATGGCGATGGAGTTGTCGGCGGCGCTGAGGATTTCCCTCAGATAGGAATGGGCGCCGGGAGGCAAGGCGGGCTGATGCTGCAGCAGTTCGGCGTAACCCTTGATGATGGCGAGCTGGTTGCGGAAATCGTGCGCGACGCCGCCGGCGAAGTGCCCGATGGCCTCCATCTTGTGCGCCTGCGTCAGTTCCTCCCGCATCTTGTCGCATGCCTCCTCGCTCTGGCGGCGGCGGGTGATGTCCTTGGCGAAAATGGCGATGCCGTTGGAGAGCGGATACACATTCACTTCGAAGAAGATATCGCGGTTGCCCACGTGTGACTCGGTCAGGAAGGTGCATGGCCGCTTCGCCACCAACGCCGTCCGGTAGGCCTGCTCGGCGATGCTGCCGGGCACCTGGGGGAAAATCTCACCGAATTCCTGCCCCACGGCCTCGGCCGCGGGAATGCCGGTGAGCTCTTCGGCCGCTTTGTTCCAGTAGGTCACCCGAAGGTGTGAATCGAGCGAGAAAAAGACATCGGTGATGCTCTGGGCCAGTTCGCGGTAGCGGCTTTCACTTTCGCGCAAGGACTCTTCGGCGTCGCGGCGTTCGGCGGCCTCTCGCTGGAGCTTTGCCAGCGCGTCGGCCACCTCTCGTGTTCGCTCTCGAACGCGGCTCTCCAGCCGCTCGTTGGCCGCCCGAAGCTCCTGCTCGGCGGCGCAAAGCTGCTTTCTCACCTCGTTCCGCTCGATGGCATATCGCACAGCCCGGGCGACGACGGTGGCGGGCGTCTGGCCTTTGACGAGATAATCTTGCGCCCCTCGCCGCACGGCCTCAACGGCAAGGGATTGATCGTCGCGACCCGTCAGAACGACAACGGGAATATGAGGGAACCGAGCCATGACCTGCTCAACGGTTTCCAGGCCCGAACTGTCAGGCAGCGACAGGTCAACTAGCATGAGGTCGAACGAGGACTTTCCACCGAGGTCGAGGCCCTCCCCAAGGGTGGAGGCCGTGGTGACGCGAAGCTGGGGCGATTCGAAAGTCGCCAGTTGCTCTTGAAGCAGTTTCGCGGCCGCGACATCATCCTCTATGATCAATAGCCGCATCATGGTCCCCTTCCAAAAACAATGCCACGATCGCTCCGGATGTTACGCGATATGTTGCTTTCAGATATGCCAGCGTGTCAGCGGCCTAACCGCCAACGCATGGTGTTTTTACCTATGATATGTCAGCACGCAAGGGAAAAGCGGGCCAGCTGGTGTTTTTTTGGTGAAGACAATGTCCGTAAGAGTGCCTTCTAGCAGAGCTTGCCGAGAAACTCCACGCCGAGGCCGATTAGGTGCCCAAGGCGCTGGATGTGCACGATTCGGCAGCGATATCGGACGAGGCGGCTGGCGTTTTCGCGAGTGCGGCTGGAGGTGCTTGGCACGGCCAACTCGAGGATGATGGTCTCTTGGGGCACGATCTCACGCCGGGGGTTGACCAGGATGAAAACACCATTTTCGGAGATGTTGGCCGTCCGCCCGCGGGCGAGGACGTGGCCCTTGCGGTCGATGACGACCGCAGGGTACGCCGCCGGAACGCGGAAGCTCTGACGTTTTTCCTGGACGCGCGTCGACATCATAATCCTCAAGCCTGAACTACGGCTCTTAGATCATGTCGACAGATTCACAAGGAGGGTTGATTAGGAAAAAGACAGTGCCCCGGCGCTCAGGGCAGTACGGATGGCGAAGCCGCCGCCCCTGACAGCGTTCTTGGTGACGGCCTAGGCTTGCCTGCCGGAGGCAGGAAGGCCGCCACTCATCAACAAAAGCTGCGACAGAGCACTACTTCGCCGGGCTTGAAGCTGGGGCGCTGGCCGGCATTGATGCGGGCTTCGAGGCGGCGGCCGTTGTGGCGGTGCCTCCGGGCTTGGCGGCCAGCGGCACAGTTCCGCCCCAGGTGACGCCCGCAGCGGCGGATGCGTCGGCCTCGTTGGCGCCGATCTGCGCGGCGACGGGCGCAGGCACATCGTTGCGGATGATGATCACGATGGGCTGGGCGATGGCGGAATACTTCGCCGCCTGCTGGCGTGCAAGCGGACCAGGCACCGGGGCCTCTTCGGCGGAGGCGGTCTCCTTGGTTTCTCTCGTCACTTCTTCAGCCTTGACGACCAGTGCGTCGCTGGCTTCGGAGCCGCCGGACCGCGAACCGTTCTTCAGCGTATTCTCACCGGCCAGCCCGGAGATGGCGGTGTTGTTGCACGTGTTGAGGGCGTTGAGCTTCGCCCGCTCAAGGGTCTTGGCCAGGGCCTTGTCGCCTGCGGCCTCGTCGGCGGCCTCGTCGGCGGCCCCGGCGGCGGCCCCGGCGGCGGAGAGGCCCTTGATGGCCGACCGCAGCGCGGACGCCTGCTCGGCGGGGACATAGGCGAGGATGCGGACCTGGTCCAGACCGTCGGTGTTCGATCGCGAGAAGGCGGCAGCTTCGACGCCCTCGGCCGCGAGCTTCTCGCTCACCTGTTTCATGGCCTGGTCGATGTCGTGGCTGTAGATGACTTCGCTGTTGGCGAGGGTGAGGTTGTGCACCGGCGAGGACAGTTGGCGATCTTCGTTTCGGGCAGCGGGCGGCACGATAGCGACGACGGGCTGGGCCTTGGGACGCTTGACCACCTGCGGGGCGCTGGGCGTGGTCCACAGCATGGCCGTGATGACGACACCCACGCCGCCGGCCACCAGCAGCACCGCGGCCGTGGCGAGATACCGCACCCACTGGAAGGAGCGGTCGGGGGCCTCCAGGCCGTGAGGGGTCACCAGACGGAGGCGCTCCGCATGGGCAAGGACGTTGGCGACGAAGTCGGGCGAGGATGTTTTGCGCGGCAGGCGCCGCACGAGGTCGCGGGTTCGCTTCAATGCGGCTAGTTCAGCCGCCAGCGACGCGTCGGCGGCGATGGCATGCTCGACCTTCGCCGCGTCGGCCTCGGGGAGCTCGCCGTCTAGGTAGGCGGACAACTGCTCCATGGTCTGGCTTCGTTCGTCCATAGTCATTGCATCGTCTCGTTGGCGGCGGCCGGCTTGGGCTGCTGATCTCAATGGCCGCCTTTGCAGCGTTCCTGGCGGCGGCCTCGGAAGGCCGCCACCCTGTAATGATCACGAGTCACAGCTAGTTTATCGGCGGGCCCAGCTTTTCCTTCAGCATGCACCGGGCCCGGTGCAGCCGGCTCTTTACGGTTCCAACGGGCAACTCCAGCACTTTGGCGATCTGCGAGTAGTCCATCTCTTCGATGTCGCGCAACACCACCACCAGTCGGAAATCGTCCTCGAGGCCCTCGAGGGCCTCGTACACGCGCCGGTGTTCCTCGGCCGCCTCGGCGGCGGCATGCGGCGCCGGGTTTCGCCGGGCCGACAGTTCCGCCGTCAGCGCATCGGCCTGCGTGCCATCCATGTCGTCGGGCCCCGAGAGCGAATTGAAGTTGATCCGCCCGGCCCGTCGCCGATGCGAGATCGTCAAGTTCGCCGCAATCCGAAACAGCCAAGTGTAGAACCCGCTGCTGCCGCGGAATTGCCCGATCCGTTCCAGGGCCTTTAAGAACGTCTCCTGGGCCAGTTCCTCCGCATCGGCCCAGCGGCCGCACATCCGGTGGATCATGTTCAGGATGCGGTCCTGGTATTTCGCCACCAGCAGGCCGAACGCCTGCATGTCGCCTTTGCGGCAGCGATCGACCAGGGCTTCGTCTTCGAACACCAGCGTGACAGGGGCGGAGCTTCCCGTCCCAATCGCAGGGTTCTCAGCGGCCGACATTTTGGACGCCCATTCCGTCACAAGGTTCCCAGGGGAGAAATAATAATGAGGTCAACTTCACCGGGGCGCGCGACCCCCTACTTTACCATGGAATTCGATTTCACACAGCATCCTTGTGTAACCGCGCCAAATGTCGTGCGGACCGGTGGATCGGTTAGGTTCAAAACGCCGATACAACTATACTAGAGCCAGTTTCACAGCCCGCGTGGTTTTGCAGGCTCGAGACCGGTCGTAATGGAGAAGCGTATGATGACTCGCCTCAGCGTCGTAGTCGTGATCGCCCTGGCCGCCGTGGCGGCACTCGCCCAGAGCCGCCCCGCATCGCAGCCCGCTGCCAAGGCGGCGACGCGCGCCGCCGCCAAGCACGCCTCGCGACCCACTTCGCAGGCCGCCTCTCGCGCAGCCTCCCAGGCGGCCAGCCGCCCCACCGAGCCCGCGGCCGCCGGTGACTGGGAATTCCTGCGACGCAACTTCGTGGCCTCGGCCGAAGCCTATCGCAGCGCCCCGCCCACCGCGACGAACCTCTACAAGCTGGGCCTGGCCCTGATGCAGATGGCGCAGGCCGCGCCCCCTGCCCAGCGGGGGAACGTCCTGGCGCAGGCCCGCGAGTCACTGAGGCGGTCGGTCGCCGTCGACGCTAACCATCTCGACGCGCATCGCGTGTTGGCGGAGATCGCGTGGATGAGCGGCGTCCAAACGAACCGCTGGACCGATTTCATCGCCGAGGCCGACCAGTTGCTCGCCCTGGCCGACAAGGACGACTTCACGTATGTCAAACGCGCCATGGCCAGGTCGGAGGATCTTGCCGGCGCCCCCGACGCCGCCCGCATTGCTCTGGCTGAAAGCGATTTCAGGAAGGCCGTGCAGCTCAAGCCCCAGGAGGCGAACTACTGGATGGAGTACATCCGCTTCCTGCAGCGGTACCGTCCCGCCCAGATCGAGGCGACGTTCGAGGAGGCCGTGGCGGCCGCCCCCAGCGACCTGTCCATCCGCGGCAACTACGCCTCGTATCTGCGGAGCGTGGGCAAGAAGGAGCTGGCCCTCAAGCAGGCCGACCTGTGCATCGCCGGCGACCCCAACCGGGCGATGGCCTACGTGATCCGCTCGCAGCATTTCCTGGAGCTCAGGAACCTGGACGAAGCTATGAAGTCCGCCCGCGAGGGCTTGGCCAAGGATGATCTGGAGCCCCGCGCCTACAGCCAGGTGGCGGCCCTGGAGGTCATGCGGGGCCGGGCCGACCTGGCCGTGACGGCGTTTCGAAGCGGGATCACGGCCGTCGAGGCGCGCCTCAAGGGCGAACTGCCCCCGGACGAGAAAGAGAGATTGCAGGAAGCTTCGTTGACGCTCAACACGGCCTTGGGCAGCCTGCTGCTGGAATCCCTCGATGCCCGCGGCGCCGATCGCGTGCTGATTCTGCAACAGCTTCGCCAGTGCGTCACCGCCGTCGAGGCGCTGCAGCCGCAGGGTTACATGCGGGCGCGACTGGCGGGCCTGCTGGCGCACGCGGAGGAGCGGGCCGGCCAGGCGGCGTTGCTGCTAGAGCAAGCCCTCGTGCAGCCCAACGATCGTATCGACGCGCAGGTGGCCAGGGCGCTGGTGCGGGATTATGCCCGCGTGGGCCAGGCCAAGCGGGCGATCTCGCTGCTGAACCAGCTTCTCCAGCAGCCCGGGGGCAGCAAGAACCCGGCGATCCCGGCGTTGATGGCCGAGGTCGACATGCACTCGCATGAATACGATGCCGCGGGGGCCCACCTCGCCGAATCGCTGCGGATCGAGCCCAACTACCCGCCGGCCGTGGCCCTGCAGGTGGTGCTGGCCCTGGTGCGCGGCGCGCCGTCAAGCTTGCCGGCCGGCTTCGACCTGCCCCTGGAGTGCGCGGACCTGGTGGTGTTGCGGGGACAGCAGATGCTGGCGGAGAGGAATCCTGATGGACTGACCCTCGTCGAGGACGTCCACCGCCGGCTGCCGACGCATCGCACGGCGATTACGCAGTTGCTCCAGATGTACTCCGTGGCCCAGAAGAAGGCGGAGTTCGAGGCGCTGCTGCAGCAGGTGAGGACATCCGACCCCGCCTTCGCCAGAGATCTGCAGGATGAAATCACGCTGGCCCAGGAGAAGGATCCCCAGAAGCGATTCGATCTGATGAAGGCCCGCGTGGAACGCGTGCTGCCGGCGGGCTTGGCCCGGGCGCTGGCGATGGCGAACCTGTGCGAACAGGCCGGCAAGGAAAAGGAATACGCACAGTGCCTGGAGGAGGCCGCGGGGCTGGACCCGAACTGGCCGGAGGTGATCGAGCGGAACTTCGACTACTACGGCGGGCGAAAGGACTGGGATGCCGCCGAGCAATGGGTCGATCGCGCAACGCAGGTGAACGCCGACGGCGTGGGCGGCCGCTACTACGGTCTGCGCCTCGCCCTGGGCCGCCAGGACGCCAACGCCGCGGCGCAGCGGGTCGAGGAGGCCGCCAAGATCAACCCGCAGTGGCGGATCGGCAAGTTGATGCTCGCCCGCAGCTACGTCGAATCCAGGGAGCTCCAGAAGGCCCGCCCGCTGTTCAAGGAGGTCGTCGACGCCGAGCCCAACAACGGCGCCGCCGTCATCGGCTTGGCCATGGTCAGCGGCATGGAGCTCAAGACGCAGGAACATTACGAGTGGATCAAGCGGGCGATGCAGCTGCCCGAGGGCCCCAAGAACCAGTACGTCGTCAGCTCCTACATCGACATGCGGCAGGCCCTGGCGAAGCCCGAGGAGATTCCCGAGGTCATGGAACTGCGCCGGCAGATGATGGCGCAGAACCCGCGCGACCTGCAGAACGCCTACTCGCTGGCGCAGCTGTGCGAACAAGCCGGGCGCGACGGCGAGGCCAAGTCGATCTACACCCACATCTATACCGTGACGCCCAACAAGCTGGCGGGCGTGCGGCCGCTGGCGGAGTTCCTGGGGCGCAGCGGGCAGAACAGCGCCCTGATCGAGCTGCTGTCGAAGCTCGAGGAGTCGGAGACCGACAAGACCGGCGCCCGCGTCGTCAAGGCGCAATACATGCGGTACTACAGCCCCGAGCTGGCCCTGCGCGTGCTGGAACAGGCCATCGAGGCCGACCCCAACGACACGCGCCCCTACGAGGCGATGGCCCAGTACCACGAGGCGAAGCGCAACTACAAGGATGCCATTGCGACGTGGGCGCGGCTGCAGGAATTCCCCGCCTCGCGCAGCGACGCGTCCAAGGCCATCGCCCGCTGCCTGCTGGCGGGACACGATTACAGCTCGGCCGACAAGCAACTGGCGTCGCTGCTGCTGGAGACCCCTGACGACGTAGAGCTCCTCATGCTCCAGGCATCGCTGAACATGCGGATGCGACTGTTCGAGCAGTCGCTCCAGACGTACGACAAGGTGCTCAAGAAGGACCCCAACCACGTGATGGCGACGCTGTCGCGCCTGTACGTGCTGCTGGCGATGGGCGACTATCAGCAGCTCCGGGCGGAGCTGGCCTTGCTCCGCGGCAAGAACTTCGGCCCCGAGGCCCTGATGGAATACGCTTCGATCTCGCAGCAGATCGGCGACGCCCAGGCCGCCGAGCTGGCCTATCTGGACATCCTCAAGACGCAGAGGAACTACCTGCCCGCCCTGCGGGCGATGATGTCGATGCATGCCGAACGCAAGGACTGGACCTCGCTGGAAGGGCCCCTGCTGGAGCTGCGAAAGACCCATCCCAAGGACCTGACCTTCGCGCTGATGGAGGCGCAGATGTGGAAGGGGCGCAACGCCACCGACAAGGCCGTGGCGGCGCTGGAGGCGGCCGTCCAGATCTCGCCCGCATCGCTGGAGGCCGTCGGCGCCTACCTCACCACGCTGATTGATGCCAAGCGGTATGACCGCCTGCTGGCTGTGGTGGATCCCTTCACCACCCGCAGCGAGACCGCGGCGATGGCCCTGGCCGCCAAGGCCCGCGCGCTGGTGGCCACCAATCGCGGCAACGACGCCGAGGATGCCTTCGTTGCCGCCGTCAGCGGCCAGGTGACCCCGCGGCAACTGGGCATGATCGGCCACCAGCTCTCGCAGTGCTACGGCCCGGCCAAGGCTGCCGAGAAGCTCAGCATCTGGGTCACGCAGAAGCAGTTGCTCAACCCCAGCCTGGGCGTGCTGATGGGCATGTTCTACGCCGAGGCCAACGATATTCCCCGAAGCATCCAGGTGCTGACCACCGCGCGTGAGAAAATGAAGACGCCCGAGGACAAGGCCGCCGTCAACGGCTGGCTGGCGAGCATCTACTATAAGGATCGCCAACTGGCCGCCGCGCGCGACGCGTACCTGGAGATGCTGAAGGTTTTGCCCGAGGACTCACAGACCCTCAACAACCTCGCCTACCTCTACGCCGAGGACCTCAAGGACCCCAACTCCGCCCTGCCCTACGGCAAGCGCGCGATGGAGTTGGCACCGGGCAACCCGAGCATTCTGGACACGTATGGCTGGATCCTCGTCCAGATCGGACGGCCGAAGGATGCATTGACGATCCTCTCTCGGGCCGTCAACATGATGCCCGACTCAGCCGTGCTGCGGTTGCACCTGGGAACGGCGATGGAGCAGTGCAACCTCGCCGACGACGCGCGCCGTCAGTATGAGACCGGCCTCAAGAACGCCACCGACCCGGGCGTGAAAAAGACCCTGCAGGATTCAGTCAACCGGCTGAAACCCGCCCAGAAGAAGTAGGCGAAGCGTGAAGAGTTCAGACCTGACGCATCGGCAGCGCGTGCAGCTCGCGCTGGACCACCGGGCCACGGACCGCGTCCCCATCGCGATGGTGTGCGCGGGGATCAATGCTCCGGCCCACGTGGAGCTGGAGGCGTACCTGCGGCAGCATCGCGGCATCGGCGTGTGGGACTACCTCGCGCCTCTGGTCGACATCGCGCACGTCGGGCCGCAGTATGTGGGCCCCACGCTCGATGCGGGGACGGACATCTGGGGCGTGCATCGCTCCGCCGTCAGCTACGGCCCGGGGAGCTACGAGGAAATCGACAATTACCCTCTGGCCGCGGTGAAGACCCTCGATGACCTGCGGGCGTATCGCTGGCCGCAGGCGGACTGGTTCGACGTCTCGGTGATGCCCGAGCGGATCGCCGCCGCCAACGCCCACGAGGAGCACGCCCTGCTGGTGGCCAACGGCAACATCTTCGAAACCACGTGGTACGCCCGCGGCTTCGAGCAGGCCTTCATCGACATGATCGACCAGCCCGAACTGCTGCACACGATCCTGCAGAAGGTCACGGATTTCTACATTGAGTATTTCCGCCGCATCCTCGCCGCCTCCAACGGCCGCATTGACTTGGTCTTCACCGCCGACGACATCGGCGGCCAGAACGGCCTGCTGCTGTCGTTGCCGATGTGGGAGGAGCATATCAAGCCCTACCACGTCCGCATGAACCGCGTGATTCACGAATTCGGCGCCAAGGTGATTTATCACAGCGACGGCGCGGTCATGGAGGCCGTGCCCGGCCTGATCGACATGGGCATCGACGTGCTGCAGGCGCTGCAGTTCGACGCGCATGGAATGGATCCCGTCGCGCTGAAGTCCCGACACGGCGAGGTGCTGTGCTTCGAAGGCGGCGTCAGCGTGCAGAAGACCCTGCCCTTCGGCACGCCCGACGACGTGCGAAAGGAAGTCACCGAACGGATTGCGGTGCTGGGTCGCGGGGGCGGCTACATCCTGGGCCCCTCGCACGCCATCCAGGCCGGCACGCCGCCGGAGAACATCGTGGCGATGTTCGACACCGCCGCCGGGCTGACCTAGTTTTACTTCCTTCGGATTTGGTCGGATTTGGCGCTTCGGATTTCGTGCTTTTCAGCGTGAGACACTACACTGGAGTCTCACCTGATCGGATAGAGGATGCTCGATGGAAGCAACAATAGACACCTATGACGTGGTGGTGATCGGCGGCGGGCCCGGCGGTTGCGGTGCGGCGGCCAGGGCGGCGGCGAGCGGGGCCAGGACGCTGCTGGTCGAGCGCGAGGGCTGCCTGGGCGGCGGCGCCACCACGATGCTCGTCTGCCCGTTCATGCCGCACGTGTCCAGCCCCGGCCCCCATGGCGAGGCCCCCATCGTCGTCAACGCGGGCCTGTACGCCGAGGTGCTCCGCCGCCTCGTCGATCGCGGCGAAGGCAAGGTCATCAACCAGGGCAGCAAATGGACGGCCCTGATCTTCGACGATGAAGCCCTCAAGGTGGTGCTGGACGAACTTCTGGCCGAGGCGGGCGCAGCGGTGCTCTACCACGCGGCGCTGTTCGACGCCGAGGTCCGCGACGGGCGCATCGCCTCCATCCGCGTCGCCCACAATGGCGGGCCGCTCCGCATTTGGGCCCGCGTCTTCATTGACGCTACCGGCGACGGTCTGCTGGCGCACCAGGCCGCGTGCCATTGGCAGGCGGGCAACGAGCGCGGCGAGGTCATGCCCATGACGCTGAACTTCATCGTCGCCGGCGTCGACACGGCCAAATTGCCGCCCATCGCGACGCTGCGGCAACGCGCTGCCGCCGGCGAGGCTGACAACCCGCCGCTGATCAACACGAACATCAGCTGCTTCCACGACGTCGGCCGCGGGCGCGTGCACTTCAACGCGATCCGCATCCCGGGCAATGGCACGGACCCCGACGCGCTCAGCCACGCCGAGACCAAGGGCCGCCGCCGCGTGCGAAACTTCGTCGCCTGGCTGCGGGCCAACGTCGCGGGGTTCGAGCAGTGCTGGCTGGATAAGACCGGGGCCCACGTCGGCGTGCGAGAGACACGGCGCGTGATCGGCGATTACGTCCTGACCTTCGACGACCTGCAGGCCGCCCGCAAGTTCGAGGACGGCGTGGCCCTGTGCAGCTACGAGGTCGACATCCACGGCCAGAAACCGAATGAAGGCATCGAGATCGACGTGCCCCAGGGGGACTGGTACCAGATCCCCTACCGCTGCCTGACGCCCAAGGGCGTGTCGAACCTCCTGCTGGCCGCGCGGTGCATCTCGGCCGACGCCATGGCCCACGCCAGCCTCCGCATCATGCCCGTCGTGATGAACATCGGCGAGGCGGCCGGCATCGCCGCCGCCCTCTCCCTGCCCGCCGGCGACGTCCGACGCATCGACATCGCCGACCTCCGCCGCCGCATCGTCGCCCTCGGCGGTGTGCTGGACCCGCGGGCACACTGACCGCCCGCCGAACGGCAAGCCGCCGCCAACCACTCCGGCACGACACGCCAGGACAGAGGGGGCCGTATGGCGACAGTAGAACGCCCCGGCGATTGCGTGTCGCCGGGGCGTTTGGTTTGTCGAGATCGGGGGCACTGAAGTGACCCTGTCTGGGTTCGCTTACGTCCCTTCGTGCACTTCCTGCAGCGGGGCGCCGGCGTCGCCGGGGGCGTCGATGCCTTCGAAGTAAAGGTGCTTGTTCTCGCCGCCCTCGCCGTCGGACTCGGTCTTGAGCGTGACGACGATCTTCTTCTTGCCCTTGTACGAACCGCGGAGGATGTCCTCGCTGATCGGATCTTCCACGAGATGCTCGAGCGCGCGACGCAGCGGCCTCGCGCCGAAGTCCGGATTGAAGCCTTTGTCGATCAGGAACTGCCTCGCCTCTTCCGTCAGTTCCAGCTCCAGGCCCTGCTCCTCCATCAGCCGGCCGCGAACCTTGCGCAGCTCGTAGTCCACGATGATCACCAGGTCGTCACGCGTCAGCGCCTTGAACACAATGATGTCGTCGAGGCGGTTGAGGAACTCCGGCCGGAAGTAACGCTCCACTTCCTTGTGGAGCATGTCCTTCATCTTTTCGTAGCTGGTGTCCTCGTCACGCTTGCCGAAACCGAAGCCGCCCTTGCTCTTGATCAACTCGGCCCCGATATTGGTCGTCAGGATCAGCACCGTGTTGCGGAAGTCCACGCGCCGCCCGAACGAATCGGTCAGGTGCCCTTCTTCCATGATCTGCAGCAGCATGTTGAACACGTCGGGGTGGGCCTTCTCGATTTCATCCAGCAGCACGACCGCGTAAGGCCGGCGGCGGATGCGCTCGGTCAACTGGCCGCCTTCTTCGTAGCCCACGTAG
>CAZTVF010000065.1:0-30943 GCA_964616985.1 uncultured Planctomycetaceae bacterium
TGGGCGCTACGTTTTTGCTCCGCCCCGCGCCACGATTTTGCTCCGCCCTTTACAGTCCTGGCAAAAGCCTCTGGACCATCGCGTCCTCGAGCCTCGGGGCTTTGACGTCGCGCCCTACGAGTACATCTGCTCCAAGCCCGTCATCCTGCAAGGCGATGGCGGCTACACACTGTGGGTGAATACCTTCGGCACGGCCTATCGCGTGCACCGGCTGACCAGCACCGACGGCCTGTCGTGGCAATGGGGCAAGCGATGTGGCCCCGATGGCGAGATGGGTATCGGAACCCCTGATGCCTTCGACGGCCAGCAACGATCCTATCCAACGATGGTTCGCGACGGTGACAAGGTCCTCTGTTGGTACACGGGCAACCGTTTTGGCATGACGGGGATGGGATTTGCCGTCGCCACCGGATAGCTCGCCTCTCCGGCGCTGGCCCTCGTGCAAAAGGGTTCCCCCGCAAACCAAACTGCCTATCGCGCACTCCCGTCAGCCCTGTCTGGCGCCTCGGCTAATCCCCGAGCTGTTTTCAGGGATTTTCCCTATATGCCTGGGTACCGTTCCCGCGGTAGCTTCAGTTGCCCCGCGCTCGCGACGCGGCCGGTCTTGTTGCGCCCATTAAGGAGAGCCTGGAGCGTCACGGTCTGCGTGAGATCGAGACCGAATGCCCCAGGTACGAGGCGAGGCTTGGCGATCTGCAAGAGAATCGTGGAACGCCACGGCGGGCGGATCTGGGTGGAATCGAAGCCAGGCGAAGGATCGACCTTCTGTTTCACGGTACCGCCAGGAGGCCCAAGTGGACAGGCAGTCTGAACCAAGCCAAGTTGTGATTCCGCTGACTGGCCGCCTCGCTCTGCGGCTGCAGAAGGCGTCGAGCATCATAGGCCTGATGGTGGCCATGGTGGGCGCCGGCCACCTGGTGGCTTGGCTGATTGGTAACGTCGTTTAAACGATTACGATGCTCGTGGTCGAGGACAACCCTGCGGATGTCGCCTTCTTCAGGGAAGCTGTGGAGTCCGCGCAGGTGCCGGCGGCCATTCACGTCGCCCGAGACGGCAACCAGGCGCTGCAATTCCTGCGGAGGCAGGCGGCCTATGCGGATGCGCCCCGGCCCGATGTGATCGTGCTCGATCTGAACCTCCCCATCAAGCGCGGCCAGGAAGTGTTGTCGGATCTCGCTGCTGACAGCGGCTTGAACACGATCCCTGTGGTCATCCTCACGACCTCGACTTCGGAGCGGTGCGCCTGCGACCTCTACACCCCAGGTCGGTGCCTCTATTTCACCAAGACGGAGGATTTCCAGAAGCTGCAGGACATCGTGCAGAAGATTGCTGCCCATTCGAGATCTGCAGGCTAGCGCTCTGTCTACCTCAAGCGAGCAGCCAACGCTCCACGTCCTTGCGCCGCGGTCTGTTCTGCACAAGGAACCCTTTCGGCGTGCCGCCAAACTCGTTTGTGCGTTCCCGCAACAATGCTTCACAACGGCCCCGGGTCGGCCGCAGGTTGGGAACCGAACCTGTGGACAAGGCGGCCGGGACTTCGGACAATGCCAACATGATGGCACATGCAGCGACAGATCCAAACGGCTATGCGGGCACGGACAGCGAGCGGATTGAGGCGGCCGTGGCGGCGGCGGCCGCCTGCGGCGGCAAGGTGGTGATCCCCGCCCGCCTTGCCGATGCGGCGGCGGATCGCACCTACTGGCTGCTGGACCGCGCCATCCTGCTGCCGGGGGACACCACGCTGGTGCTGGACAACTGCCGGCTGAAACTCTCCGACCGCTGCCGCGACAACTTCATCCGCAGCGCCAACTGCGGCGCGGGCATCTCCGAGATCAAGACGCTGCGCAACATCCACATCCTGGGCGTTGGAAACGCGGTGCTCGAAGGGGCGGACAATCCCCGCGCCACCGGCGACGCGGCGAAGAAGCTCTCGTCCGCCGCATTCAAGAGGCCCGGCGAGCCCTATGTCCACGTCTCCTACGGCAGCGATGCGGACAAGGCGGGCGAGAACCCCCAGAGCGACTGGCGGAGCATCGGCGTGCTGTTGGCGCACGTGGAGGAGTTCTCGCTGCAGAACCTCGCCATCAAGGATTCGCACTCATGGGCCGTGTCGCTGGAGCGGTGCGGCCATGGCTTGGTTCGCGATCTGCGGTTCGCGGCCACCGGCGGCAAGAAGATCGACGGCACGCTGCGAGCCCTCCTGAACCAGGATGGGCTGGACCTGCGTCAGGGCTGCCACGACATCACGATCGATAACATCAGCGGCCAGTGCGGCGACGACCTGGTGGCGCTGACGGGGATCCCGATTGAGGGGATGCGGGCGGGTGAGCTGACGTCTCACATGGTCAGCGGCATGCAGTTTCTCGGCCGGTCGGACGACATAAGGAACATCATCCTCCGCGGCATCCGCGGCTACGCGGGCGGCTGCCACGCGGTGCGGTTCCTGAACACCGGCGGCATCCGCCTGCACAGCATTGTGCTGGACGGCGTGGTGGACGCGGCGCCCGACGGGCAGACCGATCACGCGGCCGTGGTGATCGGCGACAGCAACCCCGCGTGGGGCGGCGTCACGCCCCTGGGGGATACGTATGGATTCACCATCAGCAACGTGCAGGGGCGGGCGAGGAAGCTGGTGGAGATCTGCGGCTCGCTGTGCGATTCAACGCTCAGCAACCTCATCAACTACAACCCCCGGTGCGAGCCCGTCATCTATGCCTCCGGCCCGCAGCACGTCCGCAACGTCAGCGTCACCAACGCCATCACCCTCACGGAACCGCAGGGGGGCTAGGCCGCCGGCAGCGGTAGGTCCTGGGTGGCGACCTTCCCAGGCTGCCACCCTGACGCCACAGACGCCGCCGCGTGGGAAGGAGGACGCCGCCTGATCACACGAGGTGTTCGGTGCGGGCGATGATGTCATCCTGCTGGGCGGGCTCGAGCTGCGTGAAGCGTGCGCAGAACCCTCCGACCCGCACGACGAGGTCGCGATGCTTGTCGGGCTCGCGGCGGGCGGCCCGGAGCGTATCGGCGTTCACCACGTTCACCTGCAGTTGCTGTCCGCCCAGGCGGAAGTACGTGGCGAACAGGTCGGCGATCTTGGCTATGCCGCCGGGGCCCGTGAACACTGTCGGACTGAGCTTCACGTTCAGGCATTGGGCACAGGCGCCCAGCGACTGTGGCAGGCGAGCGGCGGATTGCAGCATGGCCGTCAGGCCGCGGCGGTCGCGGCCTTGCGAGGGCCCCATCGAGTCGGCGACCGGCTCGCCGCTGCGGCGGCCATCGGGCGTGGCCGCCAGGTTCTTTCCGAAGCCGATTGCCCGAACATACACGATCACGCCCCCCGAATACGCGCCGCCGCGCCACGTCCGCAGCTCGCCCAAGGCGCGGAAGTAGATCCCCATCGCCTCGGCCGCCAGGGCATCCACCGTCGGCAGGTCGTTGCCGAACTTTCCCACTCGGTCCAGCGCTTCGCGGCGCAGGGCCTCGTGGCCGGCCCAGTCGACGTCGGTGATGCGGACGAATTCAGCCAGCGTCATACGGCCGCCATCAAAGACGATCTGTCGCAACGCGTGCAGCGAGTCGCCGGTATTGGCGATTCCCTGCGTGAGGAACTGGCCGTGGTTGTAGAGTGGCCCGCCGCGTTTGAAGTCGCGGCCGCGGACGATGCAGGGCTCGACGAACAGCGACCGCAGCAGGTGCGGCCCGCTTTGTGCGATGACGCGCTGGAAGAGGTTCGCCTGCCGCGTGAACAGTCCCGAGCAATGCCGCACCTGGCGCCGATACTGCTCCATCAGCGCAGGCAGGTCGGCGATCTGCTCGGGGCCCGGTGTCGCGGCCCCGGCCTGGCGGCGAGTCACGGGGCTTTGGCCGCCGTGCAGGGCGAGTTCGAGGCACTTGGCGAGGTTGAGCTCACCATCCTCAAGGCCCATATGACTGAGGCCCTGGATATCGACCTGGGCGCAACCGTTCATCGCGTAGTCCCGCGCGTGCTCCAGCGGGATGCCCAGCCGGCACAGGGCGGGCACCATCACGTCGTCGTTGTACAGGGCGGGCAGCCCCGAGCCTTTGGCGAGCACCTCGGTGCAGCGTTCCAGCAGGCGGCGGTCGCTGCCGCTGAAGAATCGCACCGACAGGTTCGGCGCCTCGCGGCCATGACGGGCCTGAAGGTCCAGGAAGAGGTAGGTCAGTTCATTGGCGGCGTCGCGGCCGTCCGCCGTCTGGCCGGCGAGGCATACGTTCCAGCTGCGACAGGCGATGAAACCGCGCCACAGCGCGTCCAGGATCGGCATGGCCAGGCGCGACCGCTCATCCGGCGTGTCGGCCAGCCGCAGGTAGTGGGGCAGCAGGAACTGGTCGAGGCGGCCGGGGGAGTCGGTGTTGTCCAGCACGTGGATGAACCAGAAGAGCTGAACGGCCTGGCGAAGGTGGCGCGGCGGGTGGGTGCTGATATGGCGGCAGTCGGTGGCGAGTTGCTGCAGCGCCGCGCGGCGGGGGCCTTGTGGCTGGGCGGCGGCGAGCCCATCGGCCGCGGCGGCATGATTGGCGATGAACAGACCGATGCCGTCGCACACGTGCCCCAGGCCGCGGAACCAGTCCAGCGTGGCCGCGTCGGCGCCGGCGGCTTCATGGGCCGCCATGTTCTGGGCCACGAACGCCCGCAGGCCGCCGATGCCGCCGGCGAGCAGGCGCTCGTAGCCGAGGATGGCGTGCCCGCCCCAGCCGCCGCCCCAGCCCAGCGAGGGCTCTTCCAGCGTCATTCGTTCCTGGGCGGAGAACTCCGCCGCCCGCGCCTCCGCAAACAGCCGGCCCGTGGTCTGCGGCAGCCACCGCGCAATCGTCTCGCGCGCTTCAGCCTCCATCGCCGTGCCGACAATTGCCGCCGGCGGCTGGTCCGCGCACGTGAGCCCGTTGATGTCCAGCTTCACCAGCGACGCCGACCCCGGCATGCCCGCCAGCATGCGGTCGGCCGGAATCACCGCCGCCCTGGCCGCATACTCCGCCGCCATCGCAAAGCCCAACGCCTCATCATGCCCCATGCCCTTGGCGAGGGCCCGAGCGTGTGCGCGGGAGAAAGCGAAATGTCTTTCGGCTGCCATGTCTTCCGCCGGCGTCGTGACGCCGATCTCCTGGGCCGGATCGGGTCTGGGGACGACTTCAGCTTGTTCCCGCTCGCCGAGCCGCGGCCTGGTCCGCCTTCTTGTCATGGAACGTCGCCTTCTTCGCGTCACTCAATATGAAAGAAACAATTATCACGCCGAGCGGTGCGTTCATCGAAGGGTAGGGCCGCCAGCGGTTTCACGCGGCGGCCATGCTCCTTGGCACTTTATACCCGACGCCGGCCTCTTGTGAAAGCCCGCCGATATTGACGCGGTGGCGCGGCGGGCGTAGGCTGCCGGCGCGGATTTCTGCGCAACGTGGGAGTCGGGCGAATACAGATCGGCAGAAGGCACGAAAGGGAATCTCATGTGGAAATTCATGCTGCTGCTTTCGGTGGCGCTGTTGGGGTGCGGGTCGCCGTTCGTCAGCCATCGCGAATACGACCCCGCCATGGCGGCCAATCGCGCGATGGCCGATAAGGCCGGCCACGCCGGTGCGTTTGACGGCGAGGGCACGCCGCCGCCCGGGTCCGAGGCCGATAAGAAAGCGGACGTGCCCTACCTGACGGCCGTCGACGCGCGGAAGGTGATCTACGACGGCAAGTTCGACGTGGTCGTGGGCGAGGTGGGGCCTGCCCTGGCGGCGACGCGGAAGCTGGCGCAGGACATGGGCGGCTACATGCAGCAGATGACCACGCATTCGATCACGGTTCGCGTCCCGGCCGAGAAGTTCGACCAGGCGACGGCGGCGTTGGAGAAGATGGGGTCGATCACGCGGCGGTCGGTCAACGCGCAGGATGTGACCGAGCAGCACGTCGATCTGCAGATCCGCCTGGCCAACGCCAAGGCCCTCAACGACAAGCTCCGTTCGCTGCTGGAAAAGACGCCCGACGTCAAGGCGGCGATGGAGGTGGAACGCGAACTGGCCCGCACCCGCACCGAGATCGAGCAGATCGAGGGCCAGCTCAACCGCCTCCAGAGCCTGGTGGCGATGGCGACGCTGACGGCGAATTTCACCGCGCTGCCCAACGGCCCCTCGGTGCTTCGCGTGAGCCTGCCGTTCGCCTGGCTCAAGGAGATCGGCCTGGACCGGCTGATGGCGTTCGGCACCGTTCAATGAATTCGCACCGGGAGACAACCATGACCAAGCGACACGCGGTATTGTTTGCATTGACGACGCTGGCGGCGGCGCTGGGCGGCTGCCACGGAATGGACGTGCCCGCCGACTTCGTGGCGATGGACCGTCCCGGATTGGACGGCTACGAGGCGCGGGCCGTGTCGGCCGACGGCGCGGTGCTGGGCCTGCGGACGGAAACCAACGCCAAGAACGGCACGCTGGACTTCTGGGCCAACGCCATCCGCGGCGAACTCGTCGCCGCACGCGGCTACACCTTGACGAAGGAAGAGCCCATCAACGGCGCCGCCGGCGCGGGCAAGTGCATGACCTTCACCGCCTCGCGCAGCGGGGCCGAGTTCACCTACGTCATCGCCGTCTTCCTCCGTTACGACACGATCCTGATCGCCGAGGCCGGCGGCAAGACCGACGTCGTGGCGCCCAAGATGGACAAGATCGCCGCCGTGATGCGGAGCGTGCGATGACGCTCACGGGTTCGATGCTCGCCGACGGCGCGACGTTTCTGCTTCTGACTTCGATGGGCCAACTGCTTGTCGGCAATATCCTCATCGGTTGGCTGGAAGGGCTGCTGCTCGCACGGATCTTCGAGCTGCCGCGCAAACAGACTATCTGGATCATGGTGCTCGCCAACTACGCATCGATGATCCTGATGGCCCTGGGCACCTGGGGGATCAAGGGTATCGTCTATCCCTGGCTGATAGGAGACGAACCACTCTATCATGTTGTCAGACTGCTGGCCGTTCTTTGGGGCGCAAGCTACATCCTGACGTTGCTGATCGAGTGGCCATTCTGCTATTGGGCGCTTCAGACGCCCGGCCGGAGCTTCAAGAGATCACTGTTGGCAAGCGTGATCGCTCAAAGCGCGTCGTACCTGTTGCTCGTGCCGCTGTATCTCCTGGTCGGCCAGCCCCAACTGGTCACCCAGTTCACAGCTGATCGGTCGTTTGCGGCGAACGGTCCCAACGACGCTTTGGTCTTCTTCGTGAGTGAACGTGACAGGGCGATCTGCCAGATCAACGTGGATGGCTCGGGATTGCAGCGCCTGCAAGATGTGCCTGATGGGCGAGTATCGTTGACAATGCAATCCCGAGTGGATCCGAATGAGTGGTGGTTGCTGGCCCAGAACTATGGCTACACAAAGACGGTGGTCCAGCGGGTGGCTTACGATCTTCGACGAACTGATATTCGGCACTGCGAAGAGGAGTTCAGATCGCATCATTATGGCCCAGCGTACGATTATCGCCCGGAGGCGGAGCGGCAGTGGCGGGTCATGCAGCCGCACTGGTCATGCATTGAGTGCGTCAATGTTCACACCCGCGAGAAACTTACCATCGCGATGGAGCTTCCCTTCGAAACATGGCTTGCCTCGTCGGCGACGGTACTGCCGGGAGAACGAGTCGTCTTCTGCATGAACGGACAGATACTGCTTGCCGATCTGAACAAGCGACGCGTCATGCTGCTCGCATTGGGCGATTCCCCTATCGTGATTCCCCGCGAGGCGATCGCTCGTGCCGCCACCCAGCCTACCAGTGAGTGACACCCGCGGAGAGGCACAGGCTCGCGGATCGGGCACTCCCTCGCGGCCCTGCAGTGTTGGCGATATACTCCCCATCCACAAGACGGGAGATATCCATGGAGAATGTGACCAGGCGGATGAAGGCGGTGCCGTTCACGAGCGTGAAGATCGAATCGCCGTTCTGGGTGCGGCGGCAGGAGGTCAATCGCACGGCCACGCTGCCGACGGAATACAAGATCTGCAAGGACACCGGACGCATCGATGCCTTCAGGCTGCAGTGGAAGCCCGGGCAGCCGAACGAGCCGCACATCTTCTGGGACAGCGACGTGGCCAAGTGGATCGAGGCGGCGTCGTACACGCTGGCCACGCACCCTGACGCCTCGCTGGAGCGTCAATTGGACGAGGTGGTCCAACTCGTCGCCGCGGCCGTGCAGGACGACGGCTACCTCAACTCGCACTACACCGCCGTCGAGCCCGCCAGACGCTGGACGAACCTCCGCGACTGCCATGAGCTCTACTGCGCCGGCCACCTCATCGAGGCCGCCGTCGCCCACTATCACGCCACCGGCAAGCGCACGCTGCTCAACGCCCTGTGCCGCTACGCCGACCACATCGATCGCACGTTCGGCCGCCAGGACGGCCAGAAACGCGGCTACTGCGGGCATCCGGAGATCGAGCTAGCCCTGGTCCGCCTGCACGCGGCGACGGGCGAGGAGCGATACTTCAAACTCGCGAAGTACTTCATCGACGAGCGCGGGAGCGGCGGCGGCGAGTATTTCAACCAGGAGGCCCGCGCCCGCGGCGAGGATCCGAAGCATTACTGGGCTCGCACGTATTCCTACTGCCAGGCCGACCGCCCCATCCGCGAGCAGACGCAGGCCGCCGGACACGCGGTGCGGGCGTTCTACCTGTACAGCGGCGCCGCCGACGTCGCCGCCGTCACCGGCGACGCCGAACTCCTCGACGCCTGCCGCCGCGTCTGGCGCGACGTGACCCGCAACAAGATGTACATCACGGGCGGCATCGGGCCCTCGGCCGCCAATGAAGGATTCACGCGGCTGCACGACCTGCCGAACTACTCGGCCTACGCCGAGACGTGTGCGGCCATCGCGCTGGTGTACTTCGCCCACCGCATGCTGCAGGTGGAGGCCGACGGCGAATACGCCGACGTGATCGAGCGCTGCCTGTACAACGGCACGATCAACGGCGTGTCGCTCGACGGGCGGAGATTCTTCTACGCCAACGCCCTGGGCTGCGTGCCGAACGACGAGACGAAAGACCACCAGGCCCACCATCGCCAGGAGTGGTTCTCGTGTGCATGCTGCCCGCCGAACCTCGCGCGGATGATCGCGTCGGTGGGGGAGTACGTCTACGCCGCCGGCGACCACTCGCTCTACGTGCACCAGTACATCGCCGGCAGCGGCACGGCCCAGGTGGGCGGCTCGGCCGTCACGTTGCGGCAGGAAACGCGTTACCCGTGGGACGGGCGGATCGACCTCACGCTGTCGCTGGCGGGCAAGGCCCGCTTCGACCTGATGCTCCGCATTCCGGCCTGGTGCCGCAGCCACAAGCTCTCCGTCAACGGCAAGCGCGTCAGCCGCCCCGTGCGCAAAGGCTACGTTCGCCTCAGCCGCGCATGGGCCGACGGCGACCGCGTAAGCCTGGACCTGGAGATGCGCGTCGAGCGCGTCGCGGCCCATCCCTTCGTGCTGGACGACGGCGGCCGGGTCGCCCTGCAGCGCGGGCCGCTGGTGTACTGCCTGGAGGGCTGCGACCACAAGGTCGATCTCCGCACGGTGGTGCTGCCCGACCGCTCGCGCCTGACGGCCCGCTGGGACGCCAGGCGTCTGGGCGGCGTCGTGGTGATCGAGGGCGACGCCCAGGCCGTGCCGCTGGCCGACTGGCGCGACCGCCTCTACCAGTTCATCGACGCCCCCCGCGCCAAGCGCGTCCGCCTCAAGGCCGTGCCCTTCTGCCTCTGGGACAACCGCCGCCGCGGCGACATGGCCGTCTTCCTGCCGCGTGCGTGAGCCATGACCAGATGGGCTGGGTGTCGGCCTTCCCAGGCCGCCACCTGCTTGGGTAGAGCACAACCGCCTGCTCCTGGTCATGGCCTGACTCAGCGAACGGGCAAAGCGAAAAGGTAATCGCATGTACAAGCCGGAGTTCAACCCGATCGGCGGGCAAGCGGCTAGTGTGTCGTCAAGATCGAAACTGTGGGTGCCGTGGTTTGCGGAGCGTAGCGCAGCAACCACGCAACGTTGCCTGGTGGCCGTGGCGTGGTTGCTCGACCGACTACGGCCTCGCAAGCCACGGCACCCATACAATCAAGTTGGACAGTACAGTAGTTCACGTGCTGTGGCCTCGCCGGCAAGCCGAGCCGCGCGGGCCGCGATGACGATCGTCGCCCTGGCGATGCTGATCGGCTCGGCGACCGCCCAGCCGACGCGTCCGACTTCCGCCGCCGCGGCCACCGCACCGGCGACCCAGCCGGCGGGGGAGAACGCGGCGGCGATCGTGGAGACGATGCGGCAGGAGCTGGCCGCGATGGCGGGGGAGTACCCCGAGCTTGCCGGCCTGGCCAACGCGACCGTGCGCGAAGATGGCGAGGGTTTCTGGCGGCTGGAGTACGTCAACGACTGCCGCCTTGCCGGAAAGGGCCGCATGGAGGACACGGGCCCGCGGCCGGTCGCGATCACGCTGTGCATCATGACCCGCGAGCGATTCACTCTCGATGTGAGGCGGGTGCAGATGCCCATGCCCGATCATCAATGGAAGCGGCTGGATCTGGTCGGCTGGTCCAGCACGTACACCGGGCGGGGCGCCACCGAAGGCGTCGCGGTCATTCTCGACAAGGCCCTCGCCGCCGCGTTGGAGCGGATCTCCGCCATGGACCGGCCTTCCGCCGTCGCCTCGCGCCCCGCGGCGGGGTGACTACTTCGATCGCATCGTTGGCTGCGTCGCGGGGGCGGGGCCGGGTGTGATGTCGTAGGCGAAGAGGCCCAGGACGTTGGCGGCGTAGAGGCGGCTGCCGGCGAGCAGCAGGTTGCCCAGCGAATCATTCTCACCGGCCAGCGGCAGCAGTTCGGTGTGGTAGTCGGCGAGGTCCAGGCGCAGCACCTGTCTCCCGGCCGAGGCGAGGATGCAGCGGTCGGTGACGACGGGGCGGCCGATCAGCGGTACGGCGCTCGCCCAGCGGAACACCGCGTTGCCGTCGGCGGCCGAGAGCACCGCCAGCATCGTCACGGGCGCGGGCTCCAGCGGGGCCTGCTCGAGCTTGCGAATCTCTTCCATCGCCGCCTGCTGCGCCTCGGCGGAGGCGGGCTGCTTGTTCATCTCGGCGACGATGCGGCCGACCTCCAGGTTGCGCTTGCGGAGCAGGTCCTGGCGTTCGCTGTCGCGGCCACTGAGCAGGACGCGGCCGTCGTCGATGGCCGAGAGATCCCACAGCCCCTGGCTGTTCTGCGACCATCGCAGCGAGCCGTCGCGCAGCGAGAGGGCGAAGACGTAGGAGTTGTCGGCGGGCATGGCAATGACCGTGTCGCCGCAGAGCACGAGGGGGTTGACCTCGCCCGCGCGGCGCGGGAAGGCAACGGTGCCGGGGGCGCTGCGGACGAACTCCTCGGGATACTCGTAGGCCCACAGGGCCGCGCCGCTGGCCTGGTCGAAGGCGGCCAGCACGCCCGAGCACGAGACGATGACGCGGTCGCCGGCGACCAGCGGCGGGCAGGCCCAGTCGCGGATCGTGCCCATGGCCTCGCTGTTGCCCTGGGCCTTGGCCCAGCGGCGCTGGGCGGCGGCGAAGGTGGTCTTCCACAGCAGCGATCCGGTGGCGGCGTCGAGGCAGGCGAGCACATATTGACCTTGGTGGATCGCAACCGTCAGCACGCGCCGCCCGGCGATAGTGGGGGGCACGAGGTACTTCGCCGCCCGCGTCATCTCGTCGTCGCCGTAGCCCTGGCCCACCTTCCATAGCACCTTGCCCTGCTGGCCAAGCGAGATGGCGGCCAGGAACGAATCATCCACGAGCTGGTCCTTGAGATTCGCCGGCGCGTCGGTGGTGAAGTTGGCGGCCGTGACGAAGCCGCCCACGACAAACGCGGTCTCGTCGGTGGCGGCCAGGGTGTTGCGGTAGTCCTCGCGAAATTCGCTGGCGCCGTAGCGGAACCGCATCCGCATGCGGCTGGGGGGGATCGTGTGGGTCTGCGCGGGGAAGTCGAGGCGGTTGCCGTCGACGACGACCTGCGTGGCCGCGATCTCCATCCTTCGTTCGGGCGTCACGCGGACCTGCCCGAAGTATTCCTCCAGCGGCGGGCTCGTGCGGACCATCGGCAGGGGGGCTCGCCACTTCGTCTCGCCGCTGGCGGCGTCGATGGCGGCCAAGCCCTCGTCGTCGCGGACCAGCAGCAGGCCGCCCCGCAGCTGCGCCTGCACCATCGGCGAGACCACCGGGCCGTTGGGCGGATAGTGGAACACGTGTCCGTCCGCGACGCGGAAGGGCCCCTTGATGTACGACAGCCACTCCTGCAGCGCTAGGAACGACACATTCGCGTCCTCGGCGTCCTTGAGGGGCTTGGCCGTGAATCGCCACGCGGGCCGCAGGTGACCCGAGAGGGGCGCCGCCGGGGCGGGCGAGGCCGCGGGCGTCGCCGGGGCGCCGGCGAGGGTCTTTTCCACGAAGGCCGCGAGGTCCTGTTCCTTGCCGCCGATGCTGCCCTTGGCCCCGGCGTGCTCGGACTTCAGCCGTGCCAGCCACGCGCGGGAAAGCTCGGCCTTGCCGGCCAGCCCCCAGGCCAGGGCGGTGCGGGCCTGAAGCTCGGCCGCGGCGGCCGGCGGCGAATTGGCGTCCAGCAGTTCCTGCCACGCTGCGGCGGCGCGGGCGAACTCCCCGCGGTTGAAGTACACCGACGCCGTCGCCCGCTGGGCCGCGTCGGCCGCGGCCGTGAAGGCATAATTCCGCCCCACGGCCCGCAGGGCGTCCAGGTCGCCCGCGGCGACGGCCTTGTCGTACGCCGACCTGGCCGCCGCCTCATACAGGCCGCGGTACACTTCCAGTGCCTCGCTCCCCATCGCCGCCAGGCGTCGCGTGGCCGCGGCACTGACGGAGAGCATTCGCTTGCCATCGCCGGCGGGGACGAAACCCTCTCGCCGGCCCATCAGTTCATGCAGCGTCTCGGCCGCCTCGCGGAGGTTCTTGCGGCGGACGAGGCGGTCGATCTCGGCCAGAAGCGTTTCAGACTCGGCGTCGGTGACGACGACCTTTGGCGCCTTGGCCGGCGGCGCGGGCGCTACCGGCTGGGCCAGCGCGGGCCCCGCCGCGATCGACGCCACTGCCGCCCACGCCGCCATCGTCAGCCAGGTCTTGGTATGCACAGCCGTCTCCATTGGGTTAGAGCCTATCCGAATCACTACAAGGGCCGCGACGGAGCGGAGTTTTCCGAAGGCCAAGGCGCGAGGGCGACGACGGCCCCTCTGCGGGCCGTCGAGCCCGAGCAACGCAGGCATGCGGAAGAAGCCGCCCGTCCCTTCGGGTTGTGGCCAGGAACGCCGGCTGCGGCGTCAGAACTCCTCGCCATGCAGAACAGCATGGCGTCGTCGTTCTTCCTTGCATCCGATCGTTCCTGGTCACAACGCGGCTCCTCGTAGTTATTCGGATAGGCTCTTAGCCGCCTCGCCCTTTGACGCCGTGGAACCGGCGAAGGTTCCAGGTGATACGCCTGCGACAACATACCATACTTTGTTCCTGTCGGCACTTGCCGCGCGGCGCCGGCGATGCGAGGATACGCCATCAAAGGAGAATCAGATGACGACACGGGCTTTGATCGCGGCGGCGGGAATCCTGCTGGTGGGCGCGGCGTGGGCGGCGACGACCGAGCCGGCCAAGAACGAGAAGCGAGACCTCCTCTCGCGGCATGACACGGTGGCGCGATTCGTGGGTGTGGCTGCGCGGCAGTGCCGCGGCCTGACATCGCTGTGCCCCGACGACTGCGGCCAATCGGGCGACTTCGCCACCTTCGAAATCGTCGGGTATGTCGTGTACGAGAAATTGGGCGAGTACGGCGATCCCAAGGCGACGGAGTTCCTCTTCCAGGTGGCCGACAACCGCAAGAACGCCAAGGCGCCCAAGGAGATCGCCGATGCGGCAGCGGCGTTGAAGGCGGGCGACCTGGTGATCCTCAACTGGCGGCACGAGTACGTGACCCAGATGGACGCCGGCGGCGGCAAGTCGTCCTCGCCCGAGCGGCCGGTCGTGAAGCTGCAGAAGATCTCGCAGGCGGAGGCGGACAAGCTGCTCGGCGCCGCCGCCACCAGCCGGCCCGCCACCAGCCGGCCAGCGAAGACGGAGGCGATCGCGTTTTGATTGCAGGTGAAGGAAGAAGAGAAGAAACAGCAAGACCACGGGCAAGATGCCCGTGCTACGGGAAGACACGGGCGGGACGCCGGTGCTATGGTGCGGATTTTGGCGGGGAGGGGCTTGCGTTTCGTTTCGAAGCGGCTTAAACTTTCTGCCGGTTTGAGCATCCCGGAACACGGTTAGATTCCGTGGCGGACCCGCCGCTGTAATCGGGGACGCGCCGGCCACATGCCACTGCCTCGACGCAATCGAGGCGGGAAGGCGGCCGGTGCGGACGATCCGAGAGCCAGAAGACCTGCTCGAACCGAACACGTCGCCGCGCCCACGGGCCGGCGAATCTGGAATCCGATGGTAAAGGGTTCCGACAGACACCTGACGTCTGTCGGAACCCTTTTTTATTTGTGGCGGCTCGAAACGCCGCACGGCCTCGCGCCGTGCCTCGCCAGGGCCGCCTGGCGTCAGGAAAAGGAGTCACGCATGAAGAAAACGGTCAAGAAGTCGGCCAAGGTCATCGCTTACCGCAAGAGCTGCCGCGCCGAAGGCACGGGCCTCTCGCACTACATCCTGATGGACAGGAACGGTAAGTAATGGCCAAGAGCAGCAAAACGCCGTCGACTGGCGGGGCGGCCCCTTCACGGGGCCGCTTCGCCAACTCCGGCAACGGACCGTCCTTTACCCCCATCGACATCGGGCACGAATCTCACGTCGCCCTCGTCGAACCCGATACCGCCTTCTGGGCCCTGGTGCCCAAGGCGGACCTCGCCGCCTCGCTCACCGGGCCCCTCCTGGCCTCCTACCGCCGCAAGGCCGACCAGTTCGCCAAGGAGATGCAGGCCCTGCGCTTCGGGCTCAAGCCCTCGGCCGTCTACTTCAACCCCACCGAGCGATGCAACCTCAACTGCACCTACTGCTATATCCCCAGCTCCATGCGAAAGAGCGGCCAGCACATGGAGGCCGGCAAGCTCATGAACGCCCTGGAGCGGCTGAAGGATTACTTCGCCCGCACGGTCCCCAAGGGCCTTCGCCCGCAGATCGTCTTTCACGGGGCCGAGCCCATGCTCAACCGCGAGGCGATGTTCGCCGGCATCGACGCCTTCAAGAACGACTTCCGCTTCGGCGTGCAGACCAACGCCACGCTGCTGGACGAGTCGGCCATCGCGTTCCTCTCCGAGCGCCAGGTGAGCATCGGCATCTCGCTGGACGCCCCGACGGCCGCCATCGCCAACCGCACGCGCAAGAACTGGGACGGCCAGGGCGTGTACGGCGAGGTGCTCAAGGCCATGGACCGCCTCCAGGGCTACAACGGCTGGAGCGTGATCTGCACCGTGACCAAGGAGAACCTGCGGCAGCTGACGCCCCTGGTGGAGTTCTTCCACGACCGCCGCGTGCCCACGTGCCTGATGAACATCCTCCGCTGCACGCTGCCGCCCTCGCGCGATATCAAACCCGACGACGCCTCGGCCGCCCGGCACTTCCTGGCCGCCTTGGACCGTTCGTACGAGCTATACCAGGAGACGGGGCGGCGCCTGCCCATCGCGAACTTCTCCAACATCCTGCTGGCGATCGTGGCCCCGACGGCACGGCGGCTGATGTGTGACATCTCGCCCTGCGGCGGCGGGCGGTGCTTCTTTGCCCTGGCTCCCTCGGGCGACATGTTCCCCTGCAGCGAGTTCATCGGCCTGGAGGAATTCAACGGCGGCAACCTCTTCCGCGACGACGTGGAGAAGGTGCTGGCCACCGAGGCCTTCCGCAAAGTCACCGGCCGAAAGGTCGAGGACATCGACCCCTGCCGACGCTGCGCGATCCGCCACTTCTGCGGCTCGCCGTGCCCGGCCGAGGCCCACGAGATGAACGGCGGCATGAACAAGACGGGCGCGTTCTGCGAGTTCTATGAAGAGCAGGTCCGCTACGCCTTCCGCGTCATCGCCGACGGCAAGACCGACGCCTACCTGTGGCCCAACTGGGACAAGGGAATGAAGGACACGTTCGTGATGTAATATGGAGTGCGGCGGCAGCGACGCCGCTTTGGATCTACCGGCGCCCCAACGAGAGCGGGATCATCGGGCTGATGGCCTGGACGATCTCGCTCTCCTTTCTTGCACACGACATATCCATAATCCGGTCATCGGCTTGTCCGTTCAGCGCTGTAGAAGCCGCTGGGCTCCATCAAGCTCCCACAACGCCGGCAAGCCGTCGTCAAGGTCGTTCGATAGACGGTGAGCACCGGTCGTCGAGCCTTCCGGTCTTGATTTCCCCGCCGGGGTCGCTATAACTCCCGGTTTGACCGCGGAACATTAACCTACAAGGAGCGCCCATGAAGGCTGGCATTATTGAGAAGTTCGGTTCGATCGTCGTGCGTGATATCCCCGACCCCGACCTGGGCGATTACGATGCCCTGTGCCAGCTGCTTTACGGCGCGACGTGCACCGGCACCGACAGCCACATCATCGATGGCACCTTCCCGTGGATCTCGCCGCTGCCGACCGTGCTGGGCCACGAGAGCGTCGGCCGCGTGGTGGCCCTGGGCAAGAAGGTGCGGAACTATCGCGTGGGCGACATCGTCACCCGCGTGGGCACGCCGCCTTGCCCGTCGGTGGGCATCTCGGTGACGTGGGGCGGCTTCGCCCAGATGGGCGTGGCCAAGGACCACTGGGCGATGTGCGCCGACGGCCTGCCCGCCAACCAGTGGTCGTCGTCGCGGTGGAACCAGATCGTGCCGGCCGGCGTCGATCCCAAGGTCGCCCCGATGTTCACCACGTGGCGCGAGACGCTGTCGTACATGCAGCGGATGGGCGTGCGAGCGGGGGCGTCGGTGCTGGTGGTGGGCTCGGGCGGCAACGGCCTGTCGTACGCGGCCCACGCCGTCAACCTCGGCGCCGCCTGCGTCGCGATGGCCGGCTCGGCCGCCCTGGCCGACGCCGCCAAGGCCAAGACCAAACTGCACATCTACGTCGACTACAAGGCTGCCGACCTGGCGGCGGAACTCAACAAGGCCAATGCCGCGGGCTTCGACTTCATCATCGACGCCGTCGGCAAGACGGGCGTGGCCGACCGCGTGCTGCCGTGCCTCAAGCCCGGCGGCAAGTACGGCACGTACGGCCTGGACAACGTCGGGCAGATCGGCGCCAACCTCACCCGCGCCCGCGGCGCGTTCACCGTTCACCCCTGCAGCTACGACGAGGCCGAGACGCACCAGCAGGTTTCCGAAATGGTGCTGCAGGGCAAGCTCGACGCCAGCCTGTGGTACGACATGAACCGCATCTATCCGCTGGCCGACATCGCCGGGGCGTTCGAATCCGTCCGCACTCGCCGCGCGCCCAAGGCCCTGGTGCAGTTGAACTGATCTCGGGCGGCGCACGGCCGCCGCGTAAAGTCGTTCGCGTTTGGGTGGCGGCCTCGGAAGGCCGCCACCCTCCCGCCACCCCACGTTTTGGGCGGCGGCCTTGGAAGGCCGGCACCCCTCCAGATAGCCGCCGCCCGGTTACAGAACGCCGCCACCCATCCCAGGCCCAAATTCCGATGCGGGTTTGGCTGTGTCAAGCCATAAAGGTTCGATAAGCCCCTTCAACTCACGTTGGCATAGGTAGTTATCCCCAGGTAAGTCCTCCGGGTTTGCCCGGAATTCTCGTTGCGGATTTTCCCGATCCGGGTTATCATTTTTACCTGTCGGAGTTGTACGGCACGGAGGCTCTGGTCCACATCGATCGGGGAAGGCTGTACGCGCCCACGGCACACAGAAGGCAAGCTGCTAAAGGAGATCGGGTCATGAAGAAGAATTCCACACGCGCGTTTCGCGGTTCGCGCCAGCAAATTCGTTCCCTGCCGGCCGCCCCCATCAACCACTACTCACTGCAGAACCTCGAGCAGCGCATCTTGCTTGACGCCAGCCCCGTCGATGTCGCCAATGGCATGAACCAGTTCCTGCACAAGTTCGCCGATGCCCTGGACAGCGGGCCCCTGGGCTACGTCCTGCCGTTCTTCGGCAACCGCCTGGCCTCCAACGGCAGCGAGGTCAACGGCAACTTCCTCCGCCAGTTCGAGACGGACCTCGCCGCCGCCTTCTCCGCCGCCTCCACGGCCGGCTACACCGGCAACCGGCAGATCCAGGAGGCCTTGTTCAACACCTTCGCCGCCAACGGCAGCAGCATCGCCGGCGTGACGTCCGCCACGCAGATCGCCGCGACGACCGTCGGCAACAAGGTCAGCTTCTCGCTGGATATCAGTGCCCCGGTCTTCACCTTCACTCAATCGCTGGCGTTCGACTTCGACATCGGCATCCCCATCCTCGCCTTCTCGGTGGCCCCGGGCAGCACGTTCGATTTCAACATCGGCTTCACCTGGCACCTCGAGCTGGGCGTGCTGGACCAGTCGCAGACGGAGACCAACCAGGGCTTCTACATCGAGACGGCCGCCACCGACGAGATGGCCATCACGCTGTCGGCCGAGATTCCCAACTTCGAGGCCGACGGCACGTTCACCGTCCTGTCGGTGCATATCAGCGACATCACCGATCATCCCTCCAAGCTCGCCGCCGCGATCACCATCGACCTGGTCGACTCGGTCAGCGCCTCGGACACCGACACGCTGATCACCGCCTACGAGCTCAACGGCCTGCCGGCGGCCGACATGATGCACTCGCGCCTGACGGGCGGCCTGAGCATGTCCGACGCCGACCGCGTGTCCATCGACGGCTATCCCGATGACAACTGGCTGGTCGACATCAACCTGCACCTGGTGGCCGATTTTGCCGGCATCTCCGCGATGGTCGGCTCCAGCGCCATCAGCTGGCCCAGCGTCTCCACCGACTTCCGCTTCGCATGGCGTCTGACCAACGCCGTGCTCGATGCCGAGGGCGATCTCGACGGGCAGGACCCGCTCGACCAGATCCCCGTCATCGAGTTCAACGACATCACGCTGGCCCTGGGCGAGTTTATCACGCAGTTCGCCGGCCCGATCCTGTCGGTCGTCCAGGACATCATGTCGCCCATCGATCCGCTGCTGGACATCATCACCGACCCGATCCCCGTCATCTCGGACCTGGCCGGGCAGGACCTGAGCATCGCCGACATCGCCGAGGGCATCGGCTCGCTGCTGCCTTCGCCGTACAGCAAGATCGTGGACCTGATCGTGCAGGTGGTACGCATCGCCGACATGGTCGAGGACACCCCGACGGACGTGGCGAACCTGTCCTTCAATTTCGGTTCGGTGCGGGCCTTCGATGACTTCCGCAAGATGAACGAGTGGAAGTCGATCGGCCTGAACATCGTGGACAACCTCACGGACTTCCTGCCCGACCAGATCGGCGACCAGGTCGACGCCTCCATCGCCGACAGCATCAACAACTGGATCGAGGACCTCAACAAGCCCAGCACCGGAGTCGCCTTCCCGATCCTGACGGACATGAACCAGATCGTCACCTGGCTGATGGGCGGCGACGCCACGCTGGTCACGTTCAACCTCGCCATGGATTTCCAGTTCGGCCTGGACTTCGACGTCCCGATCTTCCCGCCGTTCCTCAGCGCGGGCCTGGAGGGCGATCTTGAGCTGATGGGCCAGTTGGGCATCGGCTTCGACACGTACGGCTTCCGGCTGTACAAGGAGAATGGCTACACGAACGCGGCCGACATCCTGCAGGGCTTCTTCGTGGACGACCACGTCGTCGGCGGCGTGGACCAGCACGAGTTCTCGCTGGAGGCCAGCCTGGTGGGCAAGGGCTTCGCAGGCATCGGCGGGCTGATCGAAGCGGGCGTTCGCGGCGGCGTGCAAGGCGACATCTGGATCGACCTGCACGACGTCGATCCCGACGGCCCCAGCGGCCCCCGGGTTGCCGACGGCAAGATTCGCACGACGGAGTTCTCCAACCGGCTCAACGCGTACGGCCTCAAGGGCCTGTTCGACGCCGGCGGGTCGTTCCGCGCGTTCTTCGAAGCGTACGTGTGGGTGGGCCTGGACCTGGGCCTCTTCGAGATCACGATCTTCGAGGAGAGTTGGACCATTGCCGATACGACGATCCTGTCGTTCGACTGGTCGTACCCGGACATCCCGACCCCGCCGGTGCTGGGCGTGGTGGAGAATGGCGTCCTGAAGCTCAACACCGGTCCGCGGGCCAGCCACCGCGGCGATGTTCACGTCGGCGGCGATTTCTCCGGCCAGCAGTTCACCGGCGAGTGCGGCGACGTCAGCGAGACGTTCGTCGTCGTGCAGCGCGACGGGAAGATCGTCCTGCAGTGGGCGGGCTTCGAGCAGGAGTTCGACCCCGCGGGCATCAGCGGCATCTATGCCGAGGGCGGCTACGGCAGCGACAACATCACGATCGACCCGACGGTGGACCCGAGCCTGGGCGTCACGCTGTACGGCGACTTCGCCACTGACACCGACACCGGCCCCAGCGCCCAGAATGACGGCGTGGCCAACGAGGACCGCCTGGTCCTGGGCAGCGGCGGGGGCGTGGCGTACGGCGGCCCCGGCAACGACGTCCTGCAGGGCACGACGGGCGCCGTGACCCTCTACGGCGGCGCGGGCGAGGATTCGCTCTACGGCGGCAGCGGCGACGACGCCCTGCATGGCGGCAGCAACAAGGACCTGATGCTCGGCCTGGCCGGGAACGATTACCTCTCCGGCGGCGAGGGCGACGACACGCTCAAGGGCGGCGTCGGCGACGACAATCTCGACGGCGGCGCGGGCAATGACAAGATGTACGGCGAGGCCGGCAACGACCGCCTCTACGGTTACGGCGGCAACGACACCCTCTCCGGCGGGGCGGGCAACGACTGGCTGCTTGCCGGCACCGGCAGCGACCTCCTCGACGGCGGCGCCGGCGATGACTACGTCGTGGGCAACTACTCGCCGGGCGATCCGTTCGTCCTGGTTTCCGACGGCGGCCGCGATACGCTCATCGGCGGCGCGGGCAACGACATCCTCGTCGGCATGCTGGACGAGGATTTCATGTTCGGCGACGCGGGGGCGGTCTACACCACCCTGCAGGGCATGCCGATGGTGGACTCGCACGGGGCGCCCAAGCTGGACGGGCAGGGCAACCCGATGTACTACATCAACTCCGCGCTGAACACTACCCTTCCCGGCGACGACACGATGGGCGGCAGCGGCGGCAGCGACTACATGATGGGCGACAACGGCTACATCGCCTTCGACACCGTCCTGCTGGGCATGGTGATGACGGCGCCCACCAGCGGCGGCAGCGACCTCCTGGTCGGCGGCGAAGGCAACGACCACATGCAGGGCGGGGCGGGCGACGACGAGTTCCGCTTCATGCCCGGCTGGGGCAACGACATCGTCTACGAAGACGACGACAACGGCTTCGATACGCTGAACTTCCGCAGTGAGACCGATCCGGTGACCGCGGACATGACTGTGGTCTTCGGGAATACGGCCACCACCGCGACGGACGGCACGAATCTTGTCACGCACACCGGCACGTTCGTCGAGAGGATCATCACCGGCACCGGCAACGACACGTATACCGGCAACGATGAAGACAACGTGATGGAAGGCTCCGAAGGCAACGACACCTTCCACGGCGGCGGCGGCGACGATGAGATCTCCGGCGGCGACGGCAACGACACGATCTTCGGCGAAACCGGCGACGACGAGTTGTTCGGCAACGCCGGCAACGACCTGCTGTACGGGGCCGAGGGCGATGACGAACTCGACGGCGGCAGCGGCGACGACACGATGGACGGCGGCATCGGCAACGACGAGTATTACGAGGCCCCCGGCAGCCACGACCAGATCTTCGACAGCGGCGGCATCGATCTGCTGAGCTTCAAGAACGCCGCCGCGGGCATCATGGTGGACATCACCCAGACGAGCGGACAGTACCAGTGGGTCGATGCGGCCCACAACTCGCTGGCGATCAACGGCGTCATTGAAAACGTCGACGGCAGTGCGCACAACGACATGATCACCGGCAGCGCGCTGGACAACGTGATCAACGGCTTGGCCGGCAACGATGCCATCTACGGCGGCGAAGGCAACGACACGCTTTCGGGCGGCGCGGGCAACGACCAGCTCTGGGGCGGCGGCGGCGTGGACCTGCTCCGCGGCAACGACGACAATGACGTGCTCTGGGGCGACGGCGGCAGCGACGACCTCGACGGCGGCGCCGGCGACGACACGATGCACGGCGGCGACGGCAACGACACGCTCCACGACGACAAGGGCTCCAACGCCTTCTACGGCGAGGCCGGCAACGACACCCTCAGCGGCACGACCGATCCCAGCACCGCCGCCGACAACGGCGCCGCCATCACCTCGCTGGGCATCACGCGGACGGCCGATTCCGTCGGCCCCAAGGTCGTCTCCATGACGCCTGCGGGCAACATCACCGGCAGCATCGACGGCATCGTCATCACCTTCAACAAGGCGGTCAACGCCGCCACCGCCGTCATCACGCTGATGGGCCCGGCCGGGCCGGTGCCCGTCCTGGTGTCGGCGCTGTCAGACACCCAGTTGCTGGTCTCGACGGTCTCGCTGCTGTCGGCCGCCGGCGCCTACACGCTGACGGTGTCCAGCATTCAGGACTCCGCGGGCAATGCGATCAACCAGGACGGCGACGCGACGAACGGCGAGGTGGGCCAGGACGAGTTCGCCGGCCACTTCACGCTGTACGCCCCGGCGACTTTCGCGGCCGGGTACGACTTCGGCACCAGCAGTTCGCCTGTTGCGGCGGGCTACACCCGCGTGACGGGCTCCACGGTCTACAACAGCACCAGCGGCTACGGCTGGCAGAGTGCGACGATGGGCGACTGGGACCGCGCCACCGGAACCGACGTGACGCGCGACTTCGTCTACGGCCACGGCGGCACCTTCGTGGTCGACGTGCCCAACGGCACGTACAGCGTCTCGGTCGTCATGGGCGACGCGGGCAACTACGGCCACGACCAGATGGCCGTCTACATCGAAGGCAAGCAGGTCGACACGGTCGGCACGACGTACGGGCAGACGGTCACGCGGACGTTCCAGGCCGTCGTTCAGGACGGGCAGCTGACCGTCCAATTCACGGACCTCGGCGGCAACGATCCCAACGTGGTGATCGAGTCGTTGACGGTCACCGCCCCCAGCGGCCCGCGCGTGTTGGGCTCAGCCGCGATCGTGAACTCCACCGGAGCAGCCGTCGGCGCGGTCGTTGAGTTCAGCGAGCCCATCGATTGGGCGACGTTTACGCTGGCCGACATCGTGAGCTTCACCGGTCCCGGCGGGCCGCTGGCCGTTTCGGGCATCGTCCCGGTGGGCACCAACACGGTCGTGTTGCAGTTCGCCGCGCAGAGCGCGGTGGGCTCCTACAGCCTGACCTTCGGCCCCAACATCCTGGGCGTGGGCGGCAGCGCGATGAACCAGAACGGCGACGCCGACGCGGGCGTTTCGCCCTCGGATGGCTACACGGCCCGCTTTACGCTGTCGGCCGGCGCGGCCACCGACTGGAGCTTTGACTTCGGCACGGCCACCTCTCCGGCCGCCACGGGCTACCAGCCGGTGACCTCGACCACCAACTACAACTCGACGGCCGGCTTCGGCTGGCAGAGCGGCACGATCTACGACGTCGACCGCGGGGCCGGCACCGACCTCCAGCGCGACCTCAACAGCACCGGGCACGGCACGTTCGTGGCCGACGTGGCCAACGGCAACTACACGTTCAGCGTCAGCCTGGGCGACAAGGGCACCGTGGCCCACAACAACATCCAGGTCTTCATCGAAGGCGTGCTGGTGGACACCGTCTCCACGGCCGCCGGCGAAGTGCTGGACCTGCAGTACACGGCCCGCGTCACCGATGGGCAGATCACGCTGACGCTGGTTGATCCCGCCGCCGGCGGCGACGACTACTTCAGCGGCGGCGACGGCAACGACGTGATCACCGACCTGCTGGGCAACAACGTCCTCAACGGCGACGCCGGCGATGACACGCTGACCAGCGGTTCGGGCGACGACACCCTCAACGGCGGCGACGGCCGAGACGTGCTGTCGGCCGGCCCGGGCGTCGACCATCTCTTCGGCGGCGCGGGCGATGACCGAATGGACGCCGGCGCGGGCGACGACCTCCTCGATGGCGGGGCCGACAACGACCGTCTCGACGGCGGGGCCGGCAATGACACGCTCGAAGGCGGCGCGGGCGATGACTGGCTCGAGGGCGGCCTGGGCAATGACACCCTCCGCGAGACCAGCGGCGCCAACACCCTCCGCGGCAACGACGGCAACGACCACTTGATCGGCGGCGCCGACGGCGACACGCTCGATGGCGGCACCGGCGATGATGTTCTCGAAGACAACGCGGGCAACAACACGCTCGTCGGCGGCGACGGCAACGACGTGCTGCGGACCGCCAACGGCAACAACCGCCTCACCGGCGACGCGGGCGACGATGTGCTGAGCGTCACCAGCGGCAACAACCTCCTCGAAGGCGGCGACGGCAACGACGTTCTCACCGGCGGCACGGGCAACGACCTCCTGTCCGGCGGCGCGGATGACGACATCCTCCGCGACGTGGTCGGCGGCAACGACGTGCTCTCCGGCGGCGACGGCGACGATGAACTGCACGGCGGCATCGGCCAGGACAAGCTCTACGGCGACGCGGGCAACGATACGCTCGACGTCACCACCGGCGACAACACGCTCGAAGGCGGCGCCGGCGAGGACGTCCTCACGGGCGGCACGGGCAACGACACCCTCCGCGGCGGTGACGGGAACGATGTGCTGATCGGCACGGCCGGCGTCAACCTGCTCGAGGGCGGAGACGGCAACGACGATCTCTCCGGCGGCAGCGGCAACGACACCATGATGGGCGGCGCCGGCGACGACACGCTGCGGGATGAATCCGGCGGCAACAACTACATGGACGGCGGCGCCGGCGACGACGCCATGTCCGGCAGCAGCGGCATCGACACGATGTACGGCGGCGCCGGCAGCGACACCCTGGCCGGCGGCGAAGGCGACGACCTCCTCGACGGCGGGGCGGGCGACGACACCGCCGATGGCGAGGGCGGCAGTGATACCGTCCGCGGCAGCGACGGCAACGACACCCTCACCGGCGGCAGCGGCGACGACGTGGTCGAAGGCGGCGACGGCAACAACAGCCTCGCCGGCAACGACGGCAACGACGTGCTCCGCGGCGGCTCGGGTGACGACACCCTCGACGACGGCGCCGGCGATGACCTGGTCATCGGCGGCGGTGGCGACGACACGGTCGTCCAGGGCTCCGGATCGGACACCTTCCGCGTGCCCGGCCAGGCCGGCTCGCTCTTCGGTGCCGACTTCAGCGTCCAGGGCTCCTCGCTGGTGTTCGACGAGGACCACGTCGAGGCGGGCAACGCCGGCGGCATGACCGTCGGCACGCAGCTGTCGATCTCCATCTCGGTCCTGCAGGACGAGACGCCCGACAGTACGCAGGTGCTGGTGAAGAAGGCCGACAAGGGCAAGGCCGGCTACACCGTGGAATACGGCCCCGGCGGCTATCGCATGGGCCTGTTCCTGGGCGGGGCGTGGAAGTTCTCCAACACCGTCAGCATCACCACCGGCGTCTGGACGCTCCTGACGGCCGTCTACGACGGCACGCAGATCCTCATGTACAAGGACGGCCGCCTGGCCGCCGCACCGGTGGCCGCCACCGGCGACGTGGTCGACGCCAGCAACGATCTGTGGATCGGCGCCGACGTGGCCAACCCCAACGACCCGGGCCGCTTCTTCGAGGGCCAGATCGGCGAAGTCCAGCTGTGGGATCGCGCCCTGACGGCCGCCGAAGTCTGGAGCCTCACCGGCAACGTGGGCGCCAGCGGCCCGGCCGCCCAGTGGCAGTTCGATGAGGCGGTCGGCACGACCACCGCCGACGCCAGCGGCCAGGGCAACGTCGCGACCCTTCACGGCGCCGCCTGGACGACCGGCCGCAACGGCTCGGCCCTGGCCTTCAACGCCGGCGCGTATGTCGATGGCGGCAACGGCCCCAGCCTCCAAGCCACCAGCGCCTTGACGGTCTCGGCTTGGATCAAGCAGGACGCGCTGCCCACCGGCCCGCAGGTGATCGTCAAGAAGGCCGACAAGGGCAAGGCCGGCTACACGCTGGAATACGGCCAGGGCGGGTATCGCCTGGGCGTGTTCATCGACGGCGCGTGGCGGTTCTCGGCGTCGGTCGGCATCGCCCTGGGCCAGTGGACGCACCTGACGGCCGTCTACGACGGCACGCAACTGATCATGTACGTCAACGGCGTGCAGGCCGGCCAGGGCGTCGCCCAGACGGGCGTCATCGCCGCGGCCTCCAGCAACCTGTTCATCGGCCGCGACGCCGGCAACTTCAACGACGCCGCCCGCTTCTTCAAGGGCTCGATCGACGGCGTGGGCGTGTACAACTACGCCCTGACCGCCGGCGACGTGGCAAACCTCACCGCCTCGGCCGGCGGCGCGGGCCCGGCCGCCCGCTGGCAGTTCAGCGAGGGCGGCGGCACCTCGGCCATCGACTCCACCGGCGGCGGCAGCACCGGCGTCCTCAACGGCGCCGCCTGGACCACCGGTCGCACCGGCACGGGCCTGCAGCTTACGGGCGGGGCCTACGTGAACGCCGGCAGCTCGCCCGCCCTCAACGCCACCGTCGGCCTGACCGTCTCGGCCTGGATCAAGCAAGACACGCTGCCCACCGGACCGCAGACGATTCTCAAGAAGGCCGACAAGGGCACGGCGGGCTACACGCTGGAATATGGCGCGGGCGGATACCGCCTGGGCGTGTTCATCAACGGCGCGTGGCGGTTCAGCGCCTCGGCCGCCATCACCCTGGGCCAGTGGACGAACATCACCGGCGTCTACGACGGCAGCCAGCTGCAGATGTACGTCAACGGCGTGCAGGCGGGCGCTTCGGTCGCCCAGACGGGCGCGATCGCCCTGGCCGCCAACAGCCTGCTGATCGGCCGCGATGTCGCCAACTTCAACGACGCCACCCGCTTCTTTAACGGCGCCATCGATGACGTGCAGGTCTATACCCGTGGCCTGTCGGCTGGCGAGGTGGCCGCCCTGGCGAACTGAGACGCGACGGAGATTGCGATTGCACCGCGGGCCGGGGCCGCCCCCCGGCCCGCTCTGCGCGCCCTGCAACTCCTCTCCATTCAAGGAGAGGTCGGGCCGCAGGCCCGGGTGCCGGAAGAATCGCGAGTGTGAAAGACCGACCCACGCAGTGGGCCGGCTTTAGGAAGGAGTGCCCCGCGCGCCCTGCGAGTTTCGACCATTGACAACCTGCGGGAGTGAAATAGAATGGAACTCTTAACTGGCGCAACGACGGCAGGGATGACGCGGGCCAGTTCAACCGATTCTACAGGCGGGGCAGCCACGTGACGACTGGAGGTCGCGCCCTAGGATCGCCCCGCGACGGCTGGGCCGCTGCACCAGGAGACGCTGAATGCGACACAACTCGCACGCCTACGACCTGCTCGTCAGGGCCTATCGTGGCGTGCTACGTCGAATGTCCCGCCTGGCGTTCCTGGCGACGGCCAAAGCCGCCCGGCGGCGCGCCTTGCGCGCCGGGCATCTCGCCCCGACGCTCGAAGGCCTCGAGTCGCGCGTCCTGATGTCGATCACGCCGACGATTTCGGCCGACACCGTCACCTTCACCGGAACGGGCGCCGCCGAAACCCTTCGCCTCGGCGTTGGTTCCGACGGATTTCTCCGCTACGCCGAGTCGGGCGCCCCGGCCGGCTACACGAACAATTTCGGCACGCCCCAGACCCCGATTAATCTCCTGGCCGACGCCTCGCTGAAGGTCAAGATCGACCTCATGGGCGGGACGGATTCCTTCATCGCCGAGGCATCGTTGGCCGGCCTGCTCGCCCTCGGCGACGTCCAGTTCCTCAGCACGCCCGCGTACGTCACGTTCGAGGGCACGGCCGGCGCCGACAGCATCACGGTCAGCCAGCCCGTCGGCGATGCCACGACGATATTGATCACCTTCAACGGTACATCGGACGTCGTCCTTCCCGTCCCCGGCCTTGCGTTCACGGTCCGCGCCGGCGAAGGCGACGATGTCGTTGCCCTGCTGGCGATGACGGGCCAGGCCGTGTTCGAACTCGGGCCCGGCGACAATCGCTTCTACGCCGGGTCCACCGAGGGTACGGGCGCGATCGACGACCCGCCGATTGACTCCGTCGCCGACGGCCAGATCGTCGGCTATCCCGGCTTGCCCGCCGACGGCTGCGACCACATCCTGGGCGACGTGGCCGTCCTGGGCGGCAGCGGCGCCGACGTTGTCTTCGCCTTGACCAGCAGCAGCGACAAGAACGTGAGCATCAGCGGCGGAACCATGCTGGGCCTGCAGGAGACCGGCGGGTTCGCCCTCCACGTCGACGCCGACATCGAGGAAGTTGAACTTCAACTGGGCGATGGCAGCAACATCATCACCGTGACCGCGCCGACGGCCGCCCTGAGCATCTACGGCGGCAGCAACAGCGATTCGCTCAAACTGGCGCCTGACTCGACCGCGTCCCTCAAGTTTTTCGGCGGCGACGGCGGCGACACGCTCGTCCTGGGCGACTCGGCCGCCACCCCGCCCGTCGATGGCGACATTTTCTTCTCCGGCGGGGCCGGCAACGATCTCCTGTACGCCTACCGTGTCGATCCCACGGGTGTGGTCCGCTTCCTCGGCGGCGAGGGCGACGACACGTTGTTCGCCGGCGCGCAGGGCGCGGGCGGCCTGCTTGCCCTGGGCACCGTGGACGGTACGGTCATCTTCCAGGGCGGCAACGGCGCGGACACTGTCATGGTGGACGACCGCGGCGTCTCCTACGGTTCCATCATCGCCCTCGACTACGCCTACTGCGCCGAGACCCTTTCGGACCTGGGCAGGCTCACCGGTGGCGGCATGGACAACAGCCTGTGGTATTCCGCCGAGGTCCTCAACATCACCGTCGGCGGGTCGAGTTCGACCACCAACCGCATCTACATCGACGGCACGGACGCCGCCACAACCGCCGTCAACGTCTATGGCGACGCGAGCATGGAAGATTTCCACGTCGGCGAGGCCGCCGAGACGCCCCTGTCGCTCATTCGCGGCCAGTTGATGCTTGACGGCGGCGGGGGCACGAACTACCTCACCATTTCCGATTGGGACTCCACGGCCGATAGCGCAGCCACAATCACCTCGTCGCAGTTCATGGGCATGGGCCTGCTGCAGCCGGTGCAGTACTCGTCGATCAAGTACCTCTACATCAGGCCCGGCACCGGCAGCCAGTTCATCGACGTGCAGTCGCTGCCGACGACGACGGGGGGCATGACCTTCTTCGACGGCGTGGGCACCAACGACATCCTTGCCTACAGCGACATCGTGACTCCCCAGAGCCAGGTGCGCGTGAATGGATGGATTCCTCTCGATGTGAAACTCTCGACGCCCGACCTCCTCGTTGGCGATCAGCCCTCGGTATTCGCGACCATCCGCGTGTGCGACATGGCGTCGCGGGGACGGCAGAGCGTCTGGTCCTCCAACGGCGACGTGGCCTTTATCAGCGGGGTCGGCGCCGACGCCAACTATCGATGGTCGCCGGCCAGCTATGCCGCGTCGACCGCCTACGTCTACGCCAAGGACGATGCCGGTTACGTCACCGCCCTCAAGATCGATTTCGAGGGGCGGAACGTCCTGCCGGCCTTCACCGGCCTTGACGTGACCCCGTTCTCCGACGGCGAGCCCCCGGTATACGGCATCGACGTCTACTCCTCCTTTGACGACCCCGGTATCGCCGTCGGGGAGACGTACACGGCCGAGTGGTACATCCGCGACATCTACGGCAGAGTCCTCATGACCGACGTCGTCGATGTGCTCGATGGAAGCCCCAGCGGCAAGTATGTCACGTGGACGGCCAATCCACCGGCCGGCCCCAGCGTGGTGGGCCTCCGCATCACCGACAGCAGCGGTGGGGCGGTCTGGCAGGAAAAGCAGATCGATACGCCGTACAGCGTGCCGACAGTTGAGCTGGGCCCCGACGTGGCCGCCTCCGACCTCGATGCGATCGTGCACCTTGCGGCGACGTTCCACAACGCGGGCGTCGCCGGCACGCCGCTGTATCACTGGGTCATCTTCGGCACGGCCGAGCGGGTCGTGGGCGAATCGTGGAGCGAGTCATGGGACTTCGCCCCGCCGGCCGCCGGCACGTTTGTCGCCACAGTGAGCGTCACGCTCCCCGACGAGGTCGCCGCGTACGATAGCCTCACGATCACGGTGGCCGAGAGCCCCATCGTCGCCGACGACGCGGGCTACACGTATGAGTCCGTCGTGGGGGTGTCCGGATGGCAGCAGATCGTCGCGGCGTTCATCGACACCGGCCTGCCGCGAGACCTGAGCCACTACTCGGCCTCGATCGACTGGGGCGACGACACCTCGCCCTCCAGCGGCGAGATCCTCTATGACGACATGGCCAAACGATTCTATGTGCGTGGCCAGCACACCTACATGGGCCCGTACGACCCCGAGAATTACGGCTACAGCGTCACCGTCACGATCCGGCATGACCAGGCCCCGCCGATCACCGTGTATAGCGACGCGGTCGTCAGTCCTGCGGTTCCCACGCTGCTGTCGCTCCAGGCCGAGCAGGTGATGACGACGGTGGAGGGCGTGACGGGCCTGCCCGCCCGCGTGTGGGGCGGGTTCGAAGACTTCGCCGGCCAGGGCGAGGGGCATACGGTCATCATCGACTGGGGTGACGACAGTATCAGCACGCTGCACGTCGACAGCGAGTACCCCGCCACATTCTCCGCCTACCACGGCTACGATGTTGCGGACTACTACGACATCACGGTCACGGTCATGCGGGGCATCAGCGCCGGCGTGATGGGCGTCGCCATGAACACCTTGTACCGCGCGGCAACTT
>CAZTVF010000066.1:0-29548 GCA_964616985.1 uncultured Planctomycetaceae bacterium
GATGCTGGGGCCGAAACGCGCGCCCTCTTCGCCGCCCGAGACGCCCGTGCCGATGAACAGCAGGCCCTTGCTCTCGACGTACTGGGTTCGGCGGGTGCTGTCGTTGAAGTTGCTGTTGCCGCCGTCGATGATGATGTCGCCCTTCTCCAGGTACGGCAGCAGCGTCTCGATGAACTCGTCGACCGGCCTGCCGGCCTTGACCATCAGCATGATCCGCCGCGGGCGCTTGAGCATCGACGCCAGTTCTTCGATCGAGTGGGCCCCGACGACCTTCGTGCCCTTGGCCTCGTTCTTGAGGAAGTCATCGACCTTGCTGACGGTGCGGTTGTACACCGCCACCGTGAAGCCGTGATCGTTCATGTTCAGCACGAGGTTCTGGCCCATGACGGCTAGCCCGATCAGGCCGATGTCGGCGACGGGCGCGACCTTGGCCGCCGCCTTCCTGGGCGCGGGCTTGGCCGCCTTCGCCTTCGTCGCCTTCTTCGGGGCCGCCTTCGCCTTCATCGCGGGGGCCTTCTTGATCGTCGCCGTCCTGCCTGCTTTCTTCTTTGCCACTGCCATTGTCCGGACTCCTTCTTGGTTGGAAACCATCGATGGTATCCACTAGGCCGCGGATTTCAACTCTACGCTTGCGGATTTCGCCCACATGCCCGGGCGGGGGGCGCCGCCAGGTAGTGGAGCAGGATTGCACGGATTAAGGGATTACACGGAAGATGGAACACTTGGACCTACTTCCGGCAGCCTGGCTGCCACCTCCAGTCAACAGCCCCCGCCGCATTCCAAGTGCCCGGCATAGCGGGATTAAGACCGGGCATCGTTCTCTACTCTTCTATTTCTTCTTCTTCTGTTTCTTCTTCCTGTAATCCCGTAATCCGTTAATCCTGCTCTCTCTTCCCTCGCACGCGCCCCGTCCCGGGCAGCGCCACCGACCTTCATCGTGACCTTCATCGCGTTGACAATCCTATGCTGATCAGCTACAAGAGGCGCATCCGGAACAGACGGCCTCCAGTCGGGGGCGCGGTCGGGCCAACGCAGCGGGGCGAGTGACTCCGTGGGACCTTCACCACGGCCTTTTCGTATAATCATCAATCATGGAACGCGACCAGAAAAAAGCCGCCGTCGCCTGGCTGTCGGTTATCTCCAACACGGTACTCGTCATCCTCAAGGTTGCCGTGGGCCTGCTCATCGGCTCGGTGTCCGTCATCTCCGAGGCCATCCACTCCGGCGTCGATCTGCTGGCCAGCATCATCGCACTGTTCGCCGTGCGAACCAGCGCCAAGCCCGCCGATCAAGACCACCCGTTCGGCCACGGCAAGTTCGAGAACGTCTCCGGCGCCATCGAGGCGTTGCTGATCTTCATTGCCGCGGCGTGGATCATCTACGAGGCCGTCCACAAACTGCTCACCCGCCCCGTGATCGAGACGCCCGGCTGGGGCGTGGGCGTGATGGCCATCTCGGCCGTCGCCAACTGGGTCGTCTCGCGAATGCTCTTCAAGGTCGGTAAGGAGACGGACTCCGTCGCCCTGCAGGCGGACGGGTGGCACCTGCGGACCGACGTCTACACCTCCCTGGGCGTCATGGTCGGCCTGGGCCTGATCTGGGCCGGCGACCTGCTGCTGCGGCCTCGCTTCACCGAGGCGCAGCTGGACGTGCTGCACTGGCTGGACCCCATCGCGGCCATCGTCGTCGCGTGCCTCATCGTCCACGCGGCCTGGCGGCTGACCCTCTCCTCCGCACGCGACCTGATGGACGTGAACCTGCCGGAGGAAGAGCGTGCGTGGATTCGCCGGATGTTGAGCGAGTTTGTGCCCGTGCTGCACGGCTACCACCGCATGCGGACGCGGAAGGCGGGGCACGAGAGATTCATTGACTTCCATATTTTCGTCGACAGCCGCATGACCGTCGATGATTCGCACCGCCTCGCCCACGAGATCTCCCGCCGGATCGAGGAGCACTTCGAAGGCTCGAGCGTCACCGTCCACGTCGAGCCCTGCCGCGGCAACTGCGATCACGGCTGCCGCGAGGGCTGCCTGCTGGACCCCCAGCAGCAACAGGAGATCCGCGACGCCAAGGCCGCCGAGGCCGACGAAGTCAAGAACACCTGGGTACGCGACGGATCCAAAGGGTAACGGCGAGGGCATTCCAACGCCAATGGGGTCAAACATCCCTGAAAAGCGAGCGGAGCCGGCCTCACGTGCAACTGAAACGCGAGCGACCCGTGGACGCCAACATGGTTCCTCACCCTATCCCAATCTCGTGTAGCGCGGTAGAATGAATGCAGGAAAAGGGTCCGGCGATGAACCAACATGTGGTGACATTCCTGCTGGGCGAGGTGAACCACGACGTGCGGGGCGAGATGTTCAAGCCCGCCGCCGGCAAGAGCGCGCCCGAATACACCCAGCGGGCCATTCCGCGGCAGGTCAGCATCGGCCACGAGACCGTCCTGCTGGCCGGCAAGAACGTCACCTTTCACGTGGGCGGCTACCCGCCCGACGTGCTGCTGGTGCGGGCGACGATCGAGGTTGCGGACATCTTCGGCAAGGACGTCTTCGACATCGAGCGGCAGGCGCTCGAGCACGCCCAGCGGATCTTCAGTTCCTACGCGGGCAACCCCGAGGCGTACGAAAACTACTCCGTCTTCACCATCGCCGGTTACGACGGCGAGCCCGAGCAATTCCTCGATCACGCCCCCCAGATGGCCGCCCTCCTCAAGAGCGAACGCATGGAACTCGACCCTCGCGAGGTGGACTATACGCTGCGGTGGCAGATCAAGTACGGCCGCAACGATCTGTCGATCATCGACTGGGACGGCGCGTTTCTGTTCGACCAGGAGGGCGACTTCGAGGAGGACATCGAGCTGCTGACGCTGGCGAACCTGCAGCTGCTGCGCCACCGCATCCTCGACCGCCAGCTCGACACGCGCCTCGAGGCCATGGGCGAACTGGTCGACCGCCCGTTCGGCCGCGGGCGCTGGGGGCCGTGGGCAGGCTTCCGCAGCAAGTTCCTCGTTCGCGACCTCATTGAGGTCATGAAGAACCGCATGCTCTCGATCTCTCAGCTGCAGCGGCTGGACCGCGAGATCAAGCTCATCGGCGACTGGTACTCCGCCCGCTTCTTCGAACTGGCGACAAACAAGTTCAAGCTCGACGATTGGCGGCAGTCCATTCTGGGCAAGCTCGACCTGCTGGAGGATATCTACTCCATCATCTCCGAGAACTTCGCCATCTCCTGGAAGAGCCGCGCCGAATGGGCCCAGATCATCCTGTTCTTCGTGCTGCAAGGCTTGTGGTTCTTCCTGATCTACCTCGAACTGATTGCCATGAAGCATTAACCATTGCGGATTGCGGATTCGCGGATTGAGGACGCGACTGCCGGCAGGATAGGTTGCTCCAGCATGCGGAGGCGGTGATGAGACGAACAACCGTCCGTTCGGGCGGTTGTCCCGTAGCACGGCCATCTTGGCCGTGCGTCGCACGACCGTCTCGGTCGTGCAGCCTCTGGATCACCGGCCGGCATCGGCGTGCAGAACCCATCCCTTCGGGCCGGAACCTGCATGCCCTACAGCTGGCAATCGCGCGATTACGGATCTAGTAAGGACGCGGCTGCGAAGCTCTTCAATCCTCAATCCGCAACCTGCCTGCCGGCAGGCAGGTCCGCAATCCGCAATGGCTTCACCTCGGCCCTACCTTGGATACATCGAACGGCACGAAGCCTATCTTCGCCGCGGGTGAACCGTCGCGAAGGCGGAAGTCGCCCTTGGCGGGATTCACGAACAGGGGGTCGGCGATGAGCGAGCCCTTATCGGCGCCAAAGGCCTGCCACTGGCGGAAGGTCTTGCCGGCAAAGAGCATCTTTCCGCCGCGGGCGTCGAAGTAGAGGTTGCGGGCGAAGTCGGCCTCCAGGGCCGAATACTGCCCGCCCAGCAGTTCACCCTGGTTGAAGTACACGATGTTGTTCTGGAAGTAGATCGTGTTGTGGCCTTCCACGCGGCTGCGCATCACCTGCTTCTCGCGGCCGAGGGCGAAGATGTTGTTCCGCACCATGTTGTCGCGTCCGTAGTGCTGGTGGAAGCCCGCCGACTTGGTGCGGTAGGCGAGGTTGTTCTCGATGAGGATGTCGGTGGAGCCCTCGTCGGTGTAGATGGCCCAGCCGCCGTAGCCGCGGCTTTCGATGTCGTGGAAGACGTTGTTGCGGATGCGCGTGCCGCCCGAGACGCCCAGCGTGTAGATGCCGCCCATGTCGCTCAACACGCCGCGGCCGATGTCGTGCACGTGGTTGAACTCGATGATGTTGCCGTAGGCTTCGCTCTCGGCGTAGCCCCACGTCCAGCCCACCGAGATGCCGCTGTAGTCGAAGTTGTGGATGTGGCAGTGCAGCAGCTTGTTGCCGCTGGCGCGGCCGATGACGACGCCCACGCCGGTGTGCCACAAGTCGCCGCCGTGCGAGATCTCGCAGTCGGAGATCGTGTTCCGCACGCAGCCATGCCAGACCTTCACGCCGCCGGCGCCCAGGTCGCTGATCTCGCTGTGCAGGATGTCCACGTCGCTGCAGCCGGCCGTCAGTTCGATGCCGTAGCCGCCGCAGTGCGTGACGCGGCAGCGGCGGAACGTGCAGCGCTTGGCGTTGCGGAGGTTGACCGCCCCGGCGACGTGCACGGCCGACTGCGGCGTGGAGAGGCGTTCGGCGTCGCTGGGCGCCACCCATTCATTGTGACTCAGGGTGATGCCTTCGAAGTGGATCTCGCGGGCCGGCTCGCCGGCGGGCGCGGGGTGGGTGGGGCTCTTTTTCGCCGGCGGCTGGACGGGCGCCGTCTGGCCCTCGATGCGCAGCAGCTCGCTCAGCACGGGGGCGATCATCTCGGCCCGCTCAATTCGCTCACCTTCCAGCGGCAGGTAGTAGACGACGCCGGCGGGGCGGTCGAGGTACCACTGGCCGGGCTCGTCGAGGCCCTCGAAGACGTTGTCGAGATAGTACTCGGCGTAGAGGTCGGGCAGGTAATCGTCGGTGAGGCGCAGGCGGCTGGGGGCCTCCATCGTGACCAGCCGCTGGGCAGTGTCGATGCTCTTGATCTTGCGGCGGGTGTCGATCCAGAAGTGCAGCACGACGACGTTGACGTCCTGGATGTTGTGCGCGTCGGGGATGTCGCCGGCCTTGTAGATGAACGTGTCGGAGCCCTTGTTGTAGTTGTCCTGATGCGTGATGCCCGGGGCGTTCTCCATCCGCAGCAGGCCCTTGTGCGGCCAGCGGGGGCGGCGGGCCCGGCGGCCGTTCACCCAGAGCTGGTGGAAGTTCCAGCGGCCGGACTTAACGGCGGGAATCTTCGCCATCCACGCCCGGCGGCCGTGGATCGTGGTCTCGACCAGGCCGGTGATTCGCCGCCCGCCGCTGAGGATGGGCTGCTCGCCCTCGTAGGCGGCGAAGGTGACGGGCGCCTGCGGCCGCAGCGGCGAGATCGTGGTGTTGGCCGTGCCCGTGCCGCTGTCGCGCGTGTCCAGCACCAGCGGCCGGGGGAGGAAGTACGTCCCGCCTCGCAGGACGATCCTCACCGGCTGGGCGAGGGGCTTGCGGCCCTTGATCTTCCGCAGCTCGCGCTGGGCGCGGTGGACCGTGGCGAACGGGCCATCGCTCTTCGCGCGGTTGGGTGCGGCCAGGCGGCCGGTCCAGCCGTCGTTGCCGGCGGGGGAGACGTAGAGGCATATTTCCTTCGGCGCTTCAGCGGTCTTTGACATGGGTTGTTCCTTTGGCGGCGTATGTTGACATCGGCGCGTGGCGGCGTCAACTGGCGTTCGAACGTTCGCCGCGAACGTGCCGTTGGATTTTGCTTTGTGCCCGCAGGGGGGTTTCTATAATACGGCCTGGATGGGAATCACTCTTCTACCTTAGAAATGAGCTTATGCTGATCAATATCCTCTGCATCGGCGACGTCGTGGGCAAGCCCGGCCGCGGGATGCTGGCCGACCACCTGCGGCGCGTCATCGTCGAGCGGAACATCGAATGCGTCGTGTGCAACGCCGAGAACATCGCCGCCGGCAGCGGCATCACGCCGCAGCTGTTCAATAAGCTCCTGCACTACGGCGTCGACGTGGTCACCCTGGGCGATCACGTCTACCGCAAGCGAGAAATCACGATCAGCCTGCACAACTCCGACCGCATCGTAAGGCCGGCGAACCTGGTCGCCGCGGCCGCGGGCAAGCGTTGGACCGTCGTGCCCGGCAAGAGCGGCAACTGCCGCATCGCGGTGGCCTGCATGCTGGGGCAGTTGTACATGGGCCAGTACAACTCGCCGTGGACGACCGCGGAAGAAATCATGGCCGAGATCCCCGCCGACGTGAAGGTCCGCGTGGTGGACTTCCACGCTGAGGCCTCCAGCGAGAAGATCGCGATGGGCTGGCACCTCAACGGGCGGGCCAGCGTGGTCTTCGGCACGCACACGCACATCCCGACGGCCGACGCCCGTGTGCTGGACGGCGGCACGGCGTATATCTCCGACGTGGGCATGACCGGCCCCTACGACGGCGTGCTGGGCCGCCGCAAGGATCGCGTGCTGGCCACCCTGTGCACGCAGATGCCCAACTACTTCGAAGTCTGCAACGGCGACCCCCGCCTCTGCGGCGTACTCGCCTCGGTTGATTCTGACACCGGCAAGGCCGTCGCCGTCGAGCGGTTCGAGATCGCCGGCCGAACCTCCGCCGACGAGGGCGGCGACGACGAAGGCGGCGGGGCGACGGAATAGGCGCCGGGCGCCACGGCGGGTGAGCGCGTACCCCTCTCCCCTTGCGGGAGAGGGTGGCTCGCCGAAGGCGAGACGGGTGAGGGGGCCGAACGGCAAGCCGTCGCCCAAGCCTTACTCCCACACCCGGCGATGTGACCTGGTCTTGTCGAGATTGTATTCCCTTTGCCCCTGCGGCCGGATCGCCTAAGATACGTTCAGGCTCGCGGGTTGCCCACACGCCCGCGGCCGTGGAGATTGATCATGATGCAATGCAAGGATTGCGAGCTGTTCCAGCGTCAGCCGACGGGCGAGATCGCCTTCGGGTGCGATCCGTTCACGAACATCAAGGAGCCCGAGTGCTTGGCCAAGTGGCAGATCATCAAGATCAACCAGATGGTGGCCGGCTACCAGGCGACGCTCGACTACTACCGCAAGCTCGCTCCCCTGCAGGAGAAGATGTTCAAGGTCGTCGAGCGCGAGATCGACGAGATGTCCGAGGGCGAGAAGTGGCGCCTCGCCGACGACAGCGACGGCCCCGGCGATGACGACGAACCCCAGGAGCCCAAGTGGTAGCCGATGGGGGACAGAGGCCACTGACCGTTGCCGTGGGGGACGCCAATCGAAACACTTCCCGCAATGTCCGCGCGCTCGCCTGGCGCGAACCGCATCATTTCCGCCGGACGTACGCCGTCTTGAGTTCGGGCTGATCGCCGCCCGGCAGGTACAGAATCTTCTCGCTGCCGTCGCAGGGCACAGCCGCCACCGCGCTGGCGGCGAGGGTCGTTGGTTTCTTGCCGGCCGCGTCGTAGAGGACCAGCGAAGGCGCTTCCGATGGCTTGCCGCTGCGCAAGAGGGCAATCACTTCGCCCGCGTCGGTCACGCCCACCGGGCTGGCATTGGCGGAGATGAACTGCACCGGCAGCTTGCCATCGATCGAATGCATCTCGATGTCCAGCATCTTCGGCGGCTTGGCGGGGTCTTCCCACTGCTGGCGGCGGAAGGCCAGCCGCTTGCCATCGGCGCTGAATACGGGCTCCTCGCTCATCTCGGTGGTCATGCAGATCCGGCGCACGGCCGGGCCGCTCGTCGTCAGCCGCGTGACGGCCGCCTTCCGCATGTCCGCCCGCGACATCGGCTTGGCCGGGTCGGCGGCGTCGCATGCACAGACCAGGTAAACCCCCGTCGGATCGGCGGCCAGCAGCAGGCCGCGGACGGGCAGGTCCTTCGACCGCCCCGTCGCGGGGTCCACTTCCCGCACGGGCTGGGCGTTGCCGTCCTTGTCGAACGCGCTGACGTACACCCTCTGGTTCGACCACGCCACCTTCACCGGCATGCCCTCGCCCAGCCACGTCAACTGGCCCGTCGGCAGGTGCATGAGGTAGGCGATCTGCGTAGTGGGGCGGCCCTTGTCGAACAGCACCGCGGGCAGCACCACGTAGTTGCGGTCGGGCGAGGGGATGGGCGAGTCGCACGCGGCCTCGGGTGATAGCGTCTTCTTGCGGACCGCGTCGGTCATCTCGCTGAGCTTGCCGGCGCGGGCGTCGTAGACCCACGCGGCCGACTTGCCGCCGTCGGGCGTCGTCCAGAACGCTCCGAACGTCACCACGTTGCCATCGGCTGACGCCCGCATGCTGATGATGTTCTGGCTCTTGGTGGGGATCTTCACGGCGGCCCGCGCGGCGGGGCCGTCGGCGGCGAAGGTCGCGGCGGAGATCATCAACACGGCCAGGGACAGACTCAGTGACTTGATCATGATCATGATTTCCTTTTCGTAGCTCGGGCGGCGTTCGGATGGCCTACGCGCCGGTTGGGTGCCCGTCGGCGAAGGCCTGCACTTCCAGCGCCAGTCGCGAGCTGGCGAGCACTTCTTCGGTGGTCAGCAGCAACTCGCCGCCGCGCCCCTGGCACTGGGCGAGGAAGGCGGCGAAGTACGAGTCGTCCTGCCGCGGCTGGGGCGCGATCCGCTGCAGACCGCTGTCGCTTGCGCGGGCCAGCAGCACGCAGTCGGAGTTCAGCGATGTCTCGGCCATGCCCCCGTCGCCGTGCAGCGTGAAACGCCAGTACTGCGGCATGGCATAGCCGCACCCGTCGGGGGCGAGGTAAGAGACATCGGCCAGCACGCCGCCGCCGTTGTCGAGCTTGAGCATGAACTGGGCCGCGTCCTGGAAGTGGGACACGGCCGGCAGCCGCGCGTTCCACGCTCGGGCGGCGACGACGCCGGCGACCTTGCGCCCCGTCAGCCAGCCCAGGGCATCGAGGCCGTGGATGGCGATGTCGTTGATGGTGCCGCCGTGCTTGCCGGGCTCAAAATACCACCCCGCCCGCTTGCCGTGCAGCAGCGGGTGCTGCCCGGTGAAGGTGACGGTGTGCACCTCGCCGATGGCCCCGTCGCGCACGACCTGCCGCAGCGTGCCCAGGATGCCGCTACACCGCAGGTCCAGCTGGCAGCCCACGGCCAGGCGCTTGGAGCGGGCGAGCCGCTCGATCTGTTCCAGTTCGCTCAATCGCGTGCAGAGGGGCTTGTCGGCAATGACGTGCTTGCCGGCGGCCAGCGCGGCGATGACGATCTCGCCCCGGCGGCCGTAGTAGTCGCCCACGGCGACGGCGTCGCAGGGCACCTCGCGGAGCATGCGCGCGTGGCTGTCGTGCGTGATCTGCACCTCGCCCTGCGCCGTCATCTGCTCCCGCGTGGCCGCATCTTCCTCGCTCGCCGCGACGACCTCGACGCCCTCGTGTCGCCTCGCCATCTCGTAGAGACTCATGATGTGCCCGTGCCGAAAGCCTGCGAATGCGATCTTCATGGCCACAGAGTATACCCCCGATCCAGGATGGTTGCGACAACCCGCCTCTGGCGGCGACCTCATCAAAAAGGGTTCTTCACGGATTAGCGGGGACGAGAAGATGCCGCCTGTAGGTGGGCAGGCGTGCGTCACGCGCGGAACCCGCCGGTGACAACTGAGAAGCAGCGAACAGCAGAACTCCGAACACCGAACAGCAGAACTCCGAAGGGAAAGACCCGCGATCCATGCGTCGTTCACTTCGATATTCAAGATTCCTTGTTCTGCGGTTCTGCGGTTCGCTGCTTCTTCCCCCCGGAGCGCATAGACCGTCATGATGCATAGGGTACGTGGGACGGCAGCGTTGTCTTGTCCCCGCTAATCGGTGATGAACCTCAAAAAGACACCCCCAAGCGATTGCACTCGGGGGTGGCACCAGTCAATTCATCGGCTTATCGTTTTGCGAACGCTCGCGGTTACTCTTCCACCTGCGAGTTGAGGAAGACGGGCAGGCCCATCTGCTTGATCTGGTCAAGCTGGGCTTCGAGGATGTCCACGTGGTCTTCTTCTTCCTTCTCGATGTGTTCGAGCATCTCGCGCGTGGTCGAATCGCCCAGTTCATAGCAGAGCTTGATCACGCGGTTGTAGTGCTGCACCGCGTCGTACTCGGCGTGCACGTCGTTGTCGATCTGCTTGGGCACCTCGGCCCCGATGTGAAGGTCGTTGAGGTGGCTGACGATCGGCAGGCCCTCGAGGAAAAGCACGCGGGCGATGAGCTTCTCGGCGTGCTTCATCTCGTCGATGGACCGCTTGCGGGCCACGTTGTGCAGCTTCTCGTAGCCCCAGTTCTCGGCCATCTCGGCGTGCACCATGTACTGGTTGATGGCCGTCAGTTCCTCGGCCAGCAGCGAGTTCAACTCGGCGATGATCTTCTCGTTACCTTTCATGGACGTGGCTCCTTTATTGCCATAAGTATTATATGAATGAAAAGGTCAGATGCAACCCACGCCGGCGGCGAAAGTCTCGTCCGTGCTACGGTTAAACGGCTCGGGGGCAAGATGCCCGTGCTACGACTACAGCTTGGCCTTCGCCTCGGCGAGCGTGACCAGGTGGCCTTGCTCTTCGCGGGCGATGTCTTCGACCAGAGGCCGGTCGCGGGGGTCCACCATCTCCTTGAGCTCGTTGAGCAGGATCAGCGTGTCGCGCTCAAAGCGGGCGGCCAGGTCGAGCAGCCCGGCCTCGTCGGCGCAGTGATGCACCATCCTCAACGCCGTCCGCTCGTCGGGAAACGCCCGCGTGTGGGTGAGGGTGCGGAGGTAGGCCATGTACTCGCCTGAATACTGCTCGCGCGGCAGGAAGTTGCCCATGCTGTCGAGCATGTCCTGGAAGCGTTTCTGGTGGAAGAGCTCCTGTGCGGCCAGATCGGTGAAGACGTCGCGCAGGCGATCGGTGGCGGCCTTGGCGGCCATCGCGGTGTAGAAGGCCACACCGGTCTTCTCGTCCTCGACCGCGACGCGAACCAGTTCGGGCGCCTCGAAAACCTCACGCATAACGCGGACCTCGATTAGGGTTGTAAAATCGGATCGGGACAGAATAATTACTGCATCGTAGCGCGGCGACATAGTTATTTCGTCCCGCGCGGCACAGTCACTTGAGCGATCATGCGTCCTGCTCGCGGTGATGACTGACGGCCCGGCCCGGCCCGGCCAATGAAGGATATCAATGCCTCTCGCCCGACTATCGCTGGTACTGCTGCTTGGCCTGGCCGGCTGCTGGCCGCAGGTGGTGGCGACGTCGGAGGCCGCCCACCCGCAGGCGGCTGCGCCGTGGGCAGAGCTGTTCGACGGCAACTCGATGAAGGGCTGGCGCATCATCCAGGGGGACGCCCGCATCGAGGGCAGCGAGATGGTCCTGCTGGGCTCGCCCGGGCGCAAGGCCACCGTCATGGTCGACGACCTGACCCTGCGCGACGGGGCGGTGGAGGTCGTCGTCCGCCACGACGAGCAGTGCGTCGTGCCCGGCCCCTACACGGTGGCCCTGCGGCTGAAGCGGTCGCTGGACTGGAGCTGCATCTACTGCGTCAGCCGGCGGGACAATCTCGAGATGTGCCGTGGCAGCTCGTTCAACCGCCTGCCCTCGCCGCAGATGCAGGTGTGGTACGAGATGCAGGATACCCCGGAGTCCTGGCGTTTTGAGATGCACAATGACCTCGTAGATTGTTACCGTTTTGGTCAAAAGGTGATACAATACGTGGACCTGCAGCCGGCCCATGGCACGATTGCCATCACGGCCGACGGGTGCAGACTGCATGTGGTCGCCGCGAGGTATCGCCCGGCCGCCGCCTCGCCGGACGGGAGAAAGTAGAATGGGCACGATACTGCTTCTGATGCTGAAACTGACGATCAGCCTCTCGCCGCTGCTGGCGGCGCTGCTGCTGGCGGAGAAGTTCGCGCGGACCCAGAACCAACGCGTGCCGGCCAGGGTCTGGGGTTCGCTGGGCACCACCTGCCTGGTCGCCTCCGGTTCCCTCATCGGCCTGACGCTGCTGCTGGGCGGGGCGATGCTCTACCACGCCGTAGTGCCGTAACCAATCAACAGATCGCCTGTCTCGCTTTTGCGTAAACCTCCATCGCCACACCATTAACGCTCACCAGCTCTCTCTGCGCCGCCAGTTGGAAAAACGAACCCGGGAGTGGCTCGGAACACCCCATCGCCGCTGTGTTTCGGTGCAACCCCAAACTCGCTTTGGGGTGCGACAACGGCACCGTGCATCGGCGTTGCCAAGGTTGAAAAACGAACCCGAGCTCTGCCTGTGCGTCCCGCGCCGCTGCCGGCGGGCCGGCTTGGCACCTGCCGGGTGGCAAAACGAACCCGAAATTGACTATGCAAAACGTTTGGCTTTGTTTGTATTCCTCGTCGGCGGCGCTGGGTGCCATGCTTTTGACCGACAGGTCAGAAGCATGTTTACAGGAACCCGCGGTGAAAGCTACGCGCCGGTGCTATGTCTGGGGCAATGCGTCAGATGTCTGCAAACATGCTTTTGCCCCTTCGGGGCCAAAAGCATGGCACCCGGATGCGTGGCGATAGATGGGAACTACCAAGGCATCGCATAATGACCTCGGCCGCATGGCGTCCCCCTAGACGACGGTACGCACAAAAGGGGAGCAGACCGGAAAGGGAAATCCGGGCGGGAAGCAGAAAAGAGGCGTGAGGATTGTTTGGGCACCCGGGCCGGGGGACTCAACGGCGGCTTTCTTTCTGGTGGGCGGCATGGTATTCTGGATAATTCCTGGAACTGAAGCCGCTCGCGGAACGATTATAAGGTCATTCCGCACACATAAGTCTTTAGGAGAATCGCGTGAATCGTTTTCGTACCAGCGTGACGCTATGCGTGTTGCTCGGGCTTTTGTCGGTGTGGTCGATTGTCGGCGGGACGTGGCGAGGCGAGGCGCAGGCCCAGACGGCCGTGCCGACCACCAGCGAAGTCAGCGGCGACGCGACGGAACTTGCCTCCAGCGGCCTGGCCAAGGCCCTGTCGGGCAAGTTCCAGGACGGCCTGTCGCAGCTTCACGCGGCGGCCAAGCTGGCCCCCGATAACGCCAACGTCGTCGCGGCCAGCAAGCTGATTGAGGACTACATCAAGGCCAGCGACCAGTGGCGCGCCGCGCAGCAGGCCGAGTTCGACCAGGCCGCCGACCGCGTCCGCCGCAGCATGCTGGCGCAGGAATTCATGTCCAAGTTCGGCGAGCCCAACGCGCCCGTGAAGGCCGAAGTCAAGGCCGGCGCCGTGGCCGATCCCAACTCGGTCAAGTCGCTGCGCGACAAGGTGACCGAGGCCCGCCTCGCCTTCACCAGCACTCCCAACAGCGACTCGCTGGAAGACGTGACCGGCGAAACCCTGGCCAAGTTCAAGGGGCAGATCGCGGCGGCCGTGCAGAAGGAGCAGGCCGGGCTGAACGAGGCCATCGCGATGCTCGCCAAGGACCAAAGCGAATACGCCAAGACCTTCCGCATGCTGGTGGAGCAGTTAACCCGGCGGCTGGAGGCGTACGGCGCGGCGTGGGCGGCGATTCCGGAGGAGCCCAAGGCCCGCCACATCGCGGCCAAGAAACTCAAGCCGCTCGAAGAAGAGCTCGGCGACGCGGTCGAAGACGTGGGGGCGATGGTGTTCGACCAGCCGTGGCGCAGCGCCCTGATCCAGGCGCGCCTGGCCAAGATGATCGCGCCGTCCAAGAGCGACATGAACCAGTACGACTGGTACCGCACGCTCGTGCAGAGCATCAAGGCCCGCGGCGAGGACGCCATCAAGGGCGACCGCTGGTACGACGCCCTGAGCGTGTATTCGGGCCTGGCCGAGCTGGACCCCGATGACGAAGGCTACCGCACGCAGTTGAAGGTGGTCCGGAGGCACGCCCGCGTGCTGGGCCTGTACGGCAAGAAGCCCGATGCCAACGCCGTCACGCAGCCCGACGCCAACGCGGCGGTGCTGCCCGACGGCGAGGAGATTCCCACCCGCTGGCGCGACCTGGTGGAGCACATCGACGCCGACATTGTCTACAACGCGATCTCGCAGCTGGACGAGCAGTATGTGACGGCCGTCGACTACCGCAAGCTGATCAAGGGCGGGCTCAGTGCCATCCGCATCCTGGCGCAGACGCCGCAGGCGTCGGCGAGCTTCCCGGGCCTGGCCGACGCGGCGAAGCGAACGGCCTTCCTGGAGGCCCTGGACCGCGAGCAGGCCAACGTGGAGAAGCAGGACCGCGTCGATCACGTGCACCTGCAGATGGAGCTTAACACGCTGCTCCGCGAGTCGGAGAAGTCGGTGGCCATTCCGCTGGAAGTGCTGTGCATGGAATTCACCGACGGCTTCCTGGAAGAGACCGACCGTTTCAGCGCGTTGATCTGGCCGTCGGAAGTGGACGAGTTCAAGAAGCAGATCATGGGCCAGTTCTTCGGCGTGGGCATCCAGATCGCCAAGGAGCCCAACGAGCCGCTGCGGGTCGTCTCGCCGCTGGCGAATTCGCCGGCCTTCCGCGAGGGCATCAAGACGGGCGACCTGATTATGGCCGTCGACGGCAAGCGCACCGAGCCGCTGCCGGTGGACAAGCTGGTGAAGATGATCCAGGGGCCCAAGGGCACCAAGGTCACGCTGAGCATCAAGAGCCGCGGGCAGGAGCCGCGCGACGTGTCGCTCGTCCGCGACGAGATCCAGATCAAGACCATCAAGGGCTGGCGGCACGAGAACGGCGGCGACGGCGACAACTGGCAGTTCCGCATTGACCCCAACACGCAGGTCGCCTACATCCGCATGACGCAGTTCACCGAGCAGACGCCGTCGGACTTCAACAAGGCCCTGCAGCAGATGAAGCGGGAAGGCATCGACTCGCTGATCCTGGACCTGCGGTTCAACCCCGGCGGCATGCTGGACGCCTCGCGCAAGGTCGCCGATGAGTTCCTCGAGAAGGGACGCATCGTGGCCACGCGGGGCCGCCAGAAAGTGCAGAAGGAGTTCGAGGCCACCGAGGGCGGCGACTTCGTCAAGGGCAACCTGGTCGTGCTGGTGAACGAGATGAGCGCCTCGGCGGCCGAGATCGTCTCCGGCGCCCTGCACGACTGGCGCCGCGGCATCATCGTCGGCCAGCGAAGCTTCGGCAAGGGCAGCGTGCAGAACGTGCTGATGATCCCCAAGCACAACGCGTACCTCAAGCTGACCACCGCGCACTACTACCTGCCGATGGGCCGGCTGCTGCACCGCCAGGAGGGCGTCAAGGACTGGGGCGTCGATCCCGACGTCGAAGTCCTGATGACCCCCAAGGAGACCCGCCGCTGGCTGGACATGCGCCAGAAGACCGATCTCCTCCGCGACTTCGACCCCGACGAGCTCTCGGCCGACCTGGCCGACGAGTACAAGGCCGACCTCCAGCTGAACACGGCGATGCTGATTGCCCGCCTGATGCAGCTCAAGGACACCAAAGCGCCCGTGACGGCGGGGAAGTAAACGACGTCCGCCTTGCGCGGCCAATACGCTCGAAATCAGATGGCGGCCTTCCCGGGCCGCCATCTGTTTTTCGGAACTACAGGTGGTAATCAGTCCAAGTCCAGCCAGATCGGGCTGGACCATTGGGTCTGGCCGCCGGGTTCCTCGGCGCGGATGTAATAGACGATGAACGGCGCTGGATGGTAGGGCGCGTCGCGGATGGCGATCTCGTCCAAGGGAGCCCCGTCCTCGAACACAAGTTCGGCCGCATCCGCCGGCCAAGGGCGGCGTTCGATGTCGCACCCATTGCGTACCAGCGTGAGGGTATGCCTTGCGTTCTGGGCGGGCAGGAATCGCACGTGAAGGGTACGGTGACGCCGCAGGGCGTCCTGCCGGCCGATCAGGCCTTCCTGGCCCATGGCCAGATCGCCCAGGCGAAGATCCAGCAGGGATCGCGCAAAGGTCGTGCCGTAGCACTGCCGCCCCCGCAGCGACTTCCACAGTGACTCCGGCGTGAGTTCCGGCGCGAGGACGGCGGCCAATCCATGTTGAACATGCCAGAGGAGCTCCCTGTTCCCGGCCGCGGCGCCCTGCATTCCCTCTCCGCCGGGCTGGGTGCGGTGGTCGTCGCTGGATGCGATAACGCCGTAGCGGCAGCCCCGCTGCAGGGCGTCCTGGAAATAGCTGGGCCGGTCGCTGTTGCCGCCCCGCAGCGGAAACCGCGTGGTGCGGCACTCCGACGAGCCCCACCCGGAGTAGATTTCAAAGAGCGGCTCCCGGACGGCGTCGTAGGCGGGGTCGTCGAAGCTGCGGTATTTGTCCGCCCGCCCGGTGTGGTGCGGCACGGTAAAGTATGGCTTGCCGGTGGCATCGAGGAAAGTCCATAAGTCCTGCAGTGGAACGTCCGGCGTATGCCCGGCCATGTCCTGGCGGTCCAGCCAGAACATCGGGCCTTCGGTGTCGAGATAGTAGGCGTTGATGTCTCCGCCGCGGCCGGTGCGGTGTGAACTCTCGAAGGCCAGGAAGGGCACGAATCGGCCGGGCGTTCTGTACTGCCGCGCCAGCGACTGCAGTCGAGGCCATCGCGCCGGGTCGGATGCGATGCCGCGGAGATGGTCGGCCGCGGCGGCAAAATCAAGGTGGCTGATCTCACGGGCGTAGGCATAGCAGAATTCCGGGTCCTGGCAGGCCCATGGGCTGCAGTTGCTGTAGACGGTGTGAACATGCAGGTCGCCCCAGAATATCCGATAGGGCGGGTCGGCGAAAACCCAGGCCGGATTGGAGCGAACCACGCTGGGGCCGCCCTGGGGGCGGACGGCGACCATGGCCCGGTCCGGGCCGACGGCCTTGAGCCCCTCTGCCTGCAGGCAGCCGTCCTCCATCGGGGGCAGCACGTCGGGCAGACCTTCGATTCCGGCCACCTGCTCGACCCTCAGGGGCAGGCGGAAAGAGACATCCGGCAGGCCCTCCCCGTCCACCACCGAGGCCCGCAGTGTAAAGGATTCGCCTTCGGCCAGCACCGAAGGGATGGTGATCTGCAGGCGATGATTGGTCCACAGCGTCGCCTGCCGAGCTTGATCGAGCATATGTCTATCGAGAGGCATGTCTCACCTTTCACGATTCAACGCCGCCGACGGCTGCCGTTGGCGGCACTGGGATTGCGCCCATGCGTCGTCAACGGCCTTGATTGGGAACCTGCACACGGAGAACGCGGGTCGGCCGCTGCAATGATTCTACACGGCCGGCGCGCGCCCGCAAGCCCGCGCCTGGAGCCCGCGTGGAGTCCGTTGCGAAGCCGCCACGTCCGAATCGCCGGTCCCAGCGGCATCGCGATGGCGGAATTGTTCGACTAGGGCCGCTGCGGATTGGTACATTGGACGGCATGGCTAACCAATGGAGGCCTGAGTGAAACGCCTGCTCGTCATTGTCTTGTTGCCCGCGGCGATCGTCGCGGGGTGCGCCCTGCTGGGGCCGCCGCACAGCGATCTCAAGGCCCCGGGCACGGCCGTCGTCGCGCCCTTTGAAATGGGGACACCCGACGCGGTGCTGGTCGTCACGGGCGGCACGCACGGCCGCATGGAGATATGCTTCTGCAGCGGCACGGCCCCGGGCGGGCTATCGCGGCGGGCATCGCTCATTCGCAGCTATCGGGCGGCCTACAGCGGCACGGTGGCCGTCGACCTGGGCGATGCGTTCTTCATCGACCCCCACAGCGTCCGCAACGACTTCGTCCTGCTGGGCTATCGGCAGGTGCCTTACGACATCCTGGTGATGGGCGACCAGGAACTCGCCGTCGGCGGCCCCAAGCTCCAGAAGCTGCTGGCGGGGGGGCCGGTGGCGTTTCTGTCCAGCACGGTGGCGGCCGCGGCCACCCAGCCGGCATTGGCGCTGCAGGACTCGGTGGAACGCGACTGCGGGGCGCTGAAGCTGGCATTTCTCTCGTACATCCCGCCGCAGCTGATGTCGATCTGGCCGCAGCGTGCGGCGGAGCTTTCCTTCACGTCGCTGCGCGAACTGGCCCAGCGTGCATCGGCCTTCAAGGCCAAGGGCTGCACCGTGGTGCTGATCGTGCATGGCGACAACGACGCGGCGGCCGAGGCGGCTGCGGCGTGCACGGCCGACCTGATCCTGCAGGGGCACGCGCTGAAGAGCCAGCCCTCGCTGCGGACGGTGGGGGGCAGGCCGGTGGCGAGGATCGGCTCGGCCGACGTCGTGGGCGTGGTGGCGATCAAGAAGAACGGCCCGCGCCTGGCGTTTGAATATCGCCAGGAGAATGTCGACGACCGCTGGCCGATCGACTCGCGGCTGCTGCTGACGTACGAGGCGTATGCTCACGCGGCACTGAGCGGCGACGGGAACCGGGCCCAGCCGCTGGACCTGGTGCCCTCGGCCCAGTGCGGCCAGTGCCATGCCAAGCAATACGAGGCCTGGCAGAAGGGCCCGCACGCGAAGGCCTACGCCACGCTGGCCAAGACGGGCAAGGCCGACGACGCCGCGTGCATCATCTGCCACAGCACCTCGGCGGGGACGGCAGGGGGGTTCGTGTCGATCGAAACGACGCCGGGCCTGGCGAACGTGAACTGCCAGGACTGCCACCACGTGGACGCCAGCGACCACCAGAAGGAAGGCTTCAAGGCCCCCCCGGTGGCTGCACAAACCTGCGAGGCCTGCCACACGCCCATGACCAGCCCGGGCTTCAACACCGAGATGAAGAAGATATGGGTCCGCTGTCCGCATTAGTTCGTCACAACGGAATATGAGAATTCGTTTGGCGGCGGCTTGCCGTTCGGCGCTGTCAGATGCGGGTGACGCCGTGGGCTTCTACAGCGCCGAACGGCAAGCCGCTGCCAGGCGTTAGTCCCAGATTCAACCGTGAAGGACTAATGGGGGCGGACGTAGTCAAATCGGTCTTGTTCGGATTCCGGGGTCGCGGATCGCGTCCGTCTCATCACAACGGCTACGCACCCGTCTTGGGCAGTTGGACCACGGTGGTGCGGGCGAACATATCGCCGAGGCGCTGGCGGTTGCGGGTGAACAGGGGCAGCAGGAGCAGCACCGGCACGCGGAGCGGCCAGAGGAATTCGACGATCTTCACGATGTTCCGCAGGGCGGCCTGGCTGAGGCGCGGGGGGCGGCCCTCGTCGCCGACGACGCGCAGGCGAAACAGCTTCTTGCCCAGCGTCATCCCCGTCCGCCACTCGGCCACCGTGCAGTAGCCCACGTAGGTGGTCAGCAGGACAATCAGGGCCGAGGCGAAGTCATCGGAGATATGGTAGTCGCCCGATACGTCCATCGCCTTCATGAACTCCTCGGGCGTGATGCCGAAGAACCACCCGGCCCCGGCGGCAATCGGCAGCAGGTCCACCGCCGCGGCGGCCAGGCGCTTCAGCGGCGAGGCCGTGCGCAACGTCGGAGGCAGCTCGAAGGGCTTGGCCCCGCCCTGCGGCCGCAGCACGAACGTCAGCATGATGATCGCCACCAGCACGGCCATCAGGAACAGCTCGACGATCTCGGCGCCCTGGCCGTTGCCGGTGTCGGGGCGGAAGAGCTCGACGGGCGTTTCGCCCACGAGCTGGCCGGTGAGGTCGCACGTGGCCATGCGCATCTGCCCGCCCGACGGCCACAGAAGGGCGATCTGCTCGCCGAGCCGGGCGGCCTGCGGCGGCTGGGCCTGGGCCCACCTCGCGATGCTGGCCCCATTGCGGACCCGCTGCACGGCGGCCAGGCGACGGCCCCCGTCCATGGTCAGCAGCGACAGCCCCGTCATGCCGGGCTCGTCGGGCACGCCCTGGACGATGACCAGCCGCCCCTGCACCACCAGCATGGCCGCCACGTCGCCGCGCTGAAGGTCCTGTGGAATCGCCAGCTCTTCCCAGTCGGGGCCGCCGAGGGACAGCAGGCGGGCCGTCTGGCCGCCATCGCTGCACAGCAGCACGTACAGCGTGCCGTTGGCCACGGCGGCCAGCACACGACGGTTGGGCGTCATGGGCACGTCGTTGATCTCGGTGAGGTGCTGCCAGCGGCCGTTGACGCTCTGGAAGACCGCGAGCGAATAGATGCCCTCGGCGAGGCCCACCGCGGGGGCCGATGCGGTGGCCGGGGCCGATGCACTAGCCGGCGCCGTGGCGGGCGCGGTGGCGGGGGCGAACAGGTCGCGCCGCCCCAGGCGCAGCGTGTTGTAGGTCGTCGGCAGCGAGGCGGGCCCCGACGCGGCCGGCTGGCTGCCGGCGATGGGTTGCGTCGGCAGCGCCAAGGGTCCGCCCGGGCGGGCCACAATCGCCAGCAGCGACGGCGTCTTGGCCAGGCCGAAATTCACGGCCTCCGCCGCGGCCACCACCGCAGCGCCGCTGGGCCAGCGGGGGTCGTTGGGGTTGAGGCCCAGGTTCGGCGGCGAGTTGTCGCCGCGGAAGATCATGTACGAGTCCGGCTCGCGGAGCAGCACGTGCAGCTGTTCGTCGATGGCGGCCGCGGCCATCACCTGCCCCATGCGTTCGAGGCTGACGGTTTGCCAGCTGCCGCCCTTGGCGCGCGAGGCGACGTCGAACGTCTTGCCCGGCGTGTTGCGAAGGGCCCACACGCCGTCGCCGTTGCCGGTGAACACGAGGGGCTGGGCGTACGCCGGGGCGGCGACAGCGAGCAGGAGAAGGATGACGCAGGTTCGTTTCATTGGGCCGCTCCGCCCGCGGCCGGCGCGGGGTCAACACTTCGCACGGCATCGGTCATGCCCGATGCCGCCAATCGTTCCCAGAACAGGAAGAACTTGGGGCTCACCACGTCGGCCGTCGTCATCTCCGACAGCACGAGATGGATGCGGCTGCGCCGCTGCGGCCAGTCAATCTCGATGTCGGTGGGCATGACGGGGGCCTTGGCGGGCGGGTCGTCGACGTCGACGACCTTGATCGGCTGGTAATCCTTGAGCGAGGCGGTCATGACGCGGCGGCCTTGCTCGTCGAAGAACTTCACCATGTAGGGGCCCGGGGGCACGACGGGGCGGTTGGCCTCGTCCTTCTGCCAGCGGAAATACGCCTCGCGGCGCGCGAAGAGCTTGTTGGTCACGGGCTGGCGGGAGATGTAGGTCAGCACGTAGGCGCACGAACCGGGCGTGGTGTCCATCGTCATCACCACCACCGGCGGCTGGGTGAAGTCGTCCGGCAGGGGCGTCACGTTCAGCACGGCCAGCAGCTGCTGGGGATCGATGGGCAGCTCGCGCGCGCCCGGCGCCCCGGCCAGGGCGTTGCGGCCGAAGATGCCCGAGCGGTGCTCGCCGAACTTGGTCCAGAAGTAGTAGGTGTCGTCGGCGGTGCTGATGCCGATGCGGCCGACCTCCTGGCTGCTGTAGCGGATCTGCAGGCAGAAGTCGTGGGGGCCCAGGGGGCGGTCGGCCTGGCGGACGGCCAGCAAGCTTTCGGGCGCCAGCAGGGCGGAGCCCACGTGCATGATGATGCCGTTTTCGTCGGGGAAGGAGGCGTCGATGGCCGCCCGGGCCCGCAGGCGGGGCACGGCGGCGGCGTTGGCGTTGCAGGCGGCGACGAGTTCGTCACGGCTCAGGGCCACGTCGGGACAGGGCTGAGGGCAGCCGCCCATCAGCAGGGTCAGCACGAGCAGTGCCACTGCAGCCGTCGACAGACTCGCCGATCTCATAGTTCCCCTTCAAGCACCTGGCCGAGTTGACCGCTGACGGCGGCGATCTTCTCCTCGTCCATGTGAGGGTCGATCACGGAACACACCTTGCCGGTGCCGCGAAAATGCATCGTCCAGGAATCGCGGCCGTCGGGCAGCTTGTCCATCTTATCGTAGACAAGCATCTTTTTTCGCATCAGCACCAGGGCCAGGACGAATCGGAAGTTGAGGCGGGCGGCCTCCTCGGCGCCTTCGAGGCGTTCGAAGAAACTGACGAGCAGCTCGTCGTCGACGAACAGGCGTTTCTTCTCCTGCTTGGCCGCCACCTTCGTCCGCCACAGTCCCAGGATGTCCGCGTTGGGCTGGTCCTGGCGGCCCTGCCAGCAGGCGGGGCAGAAATCCTCGCGCAGGAGCTCTTCCTGAACTTCCTTGACGGTGGCGACGAAATCATCGCCCGGCTGCAACTGCCGCTGACACGCCACGCACAGGCCCGCAGGCCTGGAGATATTGTATTCCTTTGCCACGTCTCTTCATTCCGTTGGTTGAGGGGGCGGCCGCCTTGGGAGGCTGCTGCCGGGGACGCACATTATTCCCGCACAAAATACACCACCGGGGCGTGCTTCTCAAGGAAGATGCGGGCGGATGGCGGCCTCGATCTCGGCCTGCAGCTGCCGCGCATGGGCGAGGTCGGCGGTGGAGGCCTGGCGGATGTGAGCCGCCGCCTGCGGATCGGTGAGGGTGGGGGCGTTGGTCCGCACGTTGTAATCGCTCAAGGTGGCCACCGCCACCGCCAGGGCCGCCGCGGCGGCGAGGTCGCTGATCAGGTACGGGTTGCACTTGTCGGCGAGTTCCTTGAGGTCGGCCAGCAGCGCCAGGGCGAGTTTGGCCGACTCTCGCGGCACGTTGATCGCCGCGGCCAGGGCCAGTTGCACGGCCTGCTCCTTCTGCGGGCCGTCGGCCAGGCGCGTCGATTCCTGGTACAGCCCGTACGCGGCCATGTCGTCGGCCACCAGGTCCAGGAACATATCGTGCACGTGCTTGAGGCGCCCCGCGAGGTGTTCGTAGTACGCCTCGTGCTGGGCGAACTTCTTCTTGCCGCGGGTGAAGACGAGCGACATCTCGGCCAGGCCCGCCGCCAGGCCGCCCACGACCCCGCCTACGCTGCCGCCGCCGGGGGTCGGTGTCTTGGCCGCCGTCGCGGCGATGAAGTCTCGAACGGAAAGTGAAAGCATGTCATTGGCTTCGGGCACGGTGATCTCCTTTGTTCTATCCGGGTGGCGGCGGTCCATCGATCACGGGCCGCGGCCCGCGATCGTGGGTCAACAGATCAGAAGCGTCCTGCTAAAAAGCGAGCGATTGCCGCCGGTCTCGTTATGTCAGGATAAGGGCGCGCACACCGCTCGCTACTGCTTACCTGTTGCGGCGTCTTTCTTCCCCGCTAACAGTTCGTCCTTCGGGGTGGTCACAAGCACATAGTATCCGCGGCCGAGGTACTTCCTCGCCACGCGCTGCACGTCGGCGGGCGTGACCTTCTTGTACGCCGCCGGCAGCTTCTGAACGTAATCGTAGCCCATGCCGAACATTTCGCTGACGGCCACCGTCTGCGAGAGCGTCAGCATCGACTGGTTGTCGAGCTGCTCCGTGGTGATGATCGTGTTGACCGCGCGGTCGATCTCGGCCTGCGTGGGCGTATAGGCGGCGGCCCGGTCAAGATCCTTCCGCATGATCGCCAGCACTTGCGGCGCGTTCTGGGGCTGGCAGCCGGCGTACGCGACGAAGCCGCCCGGCGCCGCCCCCGTCCAGACGAGCGCGTGCACCACGTACACCAGTTCCTTCCCGCGAAGCTCGTTGTGCAGCCACCCCGAGGGCAGGTCCCACCCGGAGATGATCGTGTCCAGCACGTTCATCGGCAGGCGGTCGGCCACGTCGGTGATCTTCATCGCCGGGGCGTACATCACGATGGCCGCGCCCTGCTTCTGCGTCTTGACGACCTCCAGCGCGTCCTTCGCCGGCGGCGAGGAGGCGGGCAGGTTCAGTTTCGCCTTTCCGGCCGGCAGGGCCCCAAAGAGCGACTGCAGGCGGGCAGCCGTGTTGGGCTCGTCAAAGTTGCCGTAGATCGCCAGCACGCTCGAGCCCGCCAGCACGTTGTGCTTGTGATACCGCGCGATCTGCTCGACGGTGGCCGAGCCGATGACGTCGGCCTTGCCGGCCGCCTGCAGGCGATAGGGTGAATCCTTGAAGTAACCCTTGCGGGCGAGGAGGAAGGCCTCGCCGATCAATTCCTCATCGAGCCGCTCGATCGCCTTGAGCAAGCCCGGCCGCGCGATCGCCAGTTCGCCCTCGGCATAGGTGGGCCGCTGCACGACGTCGGCGAAGATCTCCAGGGCGCGCGGGAAGCTGTCCTCCAGGACCGTCGCTTGCCACAGGAAACTGTTGGTCGCGCACGAGCCGCTGATGGCGCCGCCCGCCTGGTCGAAGAACGCGGAGATTTCCGTCGCCGATAGCTTGCCCGCGCCATTGGTGCTCAGCTTGGTCATCAGCGTGCCCATGCCGTTGGTCTTTTCCGTCTCCAGCAGCACGCCGCCCTCGGTCACCATCGTCATCGCCACCAGGCCCACGCTCCGCGTCGGCCGCAAGATCACCCGCAGTCCGTTCTCCAGCGTCACCATGCGGGCGGCGGGCTCGCCTCCCGCGGGCGTTGCTACGCCGCCGGCCGCGGACGACTTGGCCTCCGGCTGCATCCGCGTGATGGCCATCGCGTTGAAGTCGAAATACTTTTTCGCCGCCTGCTGCACCTGCTGGGGTGTGACGGCCCCGATGCGCCGCGTGTACAGCGCGGTGAATTCCGCGTCGCCGGTGGCCAGGTAGTCCGCCCCCAGCATGGCCGAGATGTCATCGACCGTCTGCTGTGAGTTCACGTGGTCGGCGATCTTCTGCCGCTTGGCCCGGGCGACCTCGGCGTCGCTGACGCCCTTGTCGGCGATGAGCTTGAGCTCGTCGAGGATGGCCTTCTCGGCCGCGTCGGCCTTTTCGGCCTCGGCGCTGAAGGTGATCTGGAAGTGGCCCTTGCCCCACGACGGCGTCCACGAAGCCGACGACACCTCCGTCAGGAGTTTCTGGCGGCGAAGGACGCTTTCCTCCAGCCGGCTGGAGGGGCCCTGCGTCAGGATGTAGCTCAGCGTGTCCAGCGCGTACAGGTCCTCGTGCACCATCGGGATCGTGATGAAGCTGATCGACTCGATGGCCTCGGCGACCTCGGGGTTCTCGAGCGTCGAGCGTTTTACTCCCGCCAGCGGGGCCACCTCCGGCAGCGTCAGGTCGGGCGAGCGCCCCGCCTGGAAGCCCGCGAACTGCTGGCAGATGTCGTTGAGCGTGGGTGCGACCTCCACGTCGCCGACGACCACGAAGACCATGTTCTGCGGGACGTACATCCGCGCGTGGTAGCTGCGGATGTCCTTCCAGGTGAGCTGCGAGAGAGGTTTGGCAAAGCCGATCACCGGCACGCCGGCGGGGTGGGGGCCGAAGACGTTCTGCTCGTGCGCATTGCCCAGCATGCGGCGGGGGGCGTCGCTGCCCAGTTCCAGCTCGCGCTGCACCACGCCGTGCTCGCGTTTGAAGTCCTGCGCGGTGAAGCTCGGCCGCGCCATCCAGTCGGCGATCAGCGCGATGCACTCGCGCGTCCGCTCGGATGAGGCGTTGATGAAGTAGTTCGTCAGATCGTTGCCGGTGTTGGCGTTGGACTGTCCGCCGATGGCGTTGACGCGGTTGTCCTCATCGCTGGGGGCCTGGGCACTGGAATTGTCATGCGCGGCGTCCTGGGCGACCAGGTGCTCCAGGAGGTGGCTCAGGCCGCAGCCCAGCAGGGGCTTTTCATAGATCGAGCCCGCCCGCACGACCGCGCGGACCGACACCACCGGCGACGTGTGCACGGGCTTGATGATCACCGTGAGCTGGTTTGACAGCCTGGCCGTCGTCACGCCCGCGGGGCTGGTGAAGGTCTGGACGACGCCCAGCGGTTCTGCCGGCGCGGTGGACGCGGCGGGGGGCTCGTTCGATTGCGGCGCGGCGGCAGGGGGCGTGCAGCTGATGCCCAGGAAAAGTGCCCATGCAAACACGGCCGGCCAAAGCCTGTAGATCATCGATTCGCTCCCTGTGGGACGGCGTCTGGCCCGTCGGTGGTCTCAGGACGGCGCCTGCCCGGGACGGGTCTCGACGTCGTTGAGATAAGCCAGTGTACGCTCCAACTCGTTCTTGAGGTGCCGCACCCGCAGCAGGCTGCGGACGCGGGTCAGAAGCTCCAGGCGGTTGACGGGCTTTGAAATGAAGTCGTCGGTGCCGGACTCCACGCCCCGCTCGATGTCGCCCAGCTCGTTCAACGCCGTCACCATGATGATCGGGATATCGCGGGTGGCCGGGTCGCTCTTGAGGCGGCGGCAGACCTCGAAGCCGCTCATCCGCGGCATCATGATGTCCAGCAGGATCAGGTCGGGGGGGTTCTGGCGGACCTTCTCCATCGCGTCCACGCCGTCCACGGCCGTGCGAAGCTGGCAGCCCAGCGTGTCGAGGTACGCGGCCAGCAGCTCCAGGTTCTGCGCGTTGTCATCCACGAGCAGCACGGTGCTGTCTGCCAGGTTCGGTTCGCCTTCGGTCGTCGTCTCGGCCATCGCGGTTCTCCTGATCCATCGGGACGCTTGGGGTATCGTCATAAGTTATCGATCCGACGCGACGATAGCAAGGCGGGAAAGCCGGTCTCGACTATACTTTGTATAGGAAGGACCGGCGCATGAGACTCTACCTATTCCTTCTGACGCTGGCGGCGGTGACGGCGGCCTTGGCGGTGCTGATGGGGTCGCCACTGTTCAATGCACCCCCGCCGCCCGATGCGGTCCTGCTGTCGCTGCGGGCGGGGCTGGAGCGGCAGGTGGGGCGGGAGATCGTCCCCCAGCGCAAACGCCTTGCCGAGCAGTTCGCCATGGTCGAGGGCAAGCGCCGCCAGGCCGCCAACGAGACGCTTCAAGCGGTGCTGGCCCAGGAGCTGCAGGAGATCGTCCGGGGTGTGGTCGAGTGCGACCGCCGCCAGGCGTACGCCCGCGACATGATCGAGCGCATCGACTCCGCCCGCCGCCGCCTCGAGCGCGCTACCGGCGGCCCCTTGCCCCCCGGCCTGGCCGAGGAGATCGCCGCGATCCAGCGCGACCTGCAGGCGCAGCGATTCACCATCTCCGAGCTCGAGATCGACCTGATGCTCCAGCAGCTCGAGCAGGCCCTCCCGGCTGACCCATCGCCCGCCCGCCCCCGCGGCCTCGCCTTGTCCTGACGCCTGTCTGATGTCAGCGATGGGCGGCGCCTGGACCACAGAGGCACAGAGAAACACAGAGGCGGGAAAAGCAGAAGCCATCATGCCCACTTGCCTCAGCGGCGATAGGCCGGCGGTGCGCCTTCGATGACTCGCAAGACATGAAGGGCCGCGCTATTCTTTGTCTTCTCTGTGCCACAAACGCGGAACGTCCTTCCCGGCCTCTTCAATCCGCAATCCGCAATTGGCTTGCGCCCTCCGTGGCATCCTAAGGAAATCGCCGAAGGATGCCACACCGTCTCGACATAGCCGGAAGAGCCCCCCCCGAACCCGCCTTGCTCGTTTCGCGTCCAAACGCTATGCTACCGGGCTGTCCGAGAGACATTACCAAGGAAAAGTTATGGATCATTTTGAATATAAGAACAGCAAGTTGTTCTGCGAGCAGGTGGCGGTGGAAGAGATTGCGGCCCAGGCGGGCACGCCCGTCTACATCTACTCGGTGGCGACGCTGAAGCATCATTACGAGGCGATCGCGGAGGCCTTCTCGCCGCTGTCGCCGATGATCTGCTACTCGATCAAGTCGCTGGCGAACGTGAACATCCTCAAGCTGCTGGCGTCCCTGGGCAGCGGGTTCGACGTGACCAGCGGCGGCGAACTGGCCCGCGCGCTGGCGGCCGGCGGGGATCCCGCCCGGGTCGTCTACGCGGGCGTGGGCAAGACCGATCGCGAGATCACCGAGGCCATCGCCGCGGGCATCGGCATCTTCAACGTCGAATCGGAGGCCGAGTTCGAGAACCTCGCCCGCCTCGCCCGCCTGGCGAACAAGAAGGTGCACGCGGCCCTGCGAGTGAACCCCGACGTCTTCGACCCCAAGACGCACACCTACACCGTCACGGGCAAGAAGGAGACGAAGTTCGGCGTGGACATCGAGCGGGCGGTGCGGTTCTTCCAGGCGTATGGCCGCGACGAATCCGTGCGGCTCGACGGCATCCATCTTCACATCGGCTCGCCGATCTACTCGCCTGCGCCCTACGTGGCGGCGATCACCAAGACGCTGGAGCTGATGGGGCGGCTGAAGGAACTGGGCTTCGAGGTGAAGATCCTCGACATCGGCGGCGGTTTCGCGGCCAACTATGAAGAGGGCAAGAGCCCCGTGGCCGCGGAGTACGCGAGGGAGATCGTACCGCTGCTGGCCGGGCGCGGGCTGCAGGTGATCCTGGAGCCCGGGCGGCAGATCTCGTGCAACTCCGGCCTGCTGCTGACGCGAGTGCAGTACGTCAAGAAGGGCGGCGACCGCAACTTCGTGATCGTCGACGGGGCCATGACCGACCTGATCCGCCCGGCGCTGTACGAGGCGAAGCATTTCGTCTACCCGGCGCAGCTGGCGGCCGGGGCCCCCGCGCCGCACCGGCAGATCGAGCAGCCCGTCAACGGCGGCGTCAAGGTGGACATCGTCGGCGGCGTCTGCGAGAGCTCGGACTTCCTGGCCAAGGATCGCGTGCTGCCGCCCATGGCCCGCGGCGACCTGCTGGCCGTGTTCTCGGCCGGAGCCTACGGGTTCGTCATGTCCAGCCAGTACAACTCGCGCCCGCGCGCGGCTGAGGTGCTGGTGGAAGGCAGCCGGTGGCGCGTGATCCGCCGCCGGGAGAATTACCAGGACCTCTTCGCCGCTGAGATGGTCTAGGAATCTCACAATTGGAGCATGTGAGTCCGTTTGGGGGCGGCTTGCCGTTCGGCGCTGTCAGACTGGGGTGATGCGCTGGGGCACAATTTTGCACCGGATTGATTTTGGAACGCCAGGCATAGGATTACTTGGGGGACGAAATGGGAGGTTTGAAATGAGACGGGCATGGATATTGGGGGTTGCGGTAGGGGCCTTGTCCTTTGCCGTGATCGAGGCGCAAGCGGCCGTCAGCGGGACGATCGTCAAGCAAGGCGACGTAGTCGGCGGCCTGATCGAGGGGATGGGCGGAGACATGCCGGAGGGCGTTTTCAATTTCCAGTATGAGGAAGACCTGGACGCCAACGTGATCACGGGCCTGCGCGGAGCGCTGGCGCCGGTGACCACCAAGATCGTGCCGCCGGCACCGCCGGTCGATACGAATGTTCCGGTTCAGCCCAACGTTCCAGTTGATGCGACCGCGACGACTCCTGCGGTGGGCAGGACTCCGGGCCTGCGGTAAGTTCGGACCGGGGGATCCAAAAAAGAAACGGGCCAGTCCAAAGCGGACCGGCCCGTTGTCATAGCTTGCGGGAGCGATCAATAATCGCGAATATCGAGCTGGCGGAGGAAGTCGTCGTTGGTCGGGAAGCGGGCGAGGGCCTTGAGCAGCTGGGGCATCTCGTCGTCGACGTTCAGCGTGCTGAGGAACCGACGCAGCATGTGCAGCTTGGGAAGCTTCCACGGATCGACCAGCAGTTCTTCCTTACGCGTGCCGGACTGCGGGATGCTGATGGCTGGCCAGGTGCGGCGTTCGGCCAGCTTGCGGTCCAACTGCAGTTCCATGTTGCCGGTGCCTTTGAACTCCTCGAAGATGAGGTCGTCCATGCGGCTGCCGGTCTCGACCAGGGCGGTGGCCAGGATGGTGAGGCTGCCGCCGTTCTCGACCTTGCGGGCGGCGCCGAACTGGCGCTTGGGGATTTCCAGGGCGCGGATGTCCACGCCG
>CAZTVF010000067.1:0-29497 GCA_964616985.1 uncultured Planctomycetaceae bacterium
TCGTAGTGGTCCTCGTCGAGCACCTGGCGGGCGCGGTTGACGTCCAGGAGGTCCTGCGTCTGTTTCGACCAGGGCAGCTCGGCCATCACCTCGATGTACGTCTGGAGCAGGGAGGTCTCGGGCGATCCGGGCGGCATGGCCGCCAGTCGCTTGAGTTCGCGGATGGTCTCGCTGCGGACGTTGTCGGGCATGCCGGCGGTGAGGATCTTGCGTTTGAGTTCATCGACCTCGGCCGTCTTCTCGTCGACCTGGCCCAGCTCCTTCTGGATGCTCTTCATCTGCTCCTGGAGGAACTCGTCGCGGCGGCTGTGATCGGGCTCGCGGCGGACCTGGTCCTCGATGCGGCTGGAGAGCTCGGCCACCTCGATCTGGTGGGCCATGGCGGAGGCGACCTCGGCGACGCGTGCGGAGAGGTCGATCTGCTCGAGCATCTTCTGCTTCCACTCCATGTCGCCCTGGAGGAGGTTGGCGGTGAGGAAGTCGGCCAGGCTGCCGACGTCGTCGATGGTGTCGAGAATGGCGATGGCCTCGCCGGGGGCCGTGGGCGTGAGATGGATCAGCCGGATCGCCAGTCGGCGGAGCTCGATCATGGCGCCGGCGAGGTCCTGGCGCGGGGCGACCTGGTCGCCCAGCAGGCGGATGCGGGCCTTCATGTACGGCTCGGTGGCGATCCACTCGAGGACCTGCACGCGGGCCAGCCCGTGCACGAGGACGTTCTGGTTGCCGTCCTCCATCTCCTGCGTGCGGTGGATGACGATGGCGGTGCCGATCTCGTACAGGTCGGCCGGCGTGGGGTTCTCGGTTTCGAAGTGCCTCTGGCAGATGGTGACGATCACGCGGTTGTCGCCGTGGACGGATTGGAGCAGTCGCTTGGACTTCTCCCTTCCCACCGCCAGGGGCGCCACCACGCCGGGAAACACTACCAGGTTCCGCACCGGCAGCACGCCCACCTCGTCGGGCACGCGGAACAATTCCATCGGCTCCTGCTGGGGCCCCGAATCCTCGCCCGGATGCACGTCGACGTCAGACTGTCCTCGAATGGCCCCGACTTTTTTGTCTTCGTTGGACATTGCCGCCCCTCCTCGCATAACGAGTATGGTTCAGCCGCTCTACTTCAGCGGATTCACGAACACGAATTGCTGTTTTCCCTTGGCGGTGCTCACCAAGATGCGCACGCCTTCGGGCGACGACTTGTTCGACAACTCTTCGGTCAACTGCTCAACATTCTCGATGCTCCGCGACTGCACCTTCACGATCTGCATGCCTTCGGTGACGCCCTGTTCGGACGCGCTGGACATCGGACGCACGCTCACGACCACGACGCCGGCGGCGCCCTTGCGGTAGCCGTACTTGGTGGCCAGCTGCTCGTTCAGCTCGGCCACCTCCAGCCCGTAGCGAGCGAAGACCTTGGTGGCTGGTTCGGCCGCCTCGGGGTCGTCGGGCTGCGACAAGGCCGCAGCGATGACGGCGTCGGACGGGTCGGCCAGCGTCGCCTCCAACTGCTGCTCCTTGCCGTCGCGGATGATGTCGATCTTGACCTTCCCCCCTGGGGCGACGGTGCCGATGAGGTTGCGCAGGCTGTTGCTGTTGATGATGCTCTTGCCGTCGATGGCGACGACGAAGTCGCCCGGGGCCAGGCCCGCCTTGCTGGCCGGGCTGCCGGACTCGACCTTGGTCACCAGCGCCCCGCGGATACCGTTGAGCTGGAAGCTTCTGGCCAGCGGGTAGTCCACGTCCTGGAACGCCACGCCCAGCCAGCCGCGTTCGATCCGCCCGACGGTGATGAGCTTGTTCATGATGACCTTGAACATGCTGGAGGGAATGGACAGGCCGATGCCCTCGTTGCCGCCGCTGGTGGAGATAATCATGTTATTGAGGCCGATCACCTCGCCATGCATGTTGACCAGCGGACCGCCGCTGTTGCCGCGGTTGATGGCGGCGTCGGTCTGCAGGAAGTCCTGATAATTGCCCTTGAGCGAGGGATCGTCCGTGGCCCGCCCGGTGGCCGAGATGATGCCCGCGGTCACCGTCTGTGCCAGGCCGTTTGGGGCGCCGATGGCCAGCACCCAGTCGCCCGGCTGCACGTTCTCGCTGTCGCCGATGGGGGCGGCGATGAGATGGTCGGGCTGGATCTTGACGACGGCCAGGTCGGTCAGCTGGTCGCTGCGGACCCACTCGCTGCGGAAGCGCCGCCCGTCGGCCAGCACGACCTCCACGCTGGAGGCGCCGCGCACGACGTGGTCGTCGGTGAGGATGTAGCCATGCTCGGCATCGACGATGACGCCCGAGCCCAGTCCCATGATCGCCCGCGGGCGGAGGCCCTCGCGGGACGGCGGGCTGGCCTTGCCGTCGCTCTTGGAGAACTGCTTAAGCAGATCCACCAGGCCCGGCGAGGCGACCTTCATGACACGGATCTCCACCACGGCGGGCTTGACCGCCTTGGCCACCGCCCGGAACATGGGCGAGACGCTGTCGCGGGCGCACAACTCGCCCAGCGTGCAGCGAAGAGAATCATTCTCCAACTGCTGGGTCGTCGACGTCCGTTCCCCCTGCGTGCGGCCGATCTCCAGACCCAGGATCAACGCCGCCATCAGTGCCATCAAAGGCAGCCAAATTCTTGTAGGTTTCACGTGATGTCCCCTTCGCGGCCGGCCTTGCCGCCGACCGGCTGGCTTACCGATCCAAAGCGAACCCCTCGGAGATTACTCTCCGAGCCCCAATTGCTCCAACGTGCTCACGGCCGGCTCGTTCTCACGGGCCGCCAGCCGCCGCAGCACCTTTACCAGCCGGGCGAACAGTTCAGCCGTCATCGGCTGGCCCTGCTCGGCCGCTTGCTGCAGCGTGAGCATCTTGTCCTGTACCTTGGGCGTGAAGCTTTCCATGACGGCTTCCACGTCCTGGCGGGTTCCCCGGATCGCGTCTTCCAGCTGCGTCACCAGCCCGTCGACGACGCACATGTCCAGTTCGAGCATGGTGATGCCCGTCGCAGCCGCCCGGGAGCCCTTCTTTTTGCGGGCCTTGGTCGCCTGCGGTGGGTCCAACAGTTCAACCTTCGCGTTACCTTCTGCAATGGTTTCGACCGCTTCAGCGATATGGTCAACCTTCAACATGGGTCGCATCCTTTCATAGGCGTCCGGGGGAACGACTCGTCGCTCAACCCCTTTCGCCCTCTATTGCCTCTGAACCATCGTAGCGCCGGGGGCCCGCAAGCGTACGCAAGGCGGAGACCCATTTTGGGCAGGATGCACACCTACAAAGGATGGGGCGTGGAAAGGCTTGCAGCGCGGCGCGGACCCTCGGGGCTAGTGACCCGTCAAGAAAGATTCCTTAGGTCAAGTCGGCTGACGGCTAGTCCGTTCGGCGCTGTTTCTCGCTAGGGCCCAGACCTAACAGCGCCGAACGGCAAGCCGCCGCCGGAGCCTTACTCCCAGATTCTATCGTGAAGGGCGGCTAGTCCAGCATGTCGGCCACCGCCGTGCCGATGCCGGTGGCGCCGTAGCCGTTGCCGCAGTAGAACAGCCGCAGGCGGCCGCCCTCCTCGATGACGTTGGGGTATTCCGTCATCTGGCCTTCCCAGCCGTCGCCGGCCGGCGGCAGCGAGAGGTTCTGATCGGCCGCCCCGCGATGCCAGGTGAGGCCGTCGTCGCTGACGGCCTCGCAGATGGAGTAGGCGCCGAACCGCGTGCCGATGCCGGCGTAGATGGCCCGCCACCGCCGCGGCGTGCGCCAGACGTTCAGCGCGATGACGGCGGCGTTCTCGTAGTCGGCCTCGGCGCGGGGGCGAAGGATGACGCGTTTGTCGAACCACGACAGGCCGTCGTAGGAGTGGGCGATGACGGCCTGCTTGGCCTGGTTGATGCGGAGGTCGGAGTTGGGCGTGCCGGTGGCCAGCGTGTAGTGCATGCGATAGAGCACCCGGCCGTCGGGCTGGGGAATCTCCTGGATCCTGGCCCCGCCGGCGATGCCGTGGTTGTCGGGCCACTCGGGGAAGCCCTCGCCGGTGAGCACGGGCTGGTCGGAGGCCTTGTGCCAGTGGCGGAGGTCGTCGCTGACGGCCAGGCCCATGCCGTAGAAGGACTGGAGGCCCTTTTCCCACTGGCCGCTGTTGCCGGTGTAGTACAGGTGCCACCGCCCGCCGATGCGGTGCACGCAGGGCAGGACGCACCAGTTGGCGTCGAAGGAGCCCGGGGCGCCGATGTCGAACAGCGGCCCGTGGCGCGTCCAGCGGTGCAGGTCGGCCACCGGGGCGGTGGACAGGCAGATGCGGCGATGGCCGGCGGCGTCAGCCCCGGCGTAGAACAGCCAGTACTCGTCGTCGCGGCGCAGGACGTGGGGGTTCATGCAGCACCCCACGTCGAACGCCCCGCCGCCGGGCGGCAGCACGGGGTTGGACGCATCCTTATGCCACTGGTGAACGGAAAAGTCGCTCATGGCGCCTCGCAATCTCGCGGCAATCAACCGCGGGCGGGGATTATACAGCGCAATTGCGGATTGCGGAGGTGTTGTTGACACGTGCGGCGCGGGGTTGGATACTGGCGGGACGTGCAATTCGGTGCAGGAATCCTGGCGACAACGATTGAGGAGCGCAGATGGAAAACTTCGAATTCTATAATCCGGTCAAGGTGATCTTCGGCGCGGGCGAGGTCGCTCGCACGGGCAGCGAGGCGGCCAAGCTGGGCCGCTTGGCCCTGGTCGTGTCATACAAGGAGGCCGGGCCGCTTGCGGCGCTGCTGGCGCAGATCGAGGCGCAGCTGAAGGCGGCGGGCCTGGCCGTGGCCACGAGCTACAACGTGACGGCCAACCCGCGGATGGACGACGTGTGCGCGGGCATCGCAACGGCCAAGGCCGCCAAGGCCGACGTGGTCGTCGGCGTCGGCGGCGGCAGCGCGATGGACGCGGCCAAGCTGATCGCCGCAGGCGTGCTGTACGTGGGCGACCCGCGTGACATGCTGGTGGTCCGCCAGGCGGGCTCCACGGCCCGCCCCCCGTCGGCGACGCTGCCGACGCTGATGGTGCCCACCCTGCCGGCGACGGCCAGCGAGATGAACTGCATCGCCGTGGCCACCAATGAAAAGACGATGGAGAAGTCCTACGCGTGGGACTACTGCCTGTACCCCAAGGTCTCGATCGTGGACCCCGCCCTCACCTGCAGCCTGCCGGCCTACCAGACGGCGTGCGGGGCGGCCGACGCGATCAGCCACGCGATGGAATCGTACCTCAACGCCCCCGCCGACACGCCGCTTCAGGACCGCATGCTCGAGGGCGTCATCGGCACGACCATCGACAACGTCCGCCTGGTGCTCAAGGACCCCGCCGACGTGACGGCCCGCGGCAACCTGCAGTGGGCGGCGACGCTGGCGTGGAACGGGTGGTGCAACGCGGGCATCAACGCCTGGGCCCCCATGCACCAGCTGGGCCACCCGATGAGCGCCCGCCACGGCGTGGCCCACGGGGCGAGCCTCTCGCTGGTCATGCCCCACTGGATGCGATACATCCTGCCCCAGCGCACCGAGCGCCTGGTGCAGTTCGCCGTGCGGGTCTTCGGCATCGAGCCCAAGGGCAGCCCCGCCGCCGTCGCCGCCGCCGGGATCGACGCCTTCGAGAAATTCCTCCGCGAGATCGGCGTGCCCACCCGACTGGCCCAGGTGAAGATCGGCCCGGCCGAGGCCGAGGTGCTCATCGACGATATCCGCAAGATCAGCCTCAACGCCGACGGCAAGCTCGTCGGCCGACCGGCCGTGGACATCCAGGGTGTCCGCGAGATCTTCCGGATGGCGATGCAATGAGCGCAATGACCGTCGCACAGATCGCACGCATGCTGGACCTCAGCGCCGTCCAAGCCCAGCACAACGAGGACGACATCCGCGCCCTGGCCGCCTGCGCCCGGAAGTATCGCTGCGTGGCCGCCTTTGCCCTGCCCTCGCTGACGCCGCTGCTGGCCGAACTGCTGGCCGGCGACAAGGACATCGCCGTCGGCGGCGTGGTGGGCTTCCCGGCCGGGGGCGACACCACGGCCGCCAAGGTCGCCCAGGCCCGCGAGCTGGTGCAGATCGGCTGCGGCGAGCTGGACATGGTGATCAACGTCGGCCTCCTTCGCAGCGGGCGGACGGACCGCGTCCGCGACGACATCGTGGCCGTGCGCGAGGCGGCGGGGCGACTGCCGCTGAAGGTGATCCTGGAGTGCCACCACCTGACGGACGAGCAGATTCGCTCGGCCTGCGCCGCCTGCGTCGAGACGGGTGCGGCATATGTGAAGACGGGCACGGGCTGGGCGCCCACGGGCGCCACGGCGCACAACGTCGCCCTCATGCACCAGTGCGTGGGCGGTAAGTGCCTGGTCAAGGCGGCCGGCGGCATCCGCGACCTGGCCACGCTGCTGGAACTGCACCGCCTGGGCGCCAGCCGCTTCGGCGTGGGCATCGGTTCGGCCATCGCCATCCTGCAGCAGGCGGCGGGACAGGGCGGCGCCGCGGCGAGCGAAGGGTATTGACCGCGGCCCCACATGCCTGAAGGGACGTGCCGCGGCGAAGCATCGGCAGACAACGGGACGAACGATATGTCTTTGATTCTCGCTTACGACCTGGGAACGGGCGGCAACAAGGCGTCGCTGTACGATGAGGCGGGGCGTTGCCTGGCGGCCGAGTTCGTGCCCTACCCCACGCAGTATCCACGGTCGGGCTGGCACGAGCAACGGCCGCTGGACTGGTGGAACGCCATCGTCCAGAGCACCCGCAATCTCTTCGCGGGCGGCCTGCCGCGCCATGAGGTCTCGTGCATCGGCATCAGCGGGCACAGCCTGGGCGTCGTGCCGCTGGACGCCCGCGGCGAACTGCTGCTGGACGGCACGCCGATCTGGTCGGACAGCCGCCCCGATACGCAGCCGCAGGACTTCTTCCGCCACGTCAGCCCCGCCGACTGGTACCGCGCCACCGGCAGCGGCTTTCCCGCCCCGCTGTACTCGATCTTCAAGATCATGTGGTACCGCGACCGCCAGGCGGACATGTTCGGCCGCGTGCACAAGATCATCGGCACCAAGGACTACATCAACTACCGCCTCACCGGGCGCCTCGCCACCGACTTCTCCTACGCCTCCGGCAGCGGCGTGTACGACCTGGCCGCCTGGGCGTACAGCCCGCGGCTGATCGCCGCCAGCGGCATCGACCCGGCCTTGCTGCCGCAGATCGTGCCTTCGACCGAGGTGCTGGGCACGCTGACGCCCCAGGCCGCCGAGGCGCTGGGCCTGCCCGCCTCGGTCCGCGTGGTCGCCGGCGGCGTCGACAACTCGTGCATGGCCCTGGGCGCCAAGGCATACGCCGAAGGCCGCATGTACAACTCGCTGGGCTCCTCCAGTTGGATCGCCGTCTGCTCCAAAAAGCCCCTGCTGGACGACCGCTCCAAGCCCTACGTCTTCGCCCACGTGGTGAAGGGATACTTCGCGTCGGCCACCGCGATCTTCTCGGCCGGGACGACCTTCCGCTGGGTGCGCGATCACTTCTGCCGCGACCTGTCGGCCCGGGCGGCCGCCGAGGGCACGGACGTGTACGACCTGATGACGGCCGAGGCGGCCCAGTCGCCCGTAGGGGCCAAGGGGCTACTGTTCAACCCCAGCCTGGCCGGCGGCAGCAGCCTCGACGACAGCCCGCTGGTCCGCGGGGCGATGGCGGGGCTGGACCTGGGCCACGACCGCCACGACATCCTCCGCGCGTGCATCGAGGGCATCGCCCTGGGCCTGCGCAGCGCGATGGACGAGCTGGGCAAGCTGACGCGGCTGGACGAGACCATGATCGTCGTCGGCGGGGGCAGCAAGAGCCCGCTGTGGCGGCAGATCCTCGCCGACGTGTATGCCCGCCCCGTGGTCAAGACCAACGTGGACCAGCAGGCGGCGGCCCTGGGCGCCGCCGCCGTCGCCGCCGTGGGCACCGGGCTGTGGAAGGACTTCACGCCCATCGACGCCATTCATCAGGAGCAGGCGTCCGCGCAGCCCACGGCCGAGGGGGTCGCGGCGTACGCCCGCCTGCTGCCGCACTTTCGGGCCCACGCCCGGGACCTTGCCCGCCTGGCGCATGAGATGCAGCCGCGGGTATAATTGCCGATTGACCCTCGTTGGAGGCGAAGGGGATAATTCCCCGCTTCTCGAAAGAAGGATTGCGTGACAGATTCTATTGTCGATAAGCGGATCGCGGCGGCCACCGCGTACGCCGAGGACTTCGTCCTGATGCTGCAGGGCTCCGGGGCGTACGTCCCGCCGCAGGGGCTGCTGGCCGGGGGCGAGTACCTCAACCGCACCGCGCCGGCGGGCCATCGCACCGAGCGGCTCATCACCGGCATGGACAACCTGCACTTCCCCATGAACGTGCCCACGCTGCTGCGCCTGGGCTTCGCGGGGATCGAGGCCCAGGCCACCGCCAACGCCGCCCAGTGCCAGGGCGAAGCGGCGAACTACCTCCAGGCCGTCGCCCGCTGCCACCGCGCGGCCCGCGAGTTCTGCCTCGCCCACGCCGCCGAGGCCGACCGCCAGGCCGCCGCCAAGCCCGACATCCGCCTCCAGCGCATCGCCGCCTGCTGCCGCGCCCTGGGCCAGGGTGCCCCGCAGACCTTCCACCAGGCGGTGCAACTGTTCTGGTTCGCCTGGTGCATGCGAGGGCACGGCACGATCGGCCGCCTCGACCAGCACCTCTGGCCGTACTACCGCGCCCAGCGCGACGCGGGGACGATCGGCCCCCACGAGGCCTTCGAACTGCTGTGCGAACTGTGGCGCGCGTTCAACCGCCCCGGCCGCGGCGACACGCTGCGCAACCTCATGCTCGGCGGCCAGGACGCCGATGGCAACGACGCCACCAACGACCTGACCTTCCTGATGATGGACGCGGCCCTGGCCGTCGGCGACACCGAGCCCCACCTCAACGTCCGCCTGCACCACCGCGCGCCGCCGCCCCTGCTGGACAAGCTCACCGCCGTCCAGCTCCTGGGCCACGGGCAGGGCACGATCTACAACGACGAGATGATCATCCCCTCGCTGGTGGCCGCCGGCGTCCCCCTGCCCCAGGCCCGCAACTACGCCAACGACGGCTGCAGCGAGGTCATCATCGACGGCGAAAGCGGCATCGACCTGGGCATGGTCGAGGCCGTCAAGTCGCTGGAGCTGATGCTGTTCAACGGCCAGCCCAACACGCTGCCCGGGGAGCCCTTCGGCAAGTACTGGCAGCGGACCGAGACCGGCCGCAAGCTCAACAGCAGCTGCGAGGTGGGCTTCCAAAGCGGCGACTTCACGCGGATGACCTCATTCGAGGAAGTCTACGAGGCCTTCCTCCGCCAGTACCTCCACCAAGTGGATCGCCACCTCAACAACATGTGCGGCGGGATGAACTGGCTGCGAGAGAACGCGGTCTGCTCGCCCTTCGTCGCGGGCACCTTCGGGCCGGTGCTGTCGACGGGCGTCGATCTGTACCGCGGCGGGTGGACCGTCCCGTGCTGGGTCTTCTTCGGCGGCTCGATCCCTACTGTGGCCGACGCCCTGGCCGCCATCCGCGAGGTCGTGTTCGAGCAGCGTTTCTGCACGCCGGCCCAGCTGCTGGCCGCCCTGGCGGCCGACTTCGTCGGGCACGAGCCGCTGCGCCAGCGGCTGCTGGCGGCGCCCAAGTTCGGCAACAACCTCGACGAGGTGGACCAGTTGGCGGCCGACATCGCCCTGCGGATGTGCCGCCGCGTCAAGGCCCACCCCACGCCCACGGGCAAGCCGATCTGGCCGGCCCTGTTCAACCACACGTACAACGACGAGGCCAAGATCGTGGGCGCCACGCCCGACGGGCGGCGGTGGAAGGACCCCATCTGCGAGCACTACTCCCCCACGCCCGGACGCGCCCGCCGCGGGCCCACGGCCGTCATCCGCTCGGCCACCAAGGCCCCGCTGGGCGAGGCGTGCGGCACGAGCATCTTCAATATATCGCTGTCGCGCAATATGTTCCCGCGCAACGAGCATAGCCAGCAGCTGCTTCGCCACCTCATCCGCGGCGCCCTGCACCTGGAGGCGGCGGTGATGAACGTGGCGATCTACGACGTGGCCGCCCTGCGCGACGCCAAGCTGCACCCCGAGAAGCACGCCGACCTGCTGGTCCGCGTGTGGGGCTACTCCGCCCGCTTCGTCGACCTCTCCGACGACCAGCAGGACCACATCATCGCCCGCACCATCGCGCACGAGCATTGACTGCGGCCGCGGCGGGCGAGGAGAACCACATGCCGCTTTATGAGATACCGAAGGACCTTCGCCGCCCCGCGGTGGCCTGCAGCCCCGAGGAGTTGCAGAACCTCCGCCGCGCATGGCGCGGGCAGGGCCCCGTCGCGGCTCGGGTCGCCGCTCGGATCGCCAAGGCCGATGCCCGTCTGGGCCGCCCGCTGAACATCCCCCCCGCCGGGGCCGAGAGCCGCGCCTGGTACCAGTGCAACGACTGCCAGACCGCCCTGCAGCGGCAGGAGGACCATCGCGACCACCGCTGCCCCGCGTGCGGCAAGGTCTACCGCGGCGAGCTGTACGACCGCATCGGCTACATCGCCGATCACGGCGAGAACCTCGTCGCCGCCGAGGACGCCGCCTGGGCCTGGGCCATCACCCAGGACGACCGCTACGCCCGTTACGCCTGCGACATGCTGCTGGCCTACGCCGACCGCTACCGCGCATGGCCCCTGCACGACTGGGAGCGCCACGACGCCGCCCACCTCAGCCACACCGCCGCCCACATCTTCTCCACCACGTTGGAGGAGTTCATGTACCTCTCCCAGCACATCGCCCCCGCCTACGACCTGGTGGCCGACAGCCCCTGCCTCACGCCACCCCAGCGGGCGCACATCGAGCAGGACCTGCTGGCCGCCATCGTCGAGACGCTGCCGCAGTGGCGGGGAGACATCAGCAACTGGCAGAGCTGGCATGACGCGGGGCTGATCGCCGCTGGCGTCGCCGCCCGGCGGGCCGACTGGGTCAACCGCGCGCTGAACGAGCAGAACTCGGGCTTCTTCGACCAGATGCACAAGTCCGTCAGCGCCGAGGGCGTCTGGTACGAGTGCTCGTGGGCGTATCACTGGTTCACCGTCTCGGCCCTGGTGCTGACGGCCGAGACGGCCCGGCGGATCGGCATCGACCTGTGGGGCCACCCCGTGCTGCGGAAGATGTTCGACGCACCTCAGGCGTACCGCATGCCCGATGGCTCGCTGCCTCGCCTGGGCGACTCCTCCACCGGCTACGCGCTGGCCCCTGACGCGGCCGAGTGCGCCGTGCGGGCCTGGGGCGACTCGCCGGCGGCGGAGATCTTGCCGCCCGACGACCAGCCGTGCTGGCAGACCGTACTGCTGGGCCGCACCGCCCGCCCCGCCACCCACCGCGCCGCGCCGTCCAGTGCCGTCCTGCCCTCAGCCGGGCACGCGGTGCTGCGCAGCGGCGGCGAACAAGGGCTGGCCGCCCTGATGACCTTCTCGCCCCCGGGCGGCGTGCACGGGCACTTCGACAAGTTGAGCTTCGTCCTCTACGGCCGCGGGCGGGAGATCGCCGTCGACCCGGGGCGGGCCTCGTCCTACAGCCTGCCCCTGCACCAGCGATGGTGCCGCGGGACGATCGCCCACAACACGGTCGTCGTCGACGGGCGCTGCGCCGCCGAGGCCACCGGCCGGCTGGAACTGTTCGCCCAGGGCGAGGGCTGGGCTGCGGCCGCCGCCGCGTGCACCGAGGCGTACCCGGGCGTGACGCACCGCCGCCTGCTGGTGCTCTGGCCGCGATACCTGCTGGTCGTCGATCGCCTCGCCGTCACCGACGGCCGGAGGCGACGCTTCGACTGGTGCTATCATCACCTCGCCGCCGGCGTCGCGTGCGACCTGCCCCTCGCGCCCGCCGCCGCGCCGGCCGGCTTCGATGGCGCGGAGTTCCTCAAGGACACCCAGGCGGGCGCGTCGGACGCGGGCGTCCGCTTCGCCTTCCGCGGCCCGGGGCTGTGCGACCAGATGCTCGCGGCCCCCGCTGGCGGCACGGGCGTGATGACGGCCGCCGGACCAGGCCCCGACTGCAAGGGGTGCTGCCCGGCAGTGATGCTCAGCCGCAGCGGCCTGGCGGCCGACTTCGCCGCCGTCATCGAGCCCGCCGCCGACGCCGCCGGGCACGGCTTGGCCCGCGTCGCCTGCGAGGCCGCCGGCGAGGGCCTGGCCATCACCGTCACCGGCCGCGACGGCCTGTGCGACCGTATCCTCTGGACCCCCGGCGCCGCCGTGATCCGTCAACAGGAGGCCTGACATGTGGACAAGGAATGACCTCGTGACCGCGTTTCGCTCGCTTGGCCTGGCCGCCGGGGACCTGGTGCTGGTGCACAGCGCCCTGCGCAAGCTGGGCGAGGTGGAAGGCGGCGCCGACACGGTGCTGGACGCCCTGCTGGAGACGGTGGGCCCCCGCGGCACGCTGGCCCTGCCGACGCACACATGGAAGATCGTGAATGCCGAGCAGCCGGTCTTCCACCAGGTCCTGAGCCCCTCGAACGTGGGGGCGATGACGAATGTCTTTCGCCTGCGCCCCGGCGTGGTGCGCGGGCTGCACCCCACGCACAGCATCGCCGCCACCGGCCCGCGGGCGGCCCAGCTGGTCGCCGGGCACGAGCGCGACCACACGCCCTGCTCGCCCACCAGCCCCTACGGGCGGCTGAGGGACTGGGGCGGCAAGATCCTGATCATCGGCCCGGGGCTGGAATGCTGCACCTTCTTCCACGGGTGCGAGGAGTGGACGGGCATGCCGTGGGCGGTCTCGCCCAAGCCGGTGCAGCTGTACAGCATCACCGCCGCCGGCGAGATCATCCCCGTCTCCCTGCACCACCACGTCACCAGCACCTGGCCGCAGTACCCCAGCCTCGAGAGCGGCCTGGTCGCCGCCGGCGCCCTGACGCTGGGCCGCCTCGGCGAGTGCAGCCTCCGCCTCCTCGACGCCCGAGCCGCCGCCGAGCACGTGATGGCCCAGCTGCGCAGCGACCCCACCATCGTCCTGCCGAACAATATGCGATAGGCGCTGCTACGCTTTGAACAGCTCGCCCAGCATCGCCAGCGAGTGGTCGACGAGTTCGGCGCCGCCCTCGGGGCCGACCTGGCAGACGGCGGGGTTGGCGCCGTAGCTGCCGCCGCTGACCGCGCGGGCCGTGGGCAGGTACAACCCGTGGCCGGGCGCCAGTTGCGCCACCACCGTCTGGGCGGCCGGGCTGCGGGTCTTGATCCGCAAGCTGTAGTCCAGGAACAGCTCGAAGGGACAGAACACCATCCCCGCGTCGCCGACCCGCAAGCCGAAGAGGTCCACCCCGAACGGTGGCAGCCCTTTGCCCGAGTCGAACGCCTCCAGCGCCTCGCGCTGGCGGCGGGGATACCAGTCGGTCTTGGGGCCGCGGTACGCCTGGAGCGCCGCGTCGGCGGCGTCGCGCTGGGCGCGGTCGATCTTCAGCGCCGTCAGTTCCACGTGGCGGGTCACGACGCTCATCGGCGTCTCGGCCGCCAGCGGCTTCGTGCACGCAAGGGCCTTGTCCACCGCGTCGGCCACGCGAACGCCGATCTCCTGGCGCGGCGTGCGTCCCTGGCGGCGGAGCATCTCCTGCTCCTGGGCCTTGTACACCAGCAGGTGCGGCGACTGGTCGCCCGCGGCGGCGCACACGCCCACCACCTGCAGGTGCCCGCCGTGGCGGCGGCGAAGCTCCTGGCGGATGTCGTGCCAGTAGTCGGCCGAGAACTTGGTGGCGTGCTCGTCCGCCTGCGAGGGGCACGGGATGGCGAGCATCGCCCCGGCCAGCTTGCCGCCGGCGTCCCAGGCGAAGAGCATGTCCAGGCTGTGGTCCTCGAAGCCTTCGATGTGCGAGAAGTCGCCCCGCGACGTGTTGCCGTACATCTCGGTCGAGCCGTTGGCGTACGACGCGCGACGGTTGTGGCCGACCACCGCGTAGCCGAACGCGCGGCCGACCGCATGCGGCGACCGCGACTGCCACGCGGCGACGACGGCCTCAGCGGCAGCGTCGGCCATGCGGTCTTGGCACTCCCGGGCCGTCATGACGCCCGCGGGGCTGGGCGGGTACCAGCCTTCCTCGTTCACCAGCGACGTGTGCGTGTGCGTCGCCACCAGCACCACGTGCTGGGGCGGCAGGTCCGGCAGGCGCCGCCCCACCCGCTGGCGAACGTCACTCATCAGGCCGCTGGAGATCCCCGTCGCGTCGCAACTGCCGATGACGGCCTGGGTGCGGCCGTCGTCGCTCTCGATGGCCATCGCCGTCACCGTCAGCGGGTCCATCGCCTCGGTGGCGATCCGCACGTGCATCTGCCCCTGCAGCATGGCCGGACGGTCCGGCGTGAACTCGCGCGACGCGAAACCGATCTTCATGATGTGTCTCTCCTTCAGGACATGGCGGATAGTTTATCACAAAGGAGCATGCAAGTGCGTTTGAAGGCGGGCTTGTCGTTCGGCGATGTCTGATCTGGGTGACGCCCCGGGCTTCTTCAGCGCCGAACGGCAAGCCGACCAAAATCGTTATGGGCAGCGGCCTGAGGAGGCCGCCACCCACGAGCGATAAGACACTAGTGTGTCGTCAAGATCGAAACTATGGGGGCCGTGGTTTACGGAACGTAGCGCAGCAACCACGCAACGCTGCCTGGTGGCCGTGGCGTGGTTGCTCGGCCGATTACGGCCTCGCAACCCACGGCACCCATACACAGACACTAGTCCTTCGTCGCCTTCTTGGCCTTGTCGCGATCCTTCTTGAGGGCCTTGAGCTGGTCCTCGAGGTCGTCGATCTCTTTCTTCTGGCGCTGGATGGTGGTGTCCCAGTTGGCGTTCTGTTTCTCCAGGTCGGCCAGCCGCGTGCGAAGCTGGGCGTTCTCGCCCTGGAGGTCCTGCACGCTGCGCGGATCGGTCGCCGGATCCGGCGGCGTCGTGCGCGAGCCGTTGTCGCCGCTGCCCATGCCGCTGGCGTCGGCGTTGACGTTCAGGCAGCCGGTCAGCACGAAACCCGCGGCCAGGAGACAGAGGAATGTGATGATCTTGTTCATGGTGTTCTCCCGACTCACTTGGCCGCACGGCGGTAGCGATCGCGCTCGGCCGCGACCTTGTCCATCTCGTTGCGGAGGTCCTGTTTCTCGGTATCGAGCTTGCCGCTCTTGCTGGCCGACCGTGTGTTGCGAGATTCCAGGTAGGCCACGCGGTCGCGAAGCTGCTGGTTCTCCCGCAGGAGGTCGGCCTTGCTGGTGGGGTCGGCGGCGGGAATCGACGCCGCCGGAGGCGCTTCCATGCCCGGGTAGCTCTGCGGCGCCCTGGCGTCGACCTTGAGACACCCGCCCGCCTGGACCAACAACCCCAGCAGGCTTGCGATAAGAATGGATCTGACCATTGCCGTGCTCCCTCATCCTCTGCACTTGGTTGTGCGTGAAGCGCCCGGGGCGCCGCCCCTGCGGCGGCGCGGCGGAGCCACTATCCATAGTATACCTCCCCGCCCCGCCACAAACAGGACCGGGCCGGGTTGAACTTGGTGGCACACACAAAGGAGTCGCCATGCGTCATGCCCTGTCGATTGTCGTTCTGGCCTGTCTGTCCATCTCCGCCGGCCCCGCGGCCGCGCAGCTCCGCCTGCCGGCCATCATCGGCGACAACATGGTCCTGCAGCGCGAGGCCAACGCCCCCATCTGGGGCTGGGCCGCGCCGGGGCAGAAGGTGACGGTCACTCTGGCGGGCAAGACGGCCTGGGCCACCGCCGACGCCAAGGGCCGCTGGAGGGTCCATTTCGACAACCTGCAGGTCGGCGGCGCGCACGAGGTCGTCATCGAGGCCAACGAGACCCGCACCCTGCACAACGTGCGGGTGGGCGAGGTGTGGGTCTGCTCGGGCCAGTCCAACATGAGGGCGCAGATGGGCTGGCTGGGCGGCAAGAAGGCCGTCGAGGAAGCCAACGAGCCGCTGATCCACCTGTTCGTCGCGCGGATGTGGCTGTCGCCGGAGCCCCTGGACGACACGCAAGGCCAATGGGTCGTCTGCACGCCCAAGACCGTCGGGGCCATCTCGGCCGTGGGCTACTTCATGGGCCGCGACATCCAGCACGCCCTCAACGTGCCCGTGGGCCTGATTGACACCAGCTCCGGCGGCACGACCGCCCAGACCTGGATGAGCGCCGAGGCCTTCAAGGGTCACGAGCGGTTCGGCGGCCCGGCCGACCCCAACTCCCCCGGCGTGAAGAGGTTCTATGAGAGCCTCGCCCGCTACCAGGCAGCGATGGGCCAATGGGCCAAGGACTCCAACGAGGCCAAGGCCAACAAGCAGCGCCCGCCGACGCAGCCCGCCAGCCCCCTGATCGGCAACGGCTACCCCCCGTGCGGCACGTACAATGCGCAAGTCGCGCCGCTGCTGCCGTACGCCATCCGCGGCGTGGCGTGGTACCAGGGCGAGGCCAACACCGGGCGCCCCAATGACTACGACCAGCTGCTCGCCCTGCTGATCGCCGACTGGAGGCGGGCGTTCAACAACCCCAAGATGGCCTTCCTGATCGTGCAGCTCGCCAGCTTCATCCCCGACAACGTGCCCGCCGGCAACTGGGCCCTGCTGCGCGATGCACAACTCCGGGCGTCGAAGGCCGAGAACGTCGGCCTGGCCGTCACGATCGACGTAGGCGAACCCAACAACATCCACCCGCGCAACAAGAAGGCCGTCGGCGAGCGGCTGGCGCTGTCGGCCCTGCACATCGCCTACGGCCGCCAGCTCGTGTACTCCGGCCCGATCTACAAGTCGATGAAGGTCGAGGGCGACAAGATCCGCCTCGCCTTCGACCACGTCGGCGGCGGGCTGGCCGCCTCCGACGCCAATGAGCTGACGGGCTTCATGATCGCCGGCGAGGACAAGAAACTCGTCCCCGCCGAGGCGAAGATCGAGGGCAGCGAGATCGTCGTGTGGTCTAAGGACGTGCCCGCCCCGCAGGCCGTCCGCTACGCCTTCGCCGACTACCCGACCTGCAACCTCATCAACAAGGAAGGCCTGCCCGCCTCGCCCTTCAGGACGGACAAGTAGCCGCTGCGCGATGTGTTGCAGACGCTGGCCGGATCGATCGCCTGCATCGCCGGGGTGGCGCTGGTGCGTCAGCGTCCCAACACCACCAGCGACACGGTCCACTTCAGATAAGGCCGGCAGAAGGGGCCGAGAGATCGTGGCCGTCAACGATAGATGCAGATGAGGATCGGCAGCACGATGAGCAGATACAGCAGCGTGTTGGCGACGAAGAGGACGGAGGCCTCGCGCGGGCGCAGGTCGAACATGTTGCAGACGGCGACCGATACGACGGCGGTGGGAACGACGGTGAGGATCATGAAGATGTTCTGGCGCACGGGCTCGACGGGCCAGGGGGTCAGCGAAGCCAACCCCAGCAGCCCCAGCGCGACGGCGGGGCCGATGATGAACCGCAGGATGCCCAGCGCGGCGATCATCCTGCCCATCGCCGCAATGCGGGACAACTCCAGCCGCAGCCCGACGGCGAAATAGGCCAGCGCGGACGTGGCGAAGATGAGGATGTCGGTGACGCGGGCCTGGTCGATCGCCGCGGGGTATGGCACGTTGCACACCGACAGCAGGATCGCGATGAGGATCGCCGGCAGGCCCAGCGACCGCCAGTCCAGGAGGCTCTGCCGCATCAGCAGGCCCAGGGGCTTGCCGGCGGCGGCGCCGCTGAAGTGACGCGCGATCGGGTAGAACCACAGCACGGTCAGCGGCACGGCCATCATGGTGTAGATGGCGGCCAGGCCCAGGCCCATGTCGGGCGCCAGGCCCATGGAGGGACACAGCAGGTAGGCGACGAAGCCGCCCATGGTGAAGCCGTTATTGCCGAAGCCGGCCGTGACCGCGAACGTGCCGCGCTGGGGCACGTCGGGCGTCAGCAGGCGCGAGGCGGCCATGCCGATCAGCGTCATCACGATCACGTGCGCCACGCCCAGCATCGTCAGCCAGAAGTCCGTTCCCCGCAGGGGTAGTTTCCACACGCTCAGGAAACCCAGCACCGTGAAGCCCCCCACCACCACCAGCGTCATCAGCGAAGCGGCCGCCTTCTGGGGGACATAGCCGCGGCGGCGGCAGAGGTAGCCGCACGCGGTGGCCAGCACGATCAGGCCCGAGACGATCATGAACTTGACGACGACGCTCACATCGAGACTCCGGTGGGGCCGGAACGTTTTGCCGGCCAAGGCGTTTCCAATCGCAGCGAACCGGCATATAGTAAACGCATTGCGGTTCGTTGTCTCTTCCGTTCCGGGCGCGGCGCGCTTTGCGGCGCGGGCCCGGAGCCCATTCGGCAAAAGGAGCTCACCATGGCGCGGTCGCCCAAGCCGGCAATCCTCGGCGGGCCCAAGTCCGTCACGCTCGATCCCAAGGATACGTTCCACTGGCCCATCATCACGACGGAGGACGAGCAGGCCGTGCTGGGCGTGCTGCGGACGGGCAGCATGAGCGGCAACAACGTCACCGTCGAATTCGAGCAGGCCTTCGCGAAATGGCTGGGCGTGAAGTACGCCCTGGGCCACTGCAACGGCACAGCCTCGATTCTGGGGGCGATGTGGGCGTGCGGCGTCGGCGTCGGCGATGAAGTCATCTGCCCCACGTGCACCTACTGGGCCACGGCCACACCCACGCTCTCGCTGGGCGCCTCGCCGGTGTTCGCCGACATCGACCCCGACACGCTGTGCATCGACCCCGACGACATCGAGCACCGCATCACGCGGCGGACCAAGGCGATTATCGTGGTGCACCTCTACGGCCACCCGGCCGAGATGGACAAGATCGTCCGCGTCGCGCGGCGGCACAAGCTGCGCGTGATCGAGGACTGCAGCCACGCCCACGGGGGGCTGTACAAGGGCCGCAAGGTCGGCGCACTGGGCGACGTGTCGTGCTTCAGCCTGATGTCTGGCAAGGCCCTGCCGACGGGCGAGGCGGGCATGCTGGCAACCAACGACCGGGCGATCCTGGAGCGGGCGACGGCGTTCGGCTTCTACGAGCGGACCGGCCAGAGCCGCTGGGCCAAGGCCACCACGCCCGTCATCACCGACCCGTGGCTGAGCCAGTTCGCCGGCCTGCCCATGGGCGGCGTGAAGCATCGCATGAATCAGACCTGCGCCGCGATGGGCCTGGTGCAGTTGAAGCACTACCCCCGGCGGATGGCCGAGATCCAGAAGGCGATGAACTACTTCTGGGACGGCGTGGAGACGCTGCCGGGCGTTCGCGGCCAGCGGCCGGTCAAGGGCTCGCGGTCCACGATGGGCGGGTGGTACATCCCGGTGGGCTTCTACGACGGGGCCGCCCTGGGCGGGCTCTCCTTCCGCCGCTTCGCCGAGGCCGTGACGGCCGAGGGCTGCCGCTGCCTCACCGGCATCCCCAACGGGCCCCTGCACCTGCACCCGCTGTTCCACAAGGCCGACATCTACGGCCACGGCAAGCCCACCGTCATCGCCAACGCCACGCGCGACACCCGCCAGGGCCCCGGCAGCCTGCCAGTGTCGGAGGGCATCGCGTCACGCGTCTTCTGGGCGCCCTACTTCCACCGCTTCCACCGCCGCGTGATCGACCAGTACATCCGTGCGTTCAACAAGGTCCAGGCCGGCGCCGCCTCGCTACTGGAGGCGTAGTTTTTGATTCGCTCGATTGCGGCTTGGACATGGATGGGAAACGCTCATCCGGAGCGGCGCAAAAACGGGCCACGTATCACTTTTGCCTTGTCAAGGCCATCCCTCCATGACAAGATGCCTCCGCCATGGAGGAAGATTCGCCTATGCATAGTGCAACGTTCGGGCTGCCGCCCTTGTCGGGAGCGATTATTGACGTCCTCGAAAACGCTCCCGCTGGAATCGCCTTTCTTGACCGCCAACTGAGGTTTCTCTACATCAATCCCGTCTTGGCCGACATGAACGGCGTGAGCGTCGCAGACACGGTCGGCCGAGAGGTCAGCGAGGTCGTGCCCTGGCTGGCGGCGAACGTTCTTCCGCCGCTGAACGAGGTGCTGCGGACTGGCAAGGCGATCCTCAATCTGGAGATCATCGAGAGTACGCCCCCGGCCGCCAAACGCCCGCGGTGCTGGATCGAAAGCTTCTATCCCGTCTTCGCCGCCAGCGGCGACGTCCAAGGCGTCGGCGCCATCGTCATCGAAATCACCGATCGCAAGCGGATGGAGGAGGCCCTGCAGGAGAGTCAAGGGCGGGCCAAGGCCATCCTCGACACCATTCCCGATCCGGCGTGGCTCAAGGACACGCAGGGGCGTTACCTGGCCGCTAACGCCGCGTGGTGCCGCTTCTTCCTTCGCGAGGAAAAGGACGTCGTCGGCACGATGGCGACCGAGTCCCTGTCGCACGACATTCACCGCCGCCTGCTCGCCGAGGACCAGAAGGTCATGCAGTCGCGAAAGCCGATGTCGTTTGAAAGCACCATGGTTTCCCCCGACGGCCGCACGGCAATCTACGAGGTCTCGAAGGGCCCGCTGCTGGACGACCGCGGCGAGGTGATCGGCACGACAAGCATCGCCCGCGACGTCACGGCCCGCCGGCAGATCGAAGCCCAGCTTCGCCAGGCCCAGAAGATGGAAGCCGTCGGCCGCCTGGCCGGAGGCGTGGCCCACGATTTCCGCAACCAGCTCACCGTGATCAAGGGATACGCTGATTGGCTCATGCGACGGGGCGGCATCGACCCCGACGCCATGGAATGCCTCAAGCAGATCCTGCAGGCCGCCGACCGCTCCGCCGAGACCTCCCAGCAGCTCCTGGCCTTCAGCCGCCAGCAGGTGCTGCGGCCGCAGGTGGTGAACCTGGATACGGTGGTGGACGACTTCGCCAAGTCGCTCCTTCGACTCCTGGGCGAGGACATCCGCTTCACATTCGTGCCCGCCGGCGACCTCGAACCGGTGCGGGTGGACGCGGTGCAGTTCCAGCAGGCCATGATGAACCTGGTGTTCAATTCGCGCGACGCCATGCCGCGTGGCGGGACGATCATGATCCAGACGGCGAACGTGGAGCTGGACGAGGATTTCGTCCGCCACTACATGGGCGACGCCCCCGGCCGCTATGTCATGGTCTCGATCACCGACACCGGGGTGGGCATGGACGAGCAGACGCTGCAGCACGTGTTCGACCCCTTCTTCACCACCAAGCCCGTCGGTCAGGGCACGGGGCTAGGCACGGCGATGGTGCACGGCTTCGTGCGGCAAAGCGGCGGGTGCATCTCCGTCCGCAGCCAGCTGGGCCAGGGCACGTCGTTCCACATCTACTTGCCCTGCGTGGCCCCCGCCGAGGAGGCGCCCCTGGCCGATGCCGGGGTCCCGCCGCTGACCGCCGGCAAAGGCACGATCCTGGTGGTGGACGACGAACCCGCCATCGGCCGACTGATCGTGCAGATGCTGCGGAAGTGCGGTTATTCCGTGCTTTGGTCCGGCGGCTGCTGGCCTGCCTACCTTTGCACGTCTTCTTGACCGTCTACTGGCGATTCCTTCGCTGGCGAACGCGAGGAGGACGCCGTGGATAGGACCTTCTACAAGCTATTCAAGGAAGTTGCCGCTCGCAGGGATATCCCGGCTTCTGCCAAGGTGCTGCACGCCGTTATTGTGGATCGGATTGGCAACAATGGTGTCACATGGGCGGGCATGCGGACCCTCGCTGGCGATAGCGGCATGTCGATTCCAACGGTCATCGAGGATGTCGTCAAACTGGAGGCGGCCAAGCTGATCGTCGTCGAGAGACGGGGCGACGGAAGATCCAATCACTACCGTTTGGCGTCGGAAAGCGATCAGGAACCTTTATCGCCTGCCAACACAGGGCGCTCAAGAAACTTCAGTACCAGCGATCAAGAAACTGGAGCGGAAGCGCTCAAGAAACCTGAGCATAACCAGACAGACCAATTGAACGAGACCCATCCCGAGGTCAGCACGACCACCACGAAGACCAATGACTCCGAGGCCCACAAGCAGGACCCTCACGCCGAAGCGTTCAAGGCTGCCTATGACGCCTTCTTCACCACCGAGCCGTACATCTGGACGAAGGCAGACTTCGTTCAGCTTGCCAAATGGCGCAAGGGACACAACGATACCCCGGAGCGATTCGCGGCTGTCGCTGGGGTGGAGTGGGCAAGGGGACAGTATTGCCAGCGGGCGGCCATGACCATCAAAGGGCTATGCACCTCGTGGGCCACAATCGTCAACCGCCAACAGGCCATCGCCAGGCCGAACGATGGCGAGGCCCAAGCGATCGCGATGTGGAAGAGGAAGGCCCAAAACGCATCTATGACAGGAGGAGCATGATGATTACCCAAGCAGACCGCGTACCCCCTTGCGACATCACCATCGAAAAGCATGTCTTGGGAATTATCATCGGCGGCCGCATGGGGAAGGGCGAGCAGGCCCTCGCATCAATCACCGATCGCGTGAAGCCCGAGGACTTCTACACGCCCGCCCATGCCGAGTTGTACCGCGTCCTGTGCGACATGTTGGCGGCGGGGAAGCCCATCGAGCTTGCTGCCATCGCTGCGGAGCTTCGCCGGCTGGACCGGCTCGAACCGCTTGGCGGTCCCGAGTACATCACCAACCTCGCCGAGAACTACGGATTTGACACCCTCGACGACGGCCACTATACGGCCCGCCTGGTGGAATTGAGCCGCAAGCGGTCGCTCGTGCTGCTGGGCGCCGACCTGCACCGAGAAGCCTACGAGCCAGAGAGCACGCCAGCGGAGATCATCGAGAAAGCACAGACCCGGTTGTGCTCGCTTTCGACCGGAGACGGCGCGGACGATCCGCTTAGCATCGCTGGCGACACCGTCGATGACGCAATCCGGCATAGCGAGAAGGTCGCCGCCGGCGAGATCCCGCCAGGACTCGCCACCGGCTTTGACATGCTCGACCAAGCCACCGGCTGCTTCCAGCCTGGTGATTTGGTTGTCTTGGGAGTCAAGACATCAGGCGGAAAATCAGCATTCGCCCAGCGCATCGCCATCAACGTATGCCGGAACGACGGGGCGGTATTCATCGCTTCGGCCGAAATGCCCCGCCGGTCGGTCGGGTTCAGGCTCCTGCAAATCGTGGCCGACCTGGACGGCTCGCGACTGCGAAGGGGGGAGCTTACAGACGCGGAGAAGGTCAGACGAGATCAGGCCGCAGCGGAGATCCAACATTGGCGACTGGCGATCTATGACCAGCCCGCCACCATCTCCGAGCTTGCCGTCCGGTCGCGATATCTCGTAAGCAAGTGGCGACGACCGCTGTCGCTCATCGTCGTGGACTATCTGCAGCTCATGAAGCCTCATGAAGGCGACACTAGGGCCCAGCAGATCGGCGCGATCGCGTGGGCGTGCAAGCAGTGGGCTTCGGCCGCCGGCTGCCCTGTGCTGTTGTTGTCGCAGTTGAATCGAGCCGGCGTCAAGGAGGCCAGTGACGAGCGGCCCCCGAGCCTGCACGACCTCAAGGAGAGCGGCGACATCGAGAACCACGCCAATGTCATCATTCTGCTTCACCGTCCCGGGCAATCATGGAACACGGCGGATGGGCGAGTCACCATTTGGGGGAAGGTGGCAAAGGCCCGAGATGGCGCTGTTACCCCTTGGCCGAACGCAACCGGACACCTTCCGGGCTCGATCACCTTTAAGTTCAGGCCTGAGTCAACACGGTTCGACCCAGGCGAGGCCTGCTAGGAGAAGGAAGAGAGAATTCGCAGCGAAGGTCGGTTTATGCTTGACGCAATCGCAAGTACCGCATAGAATGCTGCCGATGAGTCATAAACGAGCGAAACTGAGCGATCAGATAAGAAAGGCCGTCGATGCATGCGGCTTGAGCCGCTATCGGATATGCATGATGACCGGCATTGACCAAGCCATGATGTCGCGATTCATGGCCGGCACGTGCGGCCTTGAACTGAGCACACTGGACCGTTTGGCCGACCTGCTGGAGTTGGAATTGAAGCCCGTTGCCAAGATCAAGAATGACAGGTGAACCATGGCGAGCATCTACAAACGCATCGGGAGTGATTGCTGGTACATCACCTATTCGCCGCGGCCCCACGTTCGTAAGACGGTCGCCGGCTGCAAGGATTACAAGGCAACGCAGGCAGTTGCCCGCAAGTTGGAGGACGAGGCCCGGCAGATCCGCCGAGGGGCCATCGACCAGCGGGCGGAGCGTCTGGGAAAGAGCGAGGACAGGCCGCTTGTTGAGAAGGATGCCAACGGCAAGGTGACCGGTGGACACTTGGCCGACTTCATCGCAGCCATGCGAGGCAAAGGCGGTACAGAGAACCACATCACTCGCACAGAACGGTTCATTGCGGCGATGCTGGATACGTGCGGCATCGAAACGGCCAGCGACTTGGACGGCGCGAAGGTGTCGGCGCATGTGGCCGACCTGAAACGCGAGGGCCGGCATGCCCGGGCGATCAACGCGAGACTTACGGCCCTCAAGAGCTTCACACGATGGATGTTCCGCAACGAGCGAACGCGTACCGATCCGATGATGCAGGTCGCCAAACTGAACGCCAAGGCCGACCGCCAGCACGTTCGCCGCGCATTCACCGACGATGAACTCACCCGCCTGATCGACGCGGCCAAGAAGGGCGCCGCATGGACGTGGCAGCAAGGCAACGCCAAGACGGGCGACGGGTACCGCCTTGAATCGATGACCATCGACGGCAGCGACCGCGCCGTGGCCAAGAGCCTCGCGAGGCACAGCACCATCACCTTGACGATGGACCACTACACGCACACGCTGATCGGTGATGACCGCGCCGCCCTGGACCGCCTGCCGACGATGACGCCCGCAACGCCCCCGCTCGAATCGGAGAAGGCGACCGGCACAGATAATGCCGCCGCCGGCGACGATCCATTGTTAGCGCTTTTGTTAGCGCGCAAGGACCCCGAAACGCCAAAGCTCGCCATCATCCGCCAACACCGCCGCACCCGGGCGAAGAAAGACAGTGCTTCGGAAACCCCTGTAAATGCTGGCGTTTGCCATCACTCGCCATTATCCTACAACGAACGCGGGCCCTTAGCTCAGCGGTTAGAGCAGGGGACTCATAATCCCTTGGTCCAAGGTTCGAATCCTTGAGGGCCCATGAATGAAAACCCCTGATTTTCAGGGGTTTTTTCATAGGCATCAGGCGGCGGCAGGCTCGCCGCCACCCCCGTTTTGACCCTTTTGGGTCAGTTTTGGGTCAGTCGGGGTGCCTCGCAGGATTTCTTCCTGCACCCGCCGAGCGTCGTCGAGGTCGGCCTGCTGGATGGACACGTAGTATTTCAGCGTGGTCTTGATGTCGCTGTGGCCCGCCAGCGTCTTCACGACGTGGGCAGGGATTTTCCTCGCCCAATTCGTGATGCAGGTGCGGCGGAAGTCGTGGAAGGTCAGATGGGCCACGCCAGCCCTTTCCCGTAGCCGCCCGAAGTCTCGGTTCAGGTTGTTCATCACCGACTTGCCCCGCTCCCACGTCTTCGCCTTAAGTTCCTTCTTCACGTATTCCCACCGCGACTCAGGGATGAACACGTAGGGGCAGTTGCCCGACGCCTCTGCCCGAAGGTTGGCCAGCAGTTTCATGGCGTCGGACGGGACGGACAGGATGCGAGCTTCGTGGTCTTTCGGCTCCCACTCGAACAAGCTCTGTGAAGCGTCCTTCGTGATGATGCGGATTTGGCTGCCGTCGAAATCCACGTCGGCCCACGTCAGGTTCATGATTTCGCCCAGCCGTCCAGCCGTGCTGTAGAGCATCGACAGAAGGGCCTTCCACCATGTCGTAGAGGCCGTCTCCATCAGCGTCTGGAATTCGTCGTGGGTGACGTAGCGGACGGCCTTCGCTGCCTGCTTCCGTTCCTTGATGGCGGCGAAGGGGTTCTGGCCTACACGGAGATACTTCCGCCGTTCGATGGCCACGTTGAAGACGGCCTTCAACGTCCTGATGTCCTTGTTCACGGTTCCGATGGCCACTCTCTTGAGGCGGGACGAGATGAACGACTCGGCATCCCGTGGCCGCAAATTGCTCAGACGGACGTGCCTGCCGACGTGGGCCATGAACATGCCCAAGGCCCGCATCTGGTCGTAAAGACTGGCTTCGGCGACCTGCCCTTCCATGACCTTGCCGTGTTCCTTGATGAACTCCTCCAAGGTGATCTCGTCGGGCGGATCGGCGGCACCGTGGCGAACTTCCTGCTGCATCTTCTCGGCGAACCGTTCAGCGTGTTTTCGAGTGTCGAAGCTCTTGCTGTAGCGACGGCCTTCATCTCCGAACCATCGCACGGACCAAGTGAAGGTTCGCTTGTCCTGCCAGACTGATTTCGGCAGCGGCTTGCCCTTCCCATCCTTGGGCACGGAGCCATGGTACTTGCGGTAGACGCCGACTTTGGTGGTTCCCATGTTCAGTCCTCCGTCTTCTGCTCAAGAAAACGGTCAAGCTCCACCCGCCTGAACCAGACGTGATGGACGTAGCGGGTCGCCCGCAGTTCGCCATGGTCCCGCCAGTAGTTCAGGACTCGGAGGGCCGACTTCGGCGTGTGGGTGCCCGTTTCGTCGAGCCGCAGGTACTGGGCGGCCTCGACGGGAGTCATCAGGTCGCCAAATGTCTGCGGGCGGGGAGGCCATTCCAAAGGAACCTGCCCGACTTCGGCGACGGCTTCTTCGGCTTCGGCGAGCGTCGGGGCTGTCGTGATGGTGCTCATGTGCTTCCCAGTACAAATCATTACCGACCCATCCCGTCCGCGACCCCGAGCCTTTCTTTCGGCTCTGGGTTTGGGTGGAGCGGGTTCAGCTTGAACCACAGGGGTTTCGGGGGTGTTTTCTGAACTGAGCATACGAGTCCTCATGCCCATTGGGCAGTTGGACTCGCGGAAGATGATTGGCGGGGTGGGCAGCGAAAGCTGCTCCGATGCTTCCAACGAGTCGATTATTTCGGAACCTCGCATAGATCGTCCACGGCTGAACCGTGGACAGGGCGTCAGTATTCACGACCATGCTCGCCCTCACCACTCCCTGTCTTCTTCGGGGGGACGCACCCCCAGGAAACTGTCGTAGGGCACATCCACGATGACGAAACCATCTCTGATTGAGTAACCACGAAGAACCGTCCTCACGGGCACAGGCACAGGCCAGTCCTTCTCGTCCCAATCAGCCTGCTCAGGATGAAAGTGCGTTTTCAAGATGCACAAGATGCAGTGGCCTCCATCCCGTGGATAGCAGTACCACCGCTGCAACTCCGAAGGCAGCGTAGTGTGATACACTTTTTCCGCGTCGTTCATCGGCCCAAGCGTCGAGTCAATCAACGAATTCGTCTTAGATGAACGTCGGGTCACTTCGTCCTGATTCCATCTTTTGCCGCACGGTAAGTGTGGCACAACACGGAACTTCGCCGTCAGCGTCAACAGCAAGGAACCTTTCGTGTACACAAGAAACGGTATTCCTTCTCTGCCGTCCTCGGTCGTCGGCAAGAGACGGTCCCACGCTCCAATAGGGCTTTGGATGGCATACGGTGATGACGACTCATCTTCAAGCAGCACTTCGTAGGATTGACCCCGCATGTCACGCGACAGGATGACATACTTTGCCTGGGTCACGGCTTTCAGCAGGTCAGCATCACTCCTATCTGGCAAGAGCATTCGCAGTGCTCCTGCATTTACCGAGAAGTAGACGATGCCCTTCTTGGCGTAGTCTGTTTCCCAATAGTTCGTTCTCACTATCTTCTGGCCGTCGTTGCGGATGCTGATGACTCCATGTCCTGTCTCGTCTCGGGCTGATGCGTGTTGCATGTTTGTAGTCTCCTTGCGATGTTCGCGGTTCTGTCTTCGCCGTCGTCGCTCCAAGTTACGTCTGCGTTTGTCACTCATTGGTGCAGTCCTGTCCGTTCCATCTATTTCACGCACTGACAATGCTCGTGGCAGTGACGGGCCTATTCAGACTCTACTGCCGATTTGGCACATGTAAGTTGAATCAATTCTTAGGGGACACTGTTATCCCGCCCGCTTTGCCAACGCCTGCTCTAGCATCCGTCGCTCGGTGTCACGAAGCCGCGTTCGAGCGATTTCGCAATAAGGGGCGAAGATTTCCATGCCGAGGTAATGCCTGCCCAGAAGCAGAGCCATCTTTAGAGTCGTGCCGCTTCCAGCCATGGGGTCAAACACCAGGTCACCCTCGTTGGAGTAGGACACAATCAAATCTCGGGCAATCTGCTCAGACATGAGGGCAGGATGTTTGAATGCCTCTGTGTCGGTAGTCGAGACATTGGAGCCGACGGCATATTCCCATACGGGGGGACGGACGCCCCAATCCTTCACGACAGTGAACCTGCCTGGGCTGAAGCTGCCATCCCTGCACCGTGTCTTTGATTTGCATAGCGAGCCACCTGTCTTGTTTTCATGGTCACGGATGAGATTCACCGTCAGTGGCCTACCCTTCGACAGGACGAAGGCATATTCAGGCGTGGTCCCATAACGTTTCCAAGAAGGGACACGCATTCCGCGTCTCGCCAAGATGATGGTGTTGTGGAGGGTGAATCCAATCTCTTTGAAGAACAGCTTTTGACGGCAATGGGTTCAACTTGATGCAGTGCTGATGTATCGGTCAGTTCCTATGCCCAGGACGGCTCTTTTGGCTCGTCGGTCGCAGCGGAGCCTCTGTCTGGCTCGCCACCTGGCTCTGGAATTCTATAAATAGCATCAGGTTATTGCAGAATTAATGCCAGAGGCGTTATTGGTGCCGAGGGAGGGCAAGGGCCTCTGAGCCGTTCCTGCGGCATCCTGGGGGATTCTGGGCGTGGCTCAGCAGCGGCATTGGGCCTTGACGAGGGCCAGGGTCTGTGTTGCCAGGCCGAACCAGTTGTCCACGGAGATATCGTCCCAATCCACGTTCGCATCGTATCGGATTTGGGCAGACATTTCACATGGGCCATCTCCTTGCCGACGCACAAAAGCGTTAGCTCGGAGTGCGTGAAGAAGGTCCGTTGGCAGCGGAAATCCATTGCCCGATGCGGGTTCGCCAGTGTGAGCCTCTTTGCCACACCTACGGCTTTGTTCTGGTCTACGTCAGTCAACAGAAGCGTATGTCGTACGAGGTTGCCGCCCACCAGGCCGTCGCCATCGACGATCATGACGTTCCGAACGCCCCCTCGCACAAGCATTTCGGCCACGGTAGAACCTAACGCTCCCGCCCCAACGATCAGCACTGTCGCCGACTTCAACTCCGTGCAGAACGAGCCGCGATTGTGTGTAGTGAAGGATGTATCGCATGATGGCTCGGTGCGGAACCTTCGTATGGTACGTATGAGCATTGTAGATGGGATCGCCTTTGCCTTCGCTAACGTCCGCAGCAAGAGGTTCGCGGTGGTAGTTATCGTGTTTGGGATCGTAGGCGGTGCCGTAGTGGGCGATGAAGTCTTCAATAAACGGGTTCGGACAGGCCGTGTAATACGGGGGATCAGATAGGGCGAGGATGTCTGGTAATCGGCGAGCAAAACGGGCCCACCTCGGGGGGATAATCGGCGCGTAATC
>CAZTVF010000068.1:0-29230 GCA_964616985.1 uncultured Planctomycetaceae bacterium
TGAACTGGCTGGCGGTCTCGGCCGTCTCGCCGCTCTTGGAGATGACGTTGACCAGCGTGGTCTTGAGGCGGCGGCCCAGCAGGTCCAGCGTGTCGCCCACCAGGCAGGGGTCGACGTTGTCCAGCACGAACAGTCGCGGCCCGCCGCGTTTGCGGTCGGAGATGAGGTTGTAGGTCGCCGGGTTCAGAGCGGCCTGCAGGGCAATGTTGCCCAGGGCGCTGCCACCAATGCCCAGCACGATCAGGTCGGTGGTCTGGGGCTTGTACTTCTCGACCATGGCCTTGACCTGGCCGGGATAGGTCGGGTGCGTCGGCAGGGCCGCGTAGCCCAGCTTGCCTTCGCCGATCTGCTGCTGCACCGCCGTGTGGGCGGCCATCACCTTGTGCTCGATATTTGCCAGGTCCGCCGGCGTCACGCCGTGATCATCCCCCACGACGGCCGACGACGCATTCTTCCAATACAGTTGAATCATGATTATTCCTTTCTTATGAGCTTGGAAAGCTTAGCGGAAGGATCGACCGATTTCCATCAGGAAGACCGGGAGATCGACCGATCGATCTAGCGCCGACGAGTTCGCGGCATCCGCCCTTTCCGTCACCGCGTCGCCCCGTTATAATCAACGGACTTAAGGAAGCACCCGATGCAGATCATGATCAACGGCGAGTGGCAGGAGAACAGCGGCACCACGGTGGCGGCTTTGCTGGAGTCGCTGCGCCTCGACTCGCGACGCGTAGCCATCGAGCTCAACCGCCAGCTCCTGCCCCGCGCCAAGTTCAGTCAGACCATCCTGGCCGACAAGGACACGCTCGAGATCGTGACGCTCGTCGGCGGCGGGTAAACGGGCAACGTCTGGACCCGTTTGTCGAACCTGGCATAATCATTGAGTTGAAGGCAGTCGATCAGATTCTGCCGATCCATGAGGCCCAGTTGATCAGCTATCTTAAGAGCACGAAGCACCGGCTGGGACTGCTGATGAACTTCCATGCGGCCCTCATGAAAGATGGTATCTGTCGTATTGTGGATTGATTTCTTCTTTGTGCTCTTTGTGACCTTTGTGGTGAAAGAATAGACCGATGGCAACACCGAAAGCGATCGTACTGCGAGCGGCTGGGACCAACTGTGACATGGAGACGGAGCACGCCCTCAAACTGGCGGGCTTCGAGGCCGACCGCGTGCACGTGTTCCGGCTCATGGAGAACCCCGCCGCCCTGAAGGACTACCAGTTCCTGGTGCTCCCGGGCGGCTTCAGCTACGGCGACGACGTCGCCGCCGGCAAGATCCTCGCCAACCAGATGCTCCACCGCCTGGCCGAACCGCTCAACCAGTTCATCGCCGACGGCAAGCTGATCCTGGGCATCTGCAACGGCTTCCAGATCATGATCAAGGCCGGCCTGCTGCCGTGGGCCCGCGTGTCGGCCGATGAGGCCCACCGCGACGCGACGCTGGCATGGAACGATTGCGGCCGCTTCGAAGACCGCTGGGTCCACCTCCAGGCCACCAGCAACAAGTGCGTCTTCATCCGCTCCGGCGAGCGGATCACGCTGCCGATCGCCCATGGCGAAGGCAAGTTCATCCCGCGCGAGCCGGCGATCCTCCAGACGCTCCAGCAGAACGACCAGGTCGCACTGCGTTACGTCGACGCCGACGGCAACGCCGGCCCCTTCCCCGTCAACCCCAACGGCAGCGTGGACGACATCGCCGCCCTGTGCGACCCCACCGGCCGCGTCATGGGCCTCATGCCCCACCCCGAGCGTTTCGTCGACATCACCCAGCACCCCCGCTGGACGCGCGAGAAGCTCAGCCGCGCCGACGGCACGATCTTCTTCAAGAACGCGTTCGAATACCTCAATAGGTAGGCGAGCGTCGTAGGTCATAGGTCCGAGGTCGTAGGGAAAGACGAGGCGACGTTTGAAGCGCCAGATGAATCCATGTCCCTCCTGCGGCTCGCGGGATGTCAAAGTGGTGGCATCAACCCCGTTCAGTGTCTACCCACATGGCGATCGTCGCTGTTGTGTATGTGGGTGCCTCTGGCGCCCCGCTTGGACGAAAAAGACGGGCTTCCTTGCGATGCTGATTGGCGCTCCAATGCTTTGGATCGCCATTGCAGAGGCCATTGAAGGGGTTAGGCAGCTTCTGACGGGGCAGTATCTGAGCATGATGTACCCGGACCGATACAGGAACTGGTTCATCCCCATTCAGTACCGTGCGCATTGGGATGTCGTCATTTTCGTTGGGGGCAGTATCCTTTCTGCGGCGATGGTCATTACTGGGGCTCGTGTGCTGCTGGGTAAAACAGGTCAGTTGAAGATAAGGGCTGGTGGGAGCAACGTAGGAGCGAGCACGCAAGAGCCGCCTAGCGAGGAAAAACGACTGTAATCGTGGTCGGCCCCTCCCTACGACCTCTGACCTACGACCTACGACCTTTCCCCTACTTCCGCACGACCCACTCTTTGATCTTCTCCACCGGCAGCGCGTTCATGACGTCGGCGGCGGTGGCCCAGCCGCGGCGGGCGGTGAGCACGCCGTAGCGGATCATCGCCAGTTCATCGGCACTGTGGGCGTCGGTGTTGATGGCGATGCGGGCGCCATGCTTGATCGCCGCGTGCACGTGCACGTCGCGGAGGTCCAGCCGCATGAAGTTGGAGTTGATCTCCAGCGCCACGTCGTTCGCCGCCGCAGCCGCGGCGATCCGGTCGATGTCGATCTCCATCCCCGGCCGCGAGTTGATCACCCGCGCCGTCGGATGCGCGATGCACCGCACCAGCGGGTTCTCGATCGCGCGGATCAGCCGTGGCGTGGCCTCCTCGCGCCCCATCGTCAGGGCCGAGTGGCAGGAAGCGGTGACGAAATCAAGCTCGGCCAACACGTCGTTCTCGAAATCCAGCCGCCCGTCCTTGAGGATATCCACCTCGATGCCAGCCAGCACCAGGATATCCTTGTGCTTCTTGGCCGCCACGCGGATGGCGGCGACGTGCTGGGCCAGCCGCTTCTCGTCCAAGCCGTTCGCCTGCACCTGCGTCTTGGAGTGGTCGCAGATGGCCATGTACCGGTAGCCGCGTTTGCGGCAGGCGTCGATCATCTCTTCGATGGTGTTGGCCCCGTCCGAGCCGTCGGTGTGCATGTGCAGGTCGCCGCGGATATCGGCCACCTCGACCAGCGAGGGCAGCGCATGCTTAGACGCGGCCTCGACCTCGCCGCGATTCTCGCGGAGTTCGGGCGGCACAAACTGCAGGCCCAGGGCCTCGTAAATGCTTTCTTCGTCGGCGCCGGCGATGGCGCGGTCGCCGTCGAACAGGCCATACTCGTTGAGCTTCCAGCCCTTCTTGACAGCCATCTCGCGAAGCTTGATGTTGTGGTCCTTCGAGCCGGTGAAGTAAGCGAGAGCGGCGCCGAAGCTTTCGGGCGCCACGACGCGGAGGTCGGCCTGCACCTCGCGGGCGAGCACCACGCTGGCCTTGGTGTTGCCCGCCGCGGTGACCCGCTGCACCGGCCGGGCCTCGACGAAGGCCTTGATGATGGCCGGGGCGTCGGCCGCAGGAGCGGCGCATAGCAGGTCGACGTCCCCGATGGTGTCCTTGCCGCGGCGCAGGCTGCCCGCGGGCTCGACCCGCAGCGCCCCGGGCAGCTTGCGCACAGCCCCGCACAGTTCGGCGGCCACGGCCGTCGCGTCGCCAAGTCGAATCCGCCCGCCGACGTTCTTCACGAACGCGATACCCTCCCATAGCTGGCGCATCTTCTTTGGCCCCAGGCCGTGGATGGCTGCAAGCTTGGGCGAGCTGGCCTCCATCGCCTGCTCGAGATCGGCCACCGACGTAATGTCGGCCTCCTTCCACAGCTTCAGGGCGGTCTTGGGCCCCATGCCCGGCAGGGCGAGCAGCTGCGGCAGCGTGGGCGGCACCTTGGCCAGCAGTTCCTGGTGACGATCGATCTTGCCCGTCGCGAGGAACTCCTCAATCTTTTTGGCCGTGCTCTTGCCGATGCCGGGGATCTCCTCGAGCCCGCCGGCAGCGGCCACGTCCTCGATGGCCGCGACAAGATCCTCCACCGCCCTGGCCGCATTGCGATAGCTGTTGATGCGGAACGTATCCTCCCCCAGGATCTCCATGAGGTCGGCCATGCTGCTGAAGGTTTTCGCCAGTTCCCAGTTCTTCATGACGGGAAAGTATAGGGGATGCACCGGGGCCAACGAAAGGGTGCCCTGCTTTTGGACGCTTCGGCCTCTGCGCCTCTTTCCTTGCGACTTTCGCCGCGGCGGTCGATAAGATAGGGGCTCCCCTATGGCTGAGAAGAAGACCAGCAAACCCAAGGTTCGGCGCCCGTGGTGGCAGCGCGTCTGCCGCTGGCTGGCGGCCCTTGCGCTGGTGCTGGCGGCGGGATACGTGACGCTGCCGTGGTGGCTGCCGAAGCAGTATGTCGGCCGCCTCATCGAAAAGCAGATGTCGCAGCAGTTGGGCGTGCCCGTGCACCTGGGGCGCTTCGACCTCAGCTGGGGCGATGGCATCGAGATTGCAGATCTCGTCATCGATTCCCCCCCGGCCGCGCCCTCCTCGTCGAACACCCTCGCCTCGCAGCCCGCAGGCGGCCCTGCCACCCAGCCCGGCAGCGGCCCGATCGCCACCGTCGGCCACGTCCGCATTGACTTCTCGCCGGTGCGATTCGCCCTGTACGACCGCGTGGAGTGGATCGAGGTCGACCACCCTCGGCTGCACGTGAGGTTCGACGATGACGGCAACTGCAACCTCGACGCCATCCACCGCGGCCCCAAGAGCGAGACGATCATCCGCCGCATCAGCGTCCGCAACGCCGCCGTCGACGTCCGCCTGCCCCGTCACGACCGCACGCTGCACCTGGCCGTCAGCGACCTGCAGGTGCTGTCCGGCCGCCTGGCCCCGGTGGGCAAGATCACGATGTCCGGTTCGCTGCAGCAGGACGGCGGCGACTCGCCCATCAGCCTGCAGTTCTCCGAAGGCGATGATAACGGCGACCTGGCCGGCGTGGCCTCCCTGAAGTTCCTCGATGTGGACCTGCAACAGCTGCAGTTGGAGCCGCTGCTGGGGCGCCTGCGAAAGTTCAGCGGGCGATGCAGTGGCTCGGTCGAACTGCAGGCCAACCGCCAGGGTCAGATCGATCGCTTCGGGCTCGACGTCTCCGTCAACCAGCTGGACGTGCAGCCGGCCGAGGGCCCGTCGCTGCCGGTGATCGACAAGGCCGCCATCCGCGCGGCCGCCGCGTACGACTTCGTCAGCGGGCAGCTGGACATCCGCTCGTCACAGATCGTCCTGCCGGGCATCTCCATGAAGGCGAAGGCATCGATGCTGCTGGACACGCCCGGCCTGTGGGAGGGCATCCGATCGCTGCGACTATCGGCACAGGTGCAGCCGCAGCAACTTGCGGCGCTGCTGGGCCTGCCGCAGGGCGAGGTCGCCGTCGAGGGGCCGGTGGAATTCGACGTGGCCGTCGACGAGCGGTCGCCGCAGGAGGTCGCAAAGCGCGACGTGCTGCAACTGGCGCTGACCGCCCGCGGCACCGAGGCGCAGATCGCCCTGGGCGATCGCGTCCTCAAGCCCCACGGCCGCACGCTGGAGGCCCGCCTGGCGGGCACGCTGGAGCTGGACAACTGGACCTTTACCGCCGAGGGAAACCAGTGGGTCCAGCTGGGCGGCAACACCCTCGGCGGCAGCGGAAATATCCGCAATATCCGCGGCATCCTGTCACGATGGGCGCCGGTGACGCCGGCGACGGCCGTGACCGACCTCATGCGCAACGCGATGAGCGCCCTGGCCCATGTGGATTGGGACGGCGCGTGGCAGGTGACGGACCTGCCCTCGCTGGCCGACCTAATGCCGCAGGGCAAGGACCTCCTCAAGCGGCTGGACATGAGCGGCACGGTTGGCGGGCGATGGTCGATCGACCACACCGACGGCACGGCCGTGCGCGTGGGCGTGACGATTCCCGCGGCCACGGCCATCAGCGTGGGCAACGTGCAGAAACTCAAGGGCAAGGAACTCAAGCTGGCGGTCTCGGCCCAGCTGGACGAGGCCAATGCCATGCCCCGCCTGCGCGACGTAGACGTGTACCTGTCGCTGGGCGGCGGGCGCGTGCACGCATACAACGGCAGCCTGGGGCTCGGCAGCAACGAGGTCATCCTCGGCAGCGGCGGCTTTCAGGTCGAGCAGGTGGAATCGCTTCTGGAACTGCTGCACCCGCAGGCGCGGCCGGCGGCGATCCTTCGCGGCGGGCTCGACGGCAAGTATTCGCTTCGCGGCAACGCCGCTGGCAGCGTCTTCACCGCCGACGCCGACCTCGAAGGCCTGATGTTGATGATCGGCGACAACGGCAAACGGTCCGGCCAGCCGGCATCGGTGCGACTGGTCGCCTCGCACGATGCGAACGACCCTGCCGCCGATCATGTGAATGTCACGTACCGCTGGAACGGCGGCGAGGCCCGCGGGACGCTGGTCATGGCCCCGGGCAATGAGGCCGGGCGGCTGCAGGCGTCGCTGGAGATCCGCGACGCCAATAGCCTGGGCAATTATTCGCCGACCTTGGCGCGGGCGCTCTCGCAGTGCCGCCTGGGCGGCAGGTTCCTCGCCTCGGCCACCGGCGTATGGACGGCTGACTCGTTCGAAGGCAGCGTCGCTTTGGATGCCAACGCGATGGACTTCGCGATGGCCTCCCCGCACGGCGAGCGGCGCAAACCCGCGGGCCTGCCGGCTTCGCTGCGGTTGGAGGGCAAGTTCTGGCAATCGAGCGACATGGGCCTGCACGCCGACGTGCGGTCGGTGGCGATCGAAGCGCCGTCCTGCGGCGCTTCGCTGACGGCAAAGGCCCGCCTCGCCGCGCCGCTGACGGTGGCGCAGGATCTGCTGGACCGCCCGGTGCGCGAATTCCAGGCCACGCTGCGAACGCACGGCGAGTTCGATGCAGCCCTTCGCCAGCTTCTGCCCGAAGTCGATGCCATGCTCCGCGGCCTCAAGCTGCAAGGCGGTTTCTGGGCCGCCGGCGACGGGGCGACGACGCTGTCGCTGGGCGGAGGTTTCACCACCAGCACGACCGTGGAACTGCGCGACGGGCACTACCTCGTGCGCGGCCTGCTGGACGCCAACGCGATGACGCTGTCGGGCCCGCTGGCCAAGCCCGTGACGATGCCCGCCTGGGCGCGGGCGGAGATGACGCTTCGCCCCGATCCGTGGCGGCTGCAGCTGAACACGCTGGCCGCCCGCCTGGGCGAGGACGGGCGGTCGATCGACGTCATCGCCGACGGCAACTGCAGGGTCGATTTCGACCTGGCGGCGCCGCTGAGCGAGATGACCCTTCAGGCGTCGGTGTCGATGAACGACGCCTCGCTGCTGGGCCGCGTCGTGGGCCCGCTGGCCGCATACGGCATGCAGGGCGCTGCCTTCGCCCACGTCCGCTGGCAGGACGCCAACGGCGGCGAAGTCACCGAGGCCAAATTCGAGGCCACCGCCCTGGGCGGCTGGTGGCAGGGCCGATGGGTCTCGCTGACCGGCAGCGCCGAAATCCGCCGCCTCTGGAACATCGACGCCAACCATGTCGGCATCGGCCGCCTCCGCAGCGACGGCATGACAATCGCCATGGGCGACGCGACGCTGCACGTCCTGGGCGAGGTGGCCGACCCGCTCACGCGTCCCACCGGGGCGGTCGAGGTGCTGGCCGACACGATCGACACCCAGGACATCAACGACTGGCTCGCCGGAGGCAAGGCGGCAACGTCCAAGCCTGCGACCCGGCCCGTCGCACCCTCCGCCACGGCCGCAGCCGAAGACGGCGAGCGCCTGGCCATGGCTGCGCGGGCCATCGCCGAGATGCATCGCGTGCTGGCCGAGGCGAACGTGACGATCCGATTCTCGGCCGACAGCCTCCGCGTGCCCGACGATCACAGCAGCGAGATCTTCGACCTCCGCTATGCCGTGACCACTGCAACGATCGATCACGGCAGGGTGGCGGCCTCGCTCTTTGCCGGCATCAACGGCGGCGAGATCAACAAGAGGATCGAATTCAACCTCAACGACAAGCCTTCGTCCGCCACCATCACCACGTCGCTGGCCGATGTGCTGGCGCGGCCGAACGTCCAGCCGCAGATCTCGCGGGTATTCCCGGGCAACACCATCCTGGGCTCGCTGAGCATGGAGCAGACGCTGAAGCTGCCGATGACGGACCTGGTGGCCAACATGATCGACCCCAACCACGAGATCCGCCCGGCCGGCGGCGGCGTGACCATCGCCAAGGAGGGCATCGTGCAGGGGCGGGCCGCGCCGCAGTTCATCGCGTCGATCTTCCCGGGCCTCAACCTCACGCAGTATCGCTACAACAAGATGACCGCCTTCGCCGAGATGAAGCCGGACGGCTCGGCCGAGAACGACATGATCTTCACCGGCTCGCTGTACGACCTGTACATGACGGGCACGACGGACCCGCAGCACATCGCCCGGTACGAGACGGGCGTGATCCTTCTGAGCCCGCCGCAGTCGCCGCAATGGAATCACGACTACCACGTCGGCCGCATCCCCCTGCTCAAGATCAAGGCCCGCATCGAAGACGGCCAACTGCTCGATCAGGAGGTCTCGTACCCTTGGCCCAACGAGACGCTCGGCGCCATCTTCATCCGCGACAACTTCTTCTACCGCCTGTGGATCAACGCCCGGAAGTAGAGCCGGACGCTATAATTCATCCGCAACCCGAAAGGAGCCCCAATGACCGACCGCGTCAACCGCCAGTGGCGGCTCAAGTCCAGGCCGATGGGCCTGCCGACCGAGGACAACTTTCAGCTCGTCGAGCAGCCGCTGCCCCCGACCGCCGCGGGCGAGGTGCTGCGGCGAACGATGTTCCTCTCGCTGGACCCCTACATGCGAGGCCGCATGAACGCGATGAAGTCCTACGCCGACCCGGTGGAGATCGGCGCGGTGATGTGCGGCGCGACGGTCAGCGAGGTGGTCGAATCGCAGACGGGCGAGTTCCAACCCGGCGACGTGGTGCTGGGCTACGACGGCTGGCAGGAATACGCCGCCTCGGCCCCCGCGGGCCTGCAAAAGCTGCCGCGAGGCCAGGGCCTGACGACCCCGCAGGGTTGGCCGCTGTCGTACTACCTCGGCGTGCTGGGTATGCCCGGCCTGACCGCGTACGTGGCCACGCTGGACATTGGCCGGCCCAAGGCGGGCGAGACAATGGTGGTCTCGGCGGCCGCCGGCGCGGTGGGCTCCGTGGCCGGGCAGATCGCGAAGATCAAGGGCTGCCGCGTGGTGGGCCTGGCCGGCAGCGAGGAGAAGTGTCGCTGGTGCACGGAGGACCTCGGCTTCGACGCGTGCATCAACTACAAGAAGGAGCCGCTGCTGCGGGCCCTTCGCAAGACGTGCCCCGACGGCATCGACGTCTACTTCGACAACGTCGGCGGCGAGACGCTGCAGACCGTGCTGCGGCTGATCAACATCGGGGCCCGCATCCCGCTGGTGGGCATGATCAGCCAGTACAACGCGACGGAGCTGACGGGCGGCCCGAACCTCATGCCGCTGCTGATCAAGCGGGCGCTCATCCAGGGCATGATTGTCGGCGATCACGCCGGGCGCCGCGACGAATTCCTTCGCGACATGACGGGCTGGCTGTCGGCGGGCCGCGTCAAGTTCCGCGAGAGCGTGGTCGAGGGCCTCGCCTCCGCACCACGCGCCTTCATCGGCCTCTTCAGCGGCGAGAACATCGGCAAGCTGATCGTGAAGGTGTAGCGAGAGCAGTGACGAAGCAATGACGAAGTCACAATGACCGAAGGCTCAGCGGTCTTTATTCCTTCTTCATGTCATCACTTCTTCTTCGGCGCTGCCCCTTCCCTGCCGCCGGCGGCCGCAGGGTCACATTCGCCATAGAGGATGCGGAAACTGTGCGCGGGGACGTGCAGCGGCCCGTAGATCTCGCCGGTGACGACGCGGGTGGAGTTGACCGCGTGGATCACCTGGTCGCCGAGCTCCTGGTCCCACAGGGCCGTGTTCTTGCCGCGGACCGAGAACTCGCCGCTGTTCACGTGCTTGAGCAGTTCATCGGCGGGCACTTCCACCTTCGGGCTGCGGGCGCCGATCGCGTCGGCCGTCAGCGTGCAGGCAGGGCCGCCAAACAGACGCTGCGGCTGGAGGATGTGCAGCCGCGAGCGGACGTCGCGGTCCGTCTCGTTCTGCACGATCAGCAGCACCTTGAAGCCGCCCTTGGGCATCGCCCGGCGGTAGGCAGACACGTAGACGTTCGCGTAGGGGTTGCTCAGCGTGGCCTCGAAGGCGTCGGCCTTGAACTCCTCCCCGTAGCGGACGACGCCGCGGCTGCGCCAGTACGGCAGGAACTCGGTGCCTTCGTTTTCGAAGACGCCGAAGTCGCTGAGGATGCCGACGAGCCGTGCGAAGGGAACGCTCTGCGCGACGCCGTTGGCGTCCACGCCGATGTCATGCAGCAGCGCCCGGCCGATGACGCAGCGGTCCACGCGAGGCTCATCGCCGGGGGTGATCAGCGAGGCCGCGTTGGATCGCATCCGGACGGTCAGGCCGGTAAAGGGCGCGGCGAGGTATCGCACCGCCGAGATCGCGTGCGTCGCGACTTGGTCTTTCTCCATCGAGGTGCCGTTGGCGGTCAGGACGCCGCCGCGGTTATTTGGCTCGGTGGCAACGGCGGTGTCGCTCTCGGCGGTCGGGGCGATCTTGCTCCACTCGACCCACTGCAGCCGGCGAAAACCGTCTTCCTTCGCCCGCACCGGGTGCACGACACACCGCAACGACGCCTTCACCTGCGATGGGCCCTTGGCCGACAGCGGAATGCGACAGGAGACCAGGCCGGCCTTGTCGCGTTCGAGCAGCACGGCGCGGGCGTCGAACCAGCGAAGGCCGCGGTCGCCGCTGCCGATGAAGACGCTGGACACGGCGGCGCCTCGGCCGCCATACACATCCCCGACCTTGGTGCTGTCCCAGATAATGCCCTCACCGCCCGGCGGCAGCGAGACGTCGGCGGTGGTCGCGGGGGCCGATTTCCCCTTGAGGTCGGGCGCGACGACGGCAAGATCGATCGTGCCGACGAGGTCGGCGACGAGGTCGAGGGCTTCGATGTCGGCCCCGGGCGCGCACGTAACGGTGAGTGTGATCGCCCCGCTGGCGGCGTCGTAGCGGCTGGTGAGGTCGATGTCGAGCGTGCCGGCCTTGAGCTTGGTGGTGTAGATGGCGTTGGCGTCGGCGAGGCCGGGCTTGGCCACGCCGGCGGCGGCGGTGGCGGCGACGCGCTTGCCGCCGATGGTGGCCTCGATCCGCATGGGCCCGCGGAGCTGGTTGCCGCGGCCGATCGTGGCAAGGACCGCCTCGGCCAAGCGGGCCCTGTTCTCGCGCATCTCCAGCGGCAGTTCGCCGGCGTCGGCGCGAATGGCGATCTGGCCCGGCAGGCCGGTCGCATCGACGGTGAACGCGATCTTCGGCGACGCGTTGGCGTCGGCGCCAAAGGCCGCGGCAGCGGCGACAGTCAGGACCACGGTCATCAGGATAGCTTTCATAGTCGGAATCCTTATTCCTGCTCCAGTCATCGTTACTCAGATTCTGTTCGCCGCCGGGCGCACCGGCAAAGCCCAGACGGGCACTGTTCTCAAACAACGAGAACAGTGGCACCCGATGCACAGCGAACAAAACATGTGCACTGCCTGATGCCTTGGCGGCGGCTTGCCGTTCGGCGCTGTTTTCGTTGCGGCCCAGTGCTACAGCGCCGAACGGACAAGTCGCCGTCAGCCTACGTTCGCCACCTTGCACGCAGGCGATATCCAGACGGACCCTACTTCGCGCACTGCCCGTAGATGATCCTGAAGTCGTGCATCGGGACGAAGATCGGCCCGTAGGTCTCGTCCGTCGCGCCGGCCTTGCGGCCGATGGCGCCGCCTGTCTCCATATCCCGAAGCGCCGCCGCCGAACCGCCGCCGATGAGATCCTTGGCCGCGTCGGGCAGCGTGGCCGCGGCGTTCACCTGCTGCGCGGTCAGGCTGTTGGGCCCGCCGAAGACGGCCGCAGGGTCGGTCACCTGCAGTGTGCAGCGGATGTCGTAGTCGTTCTCGTTCTGGATGATGATCATGGCCTTGGCGCCCTTGTCGGTCGCGCGGCGATAGACCGTGACATAGACCTCGCTGCCCGCGGCGGCCGGGCGGGTCGTCGGCTGCGTCGCCGGCTGCGTCGTCGCGGCCTTGGTCGCCATCGCCGCCTTGGCAACGGATGTCTTCACGACGGCATCGCTGCGCCAGTACGGGATCACCTCGGTGCCGGCCTCTTCGTAGTATCCGAATTCCTTCAACACGTTCATGACGCGGTTGAGCACGCCGTGGTGCACGACGCGCTCGGCCGAAACGCCGATGTCGTGGATCAGGGCGCGGCCGATGATGCCGCGATCGATGCGGACCTCGTCACCGGCGGTGCTGGTGTAGTCCCGCCCCTGGTTGCCGGTGACCCGGGCGACCAGCCCTGTGTAGTTGTGGGCCATGTAGCGGAAGCACGACAGCGGGTAGGAGGTGATGTTGTCGATTTCGCGCGAGCTGATGTAGGCGCACGCGCCTTCGATCAGCTGCGTGTCCCACGCGTAGGGGGCGAACGCCGTCGCCTCGTCGTTGGCCCAGATGTACGTGCGGTTGGGCACATTATTCGCCGCGAAGCACCGTGCCAGCCGCTTGAACATCTGCCGCATCGGGATCGTCGCGAAGTTCGACTGGTACGGCAGCTCGTTGGGGCCGATGTCGTTGGGCTCGCGCCAGAAGGCGTTGCCAGAGGCCACGTTGTTCGTGCGGAACGGGGCGAACTGCTCATCCCACCACCAGCCCTGGCTGCGGGCGAGGCGGATCTGCCGCTCGAGGTGGAAGACGAAGAAGTCGGCCATGCTCCACCCGTGATCGAGGCGGCGGGCGGCCTTGCCCGGGCGCGTCCACGGCTGGCCGTACTTGCCGGTGGAGTCCATGGGGGTGGAGTCGACCTTCGAATGGTCGCCGAACCACTCGCCGTTGTACGCGTTCTTCTGCAGGGCGGGCGTGCCGACGTTGGTCCAGTCGTTGATGTACAGCCGCAGCGGGCGGCCGGGGTAGTGCTTGCGGAACAGCTCCATCGCCACGTCCGAGCCGTCGATGCCGCCGGGGCCGTCGTTGGGATTGGGGTTGCCGGAATCGTCGCCGTCCCAGAAGCTGCCGTGGAACCACGCGAGCTTGCGGTGATCGGCGGGCTTGGGGCGGTCGGGGTACGTGACGATCTGGAACACCGTCGTCCGCTTGCCGGCGACGACGGACTTGTGGTTCACGATCTTGACGTGCCAACTCACCTGGCCCTTGTCGTCGCGTTCGAGCGTCATGGTCGAGCCTTCGCGGTCGATGTACCACGGCTGCTCACTGTCGCAGACCCACATGAACGCGCGATCGCCGTTGCCGAAGAGGAAGAACGGCACGAACTGGCTGTAGTACAGCTCGCCTCGCTGCATGTCCTTGGCCGAGTCCCACACGACGCCCTTGCCCTGGGGCAGCGTCAGCTCCCAGCGACCTTGCGGAGTCATGCCCGAGCCCTGCTCGCCCATGGCCATGTCCACAGGCCCGGCGACGTCCATCACAAGCTCCAGGCCGTCGATCTCGGCGGCCTCGGCGCCGCCGTACGTCATGGTCACCTGCATCGTGCCGTCGCAGTCATACTGCGTGGTGAGGTCCACCTCGATGGGTCCGGCCTTGAGCTTCGAATCGTACTCCAGTTCGCTCTTCCACTGGCGCTTGAGCTTGGCATTCTGCGTGACCGTCGCGGGCAGTCGCTTGCCGCCGATGATGGCCTCCAGCCGCAGCGGGCTGCGGAGCTGGTTGCCCCGGCCCAGGGGCACGAGCTGTGCGTCGGTCAGGGTCGCCGCGGCGGCCTGCTTCTCCAGCGGAACGTCGCGCGGGTCGGGCTTGATGTAGATCTGCGCGGGCAGGCCGGAGGCGTCGACCGTGAACTTGTGCTTGAGCGTCTCCAGCGCGTTTCCGCTGGCGACGATGGGCGTGAAGGGCACCCACACGACGTCGTCGAGGCCCAGCTTGTTGTGCTCCCATTCAAACGCGCCCTTATAGAACGGGTCGGGGTTGCGCTCGCCGACGATACGCTTGTTCTGATCGAACATCAGCAGCGAGACCTTGTAGCTGCCCGTCTTGAGGCCCGGCAGGTCGATCAGGAAGTTGGCGAAGGCGCCCTTGAACGGCACGGCGACCTTCGCAATCTCCTTCTCTTCCTCGCTGGCCTCCAGCACGGTCAGCACGGCCTCGGTGGCACGTTGGGCGTCCTCGGAGGCACCGTTGATACCGCGATCCACCAGCGCCGAAATGCGGTTCTTGTAGGGCGAGTAGACGTAGGTGAAGTCGAAATCCCGCTTGGGCGGGCGAAGCTTCGCAATGGGGTCCACGCGGCGCTCGCGGAAGCCCGGCAGATCCTGCGAGTGGAAGTCGATCAGGCGCGTCTGGAACAGCACCTTCGCGGGCGTGCCGGCCGAGCGGACGTCGAACCACAGGCTGTTGCCCTGCTTGCTGATGCCCGGGAAACTCTTGGTCAAGGGCACCTCGCGCACCTCGCCGGGGACCAGTTCCACCATGCCCTCTTTGGTCGAGGGGTCGTCGTAGCTGGAGTAGATGCCGCCCTCGGCACTTTCGACGAAGAAGCCCAGCCGCACCGTCTGCGATTCCGTGCTGTGGTTCTTGAGGGTGACCTTCGCCTCGATGCGATCTTCCATGACGCGGCCGATGTCGTTCACCTGGATGCCGACGGCCTTGGAGTCCAGCACGAGCATCGTCTTGGTCGTGTTCCAGACGTGCTTGTCGAAGGCGTTGAAGAAGGTGCCCGTGCCTCCGATGGCGCGGGTGAACCAGCAGCGAAGCGCCATGCCGTCGCCCGGCGGCAGCGAGACGATGTCACGGCCATCCTCTTCCTTGCCGGCGTAGTTGAAGTACTTCATGGCCGCCAGCGGCACGGCCATCTCGATGGTCCAGAGCTTGTCGGTGACGTTGCAGCGGACGGTGGCGTTGGATTTCCACTGGTCGCCGTCGCCGCCGTTGAGGCTCCAGTTCTGGTCGGCGATGACGCCGGTGGGATTGACGAACCACTTGAACAGGCCCAGCTTGTACCCCCGCGTGAGCTCGGCGTAGGGCCGAAGCTCCAGCTCGATGTGGTCGTCCCAGATCAGGCCGTACGCGGGGTGGTGGTGCACGTCGGGGAAGCGGCCGTTGGCCTTCAGCCACGACGCCTCGGGATACACCGGCGAGCGGTAGGCGATGTAGAGATTGTCCTTGTCGTACCCCATGTAGACCTGCAGCTGCGTCTCGTAAGGGGCGAGGAAGCGGAAGTCGGCGGAGTGGAAGTCATACCAGAAGCCCGAGAGCGCGGAGGCGTCCTCCCACTCCTTGTCGTCCATCGCCCCGTCGATTTTGGGGGGCCTGGGCATGAACGGCACGCGAAGGACGGGCGTGTCGAGGTTGGCCACCGGGCCCGACGAGGTGGGCGTCTCCGCGGCGGCGGCCGCGAAGGCCACCGCCAACGTAACTGTCACCGCCGCACAAAGACCCGCGCCGCATCGGCGGGGAACGATACCGCAATCGGTCATGCTCTTCTCCTGTGAAGGAAGAGGGACGCCTGCTCTTTTTCAAGGCCGGCGAGCTTCGCAGCCATGCCTTCGAAACGAGCGACAAGAGGCGGCGCCGGGGCAGGCCGCCGCCCGCAATTACTGCTACTTCTTGATGTGGATGCCGTCGAGGATGCCGCCGGCCCAGATGGCCTTGTCCTTCGTCTCCAGGAGGCAACGCATGGTGTTGGGGCTCTCCAGCGAAACGGTCCACTTCTTGCCGTCCCAGAACCGCAGGCCGCCGGTCATCTGCGAGCTGATCCACACGCGCCCGTCGGAGGTGGTTTCTATCATGTTGATGCCACCCTCGTCGGCGAGGTCGTTGGTCCACTTCGTGCCGTCATAGCGGAAGAGGCCCCTGGCGTTGGTGGCCACCCAGATGGTGCCGGCCTTGTCCTCCAGCATGGTGAAGACCTGCAGGCCCTGCTTGCCGCCGAGTTCCTTGGTCAGGTGCTGGGTCCATTCCTTGCCGTCGAACACGGTCAAACCGTGCTGCCACGTGCCGAACCAGACCCGCTTCTTGGAGTCCTCAAAAATGCTGGTGACGTTGCGGCCCCGCATCTGTCTGGTCGCGCCGGCCAAGCCTTCCTTGGCAGGCACCTGCCACACGCCGTCGCCCTCGACACTGACGTAAACCGCGCCGTCGGACGCGCGGAACAGTGTGGTGCCGACCTTGTCTTCCTTGAACTTGTCGACGGTCATCCAGGCCGAGCCGGAAAACTCGACGACGGAAACCTTCTCGTCGCGGCTGCGGGCGAGAGCCCACACTGTCTTCTCGTTCACGCGGACGAAGCTGCTGACGGTGCTGCCGGAGAGGCCCGAACCGGCCGACTTTCCGCCCGTCAGGGTCACCACGCCGCTATTGGTGCCGACGAAGGTCTTATCCGCCGAGTACTTGATCACGTCCCATATCTGACCATCCTTCAACACGATCTCGAACTTGCCACCGACGCTGCGGGCCAGACCGCTGTTGGTGCCGATCCAGATCGTGCCTTCGTCGTCCTGCTTAAGGAACTGGATTTCGTTGTTCGGCAGGCCGTCCTTCTTCGTCACGTCCTGCCAGCTGTCGGCCATCGCCACCGCACCCGCCGCCACGATCACCGCCACCGCCGCAAAGATCATCTTCTTCATGGGATTTTCCTTCGTTGGGAATACGTTCCTGATCCTCTGATTAAACCCGTCGCATGGGCGAGCGATTCGCTCATAAAGAGTAAACCGTAACCAGTAAGCGGTAAACAGGAGGGAGCAGATGCGTTCGGGTACCGTAGCAGGCGACTTCCGCGCAGAGTCCAGGGGTATCGGTTACATACCCCTAACGCAGCCCAAAAATCACCGTAGAAACCATCGAGGGACGGGTATGGATCGGACGGCCAGCCTTGGGGAGCCAGACCGAACATACTCGTTGATTCGTCAAACACGATCTTGTACCCATCGTGTCTGATTCCAAGTCCCGCCTCTTCACCGTTTACTGCTTACTGCTTACTGCTTACTACTTACTGCTTACTGTTTACTGTCTACTGCTTACTGATTCCTGCTTCCCGCCGTATCAGAACAGCCTCTTTTGCCGCTGGTACATCGGCAGGTACTGCTTTTCCAGCGAGAGGATCAGGACGCCCATGGCCGTGGAATAGCCCAAGCCGGCGAGCTGGCTCTGCGGGGCCTCGTCGGGCGGGAAGGGCCAGTGGCCGTCGCCGTCCTGGTGGTCCAGCAGGATCCGCTGCACCTTGGGCGCGAAACCCTCCCACTCCTCGGGGCCGATCTGGAACATGCCCTGGGCCATGTAGAACGTGCCGAAGAAGAAGTACCCCTTGTACTGCTTGCCGCCCCAGGCGGGCGGGAACTCGCGGAGGAATGCCAGCGACGCCGCCGTCTTCTTGTCGCTCTCTTTTTCCAGCAGGCTCTTGAGGAAGATCGCCACGCCCGTCACGGCCGGCTCGGGCGCCTTGGACACGCCCGGGCGATACACGAAGCCCGCCTGCTTGTCCGCCTCGAGGTAGCCGGAGTTCACGTACTTCATCGCCGACTGAAACACGTCGTCATCAATTTCGAAGCCGCACTGCCTCGCCGCGTGCAGCACCAGCAGCTGCCAGCTGGTCACCGACAGGTCGCTCTCGCGCGAGTGCGGCGTGTAGCGCCACCCGCCCTGCTCCTGCGCCGTCTTGCGTTCCTTCTGGGCCGCGACGATCAGTTCAATGCTCTTGCGGCACCAGTCGGCGAGTTCCTTCTCCTTCTCGGGCTTCTCGGCCCGCCCGAGGTACGACAGGCCAAACAGCGTGCACGCCGCGTGCACGTACATGCTGTTGCCGGGGCCGCCGAGGTAGCCTTCGCTGTCCATCGACGCCATGACGTACTTCATCGAACGGTCCAGCACCTCGCCGTAGGGCCCCTCGTGTGGCCGGTACCCGTTGGCGAGCATCGCCAGCCCCGCAAAGCTCGCGGTGGCGGTCTGGAAGCGCGGGCTGTCCCAGCTGCCGGCCTCGGGACCTTCGGTGATCTGATGCGCCGCCAGCCATTTCAGCCCGCCGTCGATGCCCGACTGGATCTGCTTGGCGTCGGGGGCGGTCTCCTTCGTGTCCTTCTGAGCCGCCGCGGCAGGCGGCGACAGCAGCAGGCCGCCGGCGACGATCACCGTCGCCGTCAGCAGCAGCGGAAGCATAATGTTCTTGTTCATATCACAGTCTCACATTCAATCGAGCGATCGCTCGAATCAGCCCGGCTCTAGTACCTCAGGAAGTCGCCCAGGGTGTCGAGGTATTCCTTTACCAGGCCCGGGTAGTTCCGCAGGTTCTTGACCTGCTTGGCTTTCTCGAGCTCGCCCTTGAGGTACTCGATTTCGCGCATGCCGTCGGTGGGCTTGCTGGCGGGCTCGCTGCGGAAGCCGCCGATGCCGTACAGCTCGCCCCGGACCACGCGGTAGAGGAACACCGACCACGCCAGGCCCTCGTCATACTTCGCCGTGCGGGGCTTGGGCGTCAGCGCCTCCAGCACCGATTCGGTCACCGACTGCGTGCCCAGCTGCGACTGGTCGGCCAGCCGCTGGCGGGAATGCTCCGCCTGGTAGCGGAAATCCTTCGCCCAGATGCCCTCGGGCCCGCCGCGCATCACGCTCTCGCTGAGCTCGGCCTCGCCGCCGAGGTTCTTCACGTCGCGGTCCAGCAGTTCCACCGCCTTGAGGATCTCGGCCAGTTCGAAAAGCTGGCGGTTGATCTTCACGGCATCGGCGGGCTTGTCGCCCAGTTCCAGCCGCGCGATGCGGGCCTGCAGCTGCTCGACGCCCTTGCCGAGCCTCTCCTGCACTTCGCCCGACCCGCTCTGGTTCACCGCCTGCGTCATCTGTGCCAGCAGCGTCTTGCCGGCCGTCAGCTTGCCGTCGAAATCCTTCGCCGTCACCTTGGCCGCCTTGAGCATGGCCTGGCCATCGAGCAAGGCCGCGCGGACGCCGTCGACCAGCTCCGCCTGCGAGGCCAGGTACGCCAGGCCCGCCTCCTTGAACTCGTCCATGAAGGCGCGGACCATGTTCGCGTCGCCCTTGCCCTCATGCAGTTCGCTCGTGGTCTGGACGTAACGCCGGGTGCGGGCGAAGTCCTTGAGGATCGTGTACTTCTTGAGGTTCTCCGTGCTCAGCAGGTTGCCGTCGCGGTAGGCCTGCATCACCGTGCCCAGCGATCGCTCCAACGCCGCGTGCTGCGAGGCAATGCTGCCCAGGTCGGCCGACAGGCTCACCGGCTCCATCGCCTTGAGGTCCTCGCTGGACATCGCCGCCAGGGCCGTCAGTCGCGCGCCGATGCGTGCGTGGTAGTGGGCCGACAACTCTCGCAGCTTGATCAGCAACAGGTCGTCCTGCGCCGCCAGCGCCTGCCCCTGCCACAGGTAGCTCGCCTGCATCGCCAGCTTGGCCTCCAGGCGGTGCAGTCGCTGCGACTCGGCCGTGGCGGCGCGGAGGGCATCCTGCACGGCCGCGGCGTCGGCGCCCTTGGCAGCGACGGACAGCTTCTGCTCGGTGGCTTGCACGAGGGCGAGCATGGCCTCGACCTCGCTGCCGGGGGGCTTGAATGCGAAGATGCCGCGGGCAGCCTCGATCAGGGTCTTGTGGATTTCAGCAGGCGAGCTCAGGCCGTTGCACTCGCCCGGCCGCGGCGACTGCGGTGCGGCGGGCAGGTCTTTGGACAGGTCCAACGTTGCCACCCGCTGGGTCCGCGCGTTGGTCCAGGCGGCATCCTTATAGCCCACGCACGCGGCCTCTTCGAGCTCTGCCAGCGTCACGTCGAGCGTCTTTTCGGTGTTGGAGATCGTGTCGAGCTTCAGAACGTCGCCGATCTGCCAGGTGAACTCCAGGTGCGTCCACATCGCCTCATCTTGGCGGATATGGGCGGCAAGTTCCGGCGTGGGGTTCAGCACGGCCGCGGCAGCCTTGCGGCGCTGCGCCTCGGCCGCGTCGCGGGCGGCGCCTTCCGCGGCGGCCTGCACGTCGGACAGCCCCTCGGCCAGGGCCATGTTGGTGAACCGCCGCCACACGGGCAGCATCGGGTTGCGTTCCATCAGGCGGGCGTCCTCGGCCAGCCAGTCATCGGCGGCGACCAGCCACTTGGGCGTCAGCTTGGCAGAGCCCTTGGCGATCCGCTGGAGGCATTGGGCGTAGGCGGCGTCGAGCTTGGCACGGGCGGCGCCCTCGCCTTCGAAGAACTTCACCGTCAGCGGGCGAAGCATCGCCATCGCCGACATCACGCCTTCGGACATCGTGTCGCAAAGTTCCTGCCGCCGCTTGGCCGAGTCGCTCGACATGAAGCGGGCGGCCGACGTGTTCAGCTCGCCGAACAGCGTGGCGATCTTTTCCTTATCCAGCTCCGGCGTGGTGCGCGACAGTTCGATGAGCTCCACGCCGATGTTCTCGAGGGTCTCGCGATAGAGCTTCGCCCGGCGTTTGAGGGCCTCGTTGCGATCGGGGCTGGGCTTGCCCAGGTCGGCAAGCTCCTTGGCCTTGAGGCGGATGTTGGCGGCTTCGTATCGCATGCCGAACAGCCGCCACATGCAGTTCTTCACCAGGCGGTATCGCACCAGGCCCGGCAGGATGTCGTCGGCGAGCGTCTTGAGTTGCGCGGCCCGGAAGGCATAGGCATCGCCCTCTTCGGCGAAAGGCTGGCAGGCGTAGTTCACCACACCAAAGACCTTGCGGACATCTTCCTTGTGGCGAGGCGCGTCGGTGAAATGCTGCTCGCGCTGCAGCAGTTCCAGCACCGTCGCCATCGAGCCCTCGGCCGGCATGGGCAGGCCCGCGGACTTGGCGGCCGCCAGGATCGCCGCGTACGGATCCTTTCCGATGGCCATGGCCTCGCCCACGGCGCCTTCCTCGGCCGGCGTGGCCGCGGCCTGCAGGAGGGCCTCGCGGACGACACCAAGGGCGGCCAGACGCTTGCGTTCATTCTCCTGCCGCGTGAAGGGCACGACGCGGATGAAGATGGCCCGGCTGTTGCCGTGGTTGCGGGCCGAGTCCTCGGCCACCACTTCCACCATCACCACGTCGCCGGGGACGGCCCCGGTCTTTTCCAGGTCGAACGTCGCCGCCAGCGGCAGCGAACGGCTGGGCTTTTCCACCGTGATGGGCAGTTCCTTGGCCGGGGCCCCTTCCTGCAGCGCGGGGTTCAGCACGTACTTGAAGGTCAGCTTGTCGACCCGCAGGTCATCCTCGACCACGCCCTGCATGGGCACGATCTCCGAGGCCACCTTCTCCAGATCGCCCGTGGGGTATTCCAGGCGGACGACGGGGGGCGTGTCCTCGCGAAGGCCGATCATCACCTTCGCCTGCTCGACGTTGCCGAATCCGCGGTCGTTCACGACCTTGATCTCGAACGCCGTCTTGTCGCGCAGCGTGAACTCATGCGTGCCGGTCAGCGTCGCCTCGTCCCAGTCGGGATCGACGTTAGGGTCCTTGCCCTTCTCGAACTTCACCGTGCGCGACGCCACCGGCTGATCCGTTTTGAAGCTCAGTTTGATCTTCGAACCGGCCAGGAACTTCAGCGGCTTGCGGACATCGGTGAAGGTTTCGGCGTTGCTGTCGGCGTAGGCGGGGGGCGTGACGGTCAGGGCGATCTCGGTGAAGCGGGGCTGGGCGACGACCTCCAGCCAGCGGACCTCGGTCTGGGCGTCGCCGCAACGCACGCGGTAGGCGAAGCTGTCTTGCAGGTTGCCGCGCGAGTACAGGTACAGCGACCGCTCGACGCGGCTCATGTCGGCCCGGGCGGCGGCGTCGAAGCGGAACTCCCCGGATGGGCCGTCGTTGGTGGCGATGACGCAGCGGTTGACGGTGTAGCCCAGCTTGCCCATCAGCCACTGCAGGGCCGCGGGCATCTGGCCGGAGATCTCGGCCCGCAGCACGGCCTCGCCGCCGCGGCCGATCGCGGGGGCGTCGCCCACCAGCGTGACGTTGACCTTGATGAAGCTGGGCTTGGGCAGGTTCGCCTGCGGCTGGAGGAACCGCTGCACCATCAGCGGGAATTCGTAGTTCGATACACCCGACAGCAGCGCCGTCGCGCCGCCGATCAGCACCAAGCCGATGGCGAGCATGCCCAGGCGGCGGTCGCGGACCAGCCGCCCCGAGCGAAGGCCCTTGCTGTGCTCGACGGTGGCGGCGGTGAGTTGTGCCACCAGGTCGACGGCGACAGGATCCGTCCGCCCGCCCTGCTCGAGCACGTCGTCGAGGGTGACGTACTTCTCGGCCGCCCCGCCGGCGATGCGGCCTTCCATTTCGTAGGCGATCTGCCGCACCCCCGGCGGGCGGAGCAGGAATCGCCCCAATCCGGCCAGCAGCACGGCCGCGACAACGATGTGCACCACCCAGAACATGCCCACCCGGAACGACTGCTCCAGGAACAGCACGCGGTCGAGGTGCATCGCCACCAGCGCCAGCAGCAGGTACAGCGAGGCCGACGCGAACAGCACCCGCATCAGCGCGTACAGCCGCTTGAGGCGGTAATAGCTCGCCAGCCTCGAGGCAACCTGCGGCGGAAGATGTTTGAGCTTCAGCATTCTGTTACACCAAACCCACGAGCTTTCGCCAGACCCATTCGACAGTCAGCACGCACACCAGCAGGGCGAGGATCCAGCGGGCGTCCCAGAGGCGCCATTCGCTTTCGCGCGGGTCGACGCGTTTCTTCAACGTCATCTGCTGGAAGAATTCCTCAAAGTCGGTGAAGCTGCGGTACTCGCCTCCCGTGGCGGCGGCCAGGTGGCGGAGGAACGTCTCGTTCTGCGAGAGGTACTTCAACTCGGGATCGTCCTGCACGATGACCACCTCGGGCGAGGCCACCTGCGGGTCATCCTTCAAGCGGAAGCTCACCGCCGCCGGGGGCAGGTTGCCGAATTCGCAGCGGGCGACCGACGCGTCCGGTCGCACGACCAGAGCGTTGGCCTCGGCGATGACCTTGCCCTCGCTGACGGCCTCGACCGTGCCGGCCCCGCCGGTGACCCACACCTGCAGGCCGTCGGTGGCGCTGAACGTCCGCTGGTCGAGGGCGAGCGCGGGCTTCTTCTCGGCCGCCGGGACGGCGATGCCGCCTTCGACCGCCCAGGTCACCATGGCCAGGTACATCTGCCCGTGGGCGGCCAGGGCCGTGGGGTTCAATGCCTTCCACAGCTGATCGGTGTCGATCATCAGCGTCTTGCCCTTGCCCGCGAAGCGGCAGGAAACCAGCGGCTGCCCGGTGTCCTTCGACGTCATCAGCACCTGCGTGCCCGCCTCCAAGGCCGGCCAAGTCAGGCGGGCGCCCGCCTCGACCTTGCCCGCAAGCCGCCGCGTGATCGGGTGCAGCAGGCCCGCCTCGCTGAGGCGAAGCTCCTTGATGTCCTCGAACTTCGACGCCGGCTGCGTGGCCGCCGATGCGCCGCGTGGCTGCACCGGCAGCAGGGCCTCGGCGTCGGCAAGGTGCGGCACGGGATCGGCCACGCCGTTGCCCAGGAAGCACACGGTCTTGCCCTTTTCCTCCACCAGCTTGCGGAGGGCGTCCCAGTCGGCGGCGGACAGGGCGTCGTCGGGCAGTTCGCCCAGCACGATGAGGTCGTACGTGGCCAGGGCGGCGGCGTTGTCGGGCCAAGAGCCCTTCTGCACGCCGCGCTTCAGGACGGGCTCTTTCTGCGTCAGCAGGATGATCGGGTTGAGGTCGATGTAGTCCAGCCTCTGGAAGATGTTCAGGGCGAAACGCGTCTCCCACCGCGGCTTCCAGTCGACCAGCAGGACCTTCACCTTGTCGTCGCGGACGTTGACGACGAAGTCGGCGGAGTTGTTCTCCAGCGGGAAGGCCTCGCCCGGCGTGGCCGCGATGCGGGCGGTGTAGCGGAACAGGCCCGTCTCGGCCGGCGTGAAGCTGATGGCGAGGGCCTGCTGCGGTTCATCGGCGCGAACCTCGGTCTCGACCATGGCCACGCGGATGTTGTTCTTGAGGATCTCCAACTGCACGTTCGTTGTGTCGCGGAGCACGGCCTTGATTGGGACGCGGACGTTGACGGGGCTTCCCTTGGCGGCGAAGGGCGGGGCGGTGACGTCGAGGATGGCGATGTCGTACGGCTCGCCGGCCGTGCCGGCGGCAGCGGCGTACAGCGGCACCTGCTTCTGGGCCATCGCCTGCTCGACGGCGGCGGGGCTGCGTCCGCTGAGGTCGCGGCCGTCGCCGAAATAGATCACGGCCGAGAGGGGGAAGTCGGCGTCGATCTTGTCCTTGGTGATGGATTCGAGCCGGCCCAGGATATCGGTGGCGCCCGCAGCAGGGGCGAGATCGGCGAGGTTGAAGTCGCCCGCGGCGGCGCGGTCGCCGCGATTGAGCGAGACGAACTGGAAGTACTGGTCGCGGGCCAGCTGCGGCAACGACTTCTGGGCCGCGGCCAGCTTGCCCGTCACCAGCTGGAGGCGCTTCTTGGCGCGGATGGCGGCGGCATCATTCTTGAGCGTCTCGCCGCCGGCGGCGATGTCGGCCAAGTCCTTCGCGCCCTGCAGGTCCAGCAGGCGGTTGCCCAGGTCGCCGCACTTGTCGCAGAACTGGCTGTACGCCTTCTTGCCGGGGTTCTTGTCGGCCGAGAAGAAGACCTTCACCTCGTTGCGGAGCTGCGAGACTTCCTGGGTGAGATCGACGAACTTCTTCTTAGGTTCATCGGCCAGGGCGGGAGCGGCGGGAGTAAGCTCGCCGAACTTATCGAAGTTTTCCAGCAGGCGGTCCTGGCTCTTGCCGGCCCGCTCCCAGAAGGTGTTGGACGAGCGGTCGGCCGTGCGGGCGTACGCCTCGAAGGCCCGCATCTGCTCCGACACGCCCGACATCAGGCGGGCCATGTGGTAGTAGGTGTCGCCCTGGCCCATCTCGTGCCCGGCCAGACGGCGGGCGAGGTGCAGCGCGGCGTCGTCGGTCAGGGCGTTGTCGGCGGTGGACATGCTCAGCGAGTCGTCAACGAGCATGAGCACACGGCCGGGGTACGTCAGCACCTGGCGACGGACGAGGCTGGGGCGAAAGGCCAGGAACACGAGCATGGCGATCAGGAAGATGCGCAGCGCCAGCAGCACCAGCTGGCTGGGGCGCGCGACATTCTTGAACTGCACGCGATACAGCCACCATCCAGCCGCAGCCGCCAGCGGCAACAACGCCAGCAGCCACCAGGCCGACAGGCCCGCGGCGAATCGCAATGCATATTCTATGGATTCAGTCGGTTTCACGTTTCTTCAATCCGTATCAACTTCAATCCGTATCAACATCCGCTACCGTAGGGTGTGCAGGTTCTTGAGCGAAGCGAAAGGTTCTGCACACGGGACACGATCTCCCGTGTGCAGAGCCCTCGCCTGCGGCGAGGAACCTGCACACCTACACAAACCTTCTCTGCATCAACATCTCGCCAATCAGCAGGGCGATCATGGCGACGATGGCCCAGTGGTACCATTCACTGGAGGAGCGGCTGGCCTTGAGAACCTCGTCCAGCTGCGCCCAGTCGGCGACTTCGACCAGTCCCATGCGGTCGACAATCGTTTTCTTCACGGGGGCGTCCATCGGCGTCAGGTCGCTGTCGACCCGCTGGCCTTGGATGCCGTAGAACGCGCGGGCGGCGCCCTCGGCGCGGGCCACCAGCATGCTGCCCAGGCCCGTGACATCGGCGCCGTCGGGGATGATCGCCGCTGCGCCGCCGGCCTTGAGCTCGGTCACCGGCACAGCCGCCGGCTCGCGGCCTTCCATGGCGAAGGTCACGCCGCGGACACTCTCGGGGGCGGCAAGGCGGATGCGGATGGGCTGGCGGCGGCCGACCGTGCGGGGATAGTCGTTCCCGCTGGCGGCCTCGGTGAACATGCGGAAGATCATCGGCAGGAAGAACTCGCGCGCGACGAGGTTGTTGCCGCGCCCGGACAGGCCCGACGCCAGCAGCACCGTGCAGCCCAGGTCGCCGCGGCGAGAAACCATGTACGGCGTGCGATCGGAGAAGCGTGCCAGCACGGCCGAGTTGGCGGGCGTGTCGCCCACTTCCCACCAGCGGAAGAAACGCGAGTTGGAGATGTCGCCATCCTCGTCGGTCTCAAAAGGCCTCATCGCCTCGGCGCCGAACTCGTTGCGGGCCAGCGAGACAAAACGCTCGCCGCCAAGCTCTTCGATGTGCAGGCGGGCCAGCGGCGCCGGCAGCAGGCCGTTGCGGCCCAGCAGGTCGTTCCACGCGCCGGCGTCGATACTGTTGCCGTCGGCGGCCAGCACGAGCCCGCCGCCGGCGGCGACATAGTCGTTCAGTTGCCCCGCCAATTCGGCCGACAGCGCCTTGCCCCCGTCGAGCAGGACGACGTCGGCGCCGGCGAGGACCTTGGCGTCCACGGCGGCGTCGCACAGCGTGAAGTTCAGCGGCCCCATCGCGAAGATCGGCAGGCCCTCGGCGTCTAAATTCTTTTCCACCTGGGCCGCCACGCGGAGGAACTCCCACGCGCTGTCGAGCTTGCCCGAACGGGCCTTGTCGCGAAGCACGAGCACGCTCAGCTTGTCGCAAACCTCCACGCCGGCCGACATCGTGTTGTCGTATTCCAGGGCGTCAGCGGCCAGGCGGGCGGTGACGTAGTGCGGGCCGGCCGCGTCGAACTTCACGTCCGTCTGCACCCACGCTTCCTGCCCGGGCAGCAGCGACACCGATTCCTTGGCGAAGAACCTGCCGTCGAGCAGGATCTCCACGTCGCGCTCCTGCACGGGGTCGGCCGAGCAGTTCTTGATGGCCGTGAACACCCGCAGCGGATGGTGGGCCAGCACCCGCTGGCCGGCGAAACGCACGCTGGTGACGGCCAGGTTCGTCCGGTCCTCCAGCGGCGGATTGATCCAATACGCCTTGGCCGTGCGGTCATTGGGCAGTACGACGCGCTCGGAGCCCTTCCACGTCAGGGCCTGATCGTCGGCCAGGATGTTCATCTCGATGCGGCGGTCGCCACCCTTCGCCGTCACCGCCTCCAGGGCCTTGGCCAGCGAGGCCGACGACTCGCTGGGCTTGAGCGTGTCCAGCACCTCGGCCGTCTTTTCGGGCGTGGTGATCGTGCCGCTCTCGACGACCCAGTGCGGGTTCTCGTCGGCCAGGTACAGCGACCACATTTCCCCGCCGGCCCAGCTGGCGGTGAGGTTCTTCAAGGCCGCGATGCCGCGGGCCCAGCGCGTCTGGTCCTTGGCCCCGGCGTGCATGCTGTACGAACCATCGACGACGATCACGTGGTGGATGCCGCTGCCGGAGACCTCGCCGCTCTTGTCGCTGGAGGCCGGCCGCGAAAATGCCAGCACGATCGCCAGGCACGCCAGCACCCGCAGGGCCAGCAGGATGATCTGGTCGAGATAGAGCTTCTTCCGCAGGCGGTCCAGGGCCCGCTCCAGGATGTAGTTGGCGCCCCAGGTCACCTTCAGCGAACGGTATCGCATGAGGTAATAGATGATGATGGGTATCGCACCCAGCACCAGCGCCCACAGGATGGAGGGGTTCAGAAACTGCATCAGAGCCTATCTATTTCGCAATCTCGCTTCGGAACGCGATGTACTCCGAGAGCACCTTCTCGACGTGCTCCTCGGTCCGCGTGGACACGAAGTGAACGTTGTATCGCTTCGACCAGGACTTCCAGTCGTCCAGCACGGCCTGGTATTCCTCGTGGTAGATCTTCTTCAGCGGCACGGTGTCGATGCGGTGCTTGACCGACGGGTTCTCCAGGCAGTGGAACTGCACCCAGCGGTTGAAGGGGAAATCCTCCTCCATCGGGTCGCGCAGCTGGATCACCAGCACCTCGTGCCCCTGGGCGCACAGCCGGGCCAGCTCGCGCTGGATCGGCTTGGGGTCGAACATCAGGTCCGACACGAGCACGACCATCCCCTTGGGCTCGCCGCGGTCGAGGATCGTCCGCAGGCAGACGCCCAGGTTGTCTTTGGCCGCCGCCGCGCGGGACGCCAGCGCCCGCAGGATGGCCACCAGGTGCGTGTCGGTCGACTTCACCGGCAGCCACATCGTCTGATCCTGCGCCGCCAGCACCGCCCCCACCGAGTCGCCCTTGTTCATCACCAGGTACGCCAGGCAGGCGGCCATGCGGCAGGCGTGAAAATACTTGCTCGGCAGGCCGTTGGACGCCTGCAGCATCGAGGCGCTGCGATCGACGACCAGGCGGACGCGAAGGGCCGTCTGCTCGAGGTACCGCTTCACGTAGAAGCGGTCGTGCCGGGCCGACACCTTCCAGTCGATGTGCTTCAGCGGGTCGCCCGGCTGGTAGTTCTTGTGGTGGTCGAACTGGTCGCCGTAGCCCTTGCGCTTGGAGCGGTGGGCGCCGTGGAGCATGCCCTGCACCATGCGGCGGGCGTACAGCTCCAGGTGCTTCAGCGAGTCCTTCGCCTCGGGCGAGAGGATCTCGTCGATCGCGTAGACGTTGTTCGACGCCTTGGCCACGCGTTACACCCTCACGGCCGTCCGGTCGGCCGGGGCGGGCACGGCCTGGAGGATCTTCTCGATCACCATGTCCGAGGTGATGCCCTCGGAGATGGCGGCGTAGTTGGTGATGATGCGGTGGCGAAGCACGGGCTTGGCGATGGCGTGGATGTCGGCCGTCGTGATGTGAGGCCGCCCGTTGAAGAACGCCTGGGCCTTGGCGCCCAGGATGAGGTTCTGGCACGCGCGGGGCCCGGCGCCCCAGGCCACCCATTCCTTGGCGTAGGGAAGGCAGTAGTCCTTGGAGATTCGCGTCGCCTGCACGAGGCGGACGACATAGTCGTACAGGTCATCGCGGACGAGCACTTCGCGGACGATCCGCTGGTACCGCAGGATGATCTCGCCGTCCATGACGGTCTGGGGGTCGTCGCGATAATTGGTCGTCGTGCGCTTGAGGACCTCGATCTCGTCGAGCGTCTCGGGGTAATCGATGTTGATGAGGTACATGAAGCGGTCCAGCTGCGCCTCGGGCAGGTTGTACGTGCCTTCCTGCTCGATGGGGTTCTGCGTGGCCAGCACGAAGAACGGCAGCGACAGCTTGTACCGCTTGTTGCCCGCGGTGACCTGCTTTTCCTGCATGGCCTCCAGCAAGGCGGCCTGTGTCTTGGGCGGAGTGCGGTTGATCTCGTCAGCCAGCAGCATGTTGGCGAAGATCGGCCCGTGGATG
>CAZTVF010000069.1:0-28941 GCA_964616985.1 uncultured Planctomycetaceae bacterium
TGCGTGTGTGGCGATGGCCCAGGACAGGCTTTCGCAGGCCCCGCCGCCGGGCCCGAAGCCGCGTGAAAACACCCAGCGGTATTCCATCGAGCAGGCCGTCTCGGACAAGGCGCAGCTGCACACGATTGCCTTTGACGGCCTGGCCTTCCTCACCGGCGATTTCGGCTATGACACGTTCCTGCCGCCGGGGAAGGTGTCGGACTACTTCGGCTTCCAGTACATGCGGGACATCGACGCCAAGGAAGGCGGGCACAACACGTCCTTCCTGACGCGGATCGCCCACAACATGCTGACCGTGCTGAACGACGCACAGAAGGCGCAGCTGCTGGCCCTGGCCAAGGAGCAGGAGGGCGATATCCGCCGGTTCGCCGAGATGCGGCTGCCGCTCATCAAGGCCTTCCGCCGCAACCTGGAGGGTGACCTGCCCGCCGGCAGCAAGGGCCTCGACCAGGCCGCCGTCGTGAAGGCGTCGGCCGAGTTGTACAAGCTCGATGGCGAATTGGCCTACGAGCGGGCCAAGGTGATGGGAAGCATCCTCCGCGGCCTCGATGAGGTGCAGAAGGCGGCGCTGGCGAAGCTGAAGTTCGGCGACTCGCGCACCTGGCCCGACCAGCCCGAGCCGCTGGAAAAGCGGAGCATGTCGCACGAGGTCAACGTGGCCGTGATGACCTACGCCAGCGAGATGTTCTCCTGGTACGCCGGCTCGCCGGAGGCCGACACGTACTTCTGCCCCGAGCGGCACGGGATGTACTTCGGCAGCTTCGGCATGAAGACGGCGCCGGCTATGGGAAAGCAGGATTATTCGATCAGCACCTCGCTCACCGGCGACAGCGGCGAGGCGCTGCTGTCGGTGCTGACCGAGGCCCAGCGCAAGCGCATCACCGAACTAGTCGATCTGCAGCGAAAGGCCTTGGCCGAGATTGTCACCACCCGCCGCGCGATCGCCGCTGAACTGCGGCGATTTCAGCAGGGCCGGGCAGCCGACAGGGACAAGGTGCTGACGCTGTCGAAACGCTACGGCGAGTTGGATGGCGAGATGTCCTATCTCTATGCCGTCGCCTTTGCGAGCGTCGGCAAGACGCTGACGGCCGAGCAGAAGGCCAAGCTTGCGGCCATGCGCACCACCAACCCCGCCGACCCCAAGGGCCCGTTCCTCTACTCCACGCCGATCAAGGAGCCCAGGATCGCGAACACCGATTACCTCTTCGGCGTTCGCGCCGCCAGCAGCAAGCCCGCCGGCGGGTGAGCGATTGGCGCACCAGGCGTCGGCCACAAACAGAAAGACCCCCGGAATTCGGGGGTCTTTTTATGGGCGATAGAGGGGTCGAACCTCTGACCTTGCGGGTGTGATCCGCACGCTCTAACCAACTGAGCTAATCGCCCGAACGTGTGACATTGTATCGAAATCGAGGGCTCTTGCAAGGGGTTGTGGCGGAGAATCGCGGAGGGCAGGCGGGGGCGGGGCCGAGAAGAGGAAATGCGAGCGGGATTCAAGAGGATTCAGAGGATTCAAGGGATTCGGAGTTTCAAAAGGCGGCATGCGTGTGAGGGTGGCCGAGAAGAGGAAATGCGAGCGGGAGTTGCCTGCCACTGCCGATAGGAGGGCCGGCCGGCTCGGTTACCATGCACATCGCTACGACGCCACGCAACGAGTTAACGAGTTAACTGGTTAACCGGTTAACTCGGTGCCGGGCACGCGCAATGATGCCAGCGCACGCCTAAGCCGCTTGGACGGATTCATCGAGTCTGGGGCGAAGCAGATAGGAATCCTGTAATCCCTTGAATCCCGTAATCCCGCTCTCTTTCCGTTCGCTGCGTCATTACTCCCGCCGCAGGTCCTGCAGCTCTTTGAGCGTGTCGGTGAAGTCCTTGGGCCAGGGGGCCTGGAGGGTCATCATGTCGTTGGTGCGGGGGTGGCGGAATTCGATCGTGTGCGCGTGTAGCGCCTGGCGGGTGATGAGGGCGCCTTCGGCCCGGTCGTTCTGGCCCATCAACTGGCTGCGGTACAACGGGCCGCCGCCGTACATGCGGTCGCCCACGATGGGGTGGCCCAGGTGGCTCATGTGCACGCGAAGCTGGTGCGTGCGGCCGGTCTTGGGGTACAGCTCCACCAGGCAGAATGACGCGTTGCCATGGCCGACCTTCTCGATCCGCTCGAGCACCTTGTAACGGGTGACGGCGTCCTTGGTGGTGGGGGCCAGGGGGGCGTCGCCCTTGCGGTGCACGGCGTACTTCTCGCGGATTCGCGGGTGCTTGCCGATGGGGGCGTCGATGATGTCCTCGTCCACCAGCAGCTGCCCGTGCACGATGGCGGTGTACGTCTTGTGGATCTTGCGGAGCTCGAACTGCCTGCCCAGGCGCCACAGGGCCAGCTCGGTCTTGGCCACCAGCATCACGCCCGTGGTGTCGCGGTCGAGGCGGTGGACGATCCCGGGGCGGAACGCGTCGCCCGTGTTGGGCAGGTCTTTGATGTCGCGCCAGTTCTTGCGGAAGTAGAACGCCAGGCCGTTGACCAGCGTGCCCGACCAGTTCCCGCGGGCCGGGTGCACGATGAGGTTGGCCTGCTTGTTGATCGCGATAAGGTCCTCATCCTCGAACACGATGTCCAGCGGGATGTCCTCCGGCGGGATCTCCTTGGGCTTGTTGGGCGGCAGGAGCATGTCGATGACGTCGCCGGCCCGGATGATGTGGCTGGGCTTGACGGTGCGGCCGCTGATGGTGACGTTGCCATCGCGGATGTATCCCTGCAGGGCGGTGCGCGAGATGGCCTTGCCGATGCGGCCGGCGAGGTACTTGTCGAGGCGGCGGTCGGGGCGGGCCTTGCGAATCTCGATCCGCGCGTGCTCCAAGCCATCCTCGTCGGCGCCCAGCTTGGTCTCGAGCACCTCCAGGCCATCTTCCTCGGCGAGGATGGGCTGGCCTTCTTCGTCGAGGAGTTCATCTACGGGTTGTTCGTTATCGTCTTGCATGAGTTCCCGTACTTATACCGTAACGCGGGCGCAAACGGTTGGGAGAAAACGCGACACCCCGGATAGGAAGTGGATTGTCGAAGGTGCGCGCTGGCGCGTTCGTGCCTCCTGCGTAAACATGCTTTTGACCCTTCGGGTCTAAAAGCATGGCACCCCGCGGTTCGTAAAATAAACAAGCGTCAAACGGCGACGCGGCGCCGTTTGACGCTTGAGGTTCAGCGACAGCAGGGGACTTAGATGCCCAGGAGCTTGCGGGCGATGTCGACCGCGCTGGCGGCGTCGGGTGCGTAGCCGTCGGCGCCGATCTCGTCGGCGAAGTTCTGGGTGACCGGCGCGCCGCCGATCATCGACTTGGTCTTCACGCCCGATTCCTTCATCGCCTTGACGACGGAGGTCATCTGCGGCATGGTCGTCGTCAGCAGGGCGCTCATCGCGCACAGCTGGGCGTTTTCCTTCTTGCACGCCTCGACGAACTTCTCGGCCGACACGTCGGTGCCGATGTCGACGACCTTGAGGCCGCCGCCGGTCAGCATCATGCCGACGAGGTTCTTGCCGATGTCATGCAAGTCGCCCTTGACGGTGCCCAGCACGACGGTGGCGATCGGCTTGACGCCGGCCTTCACCAGTTCGGGCTGCAGGATTTCCATGCCGCCCTTCATGGCGCGGGCCGCGATCAGCACTTCGGGAACGTAGATCTCGTTGGCCTTGAAACGCTTGCCAACGACATTCATCCCGGCGATCAGGCCCTGCTCGAGGATTTCCTTCGCGGCGACCTTGTCCGCGATGGCCTTCTTGGTCAACTCGACGACTTTGTTCCGGTCACCCTTGATCAGGGCTTCCGCCAGTGGTTGCAAATCAGCCATGCCAGGTAATCTCCAAAAGACTTTATTCGCCAGCTCGACGACGCGGTCTGCCAGACCCAATATCTGCGACCGACTCGCCAGTTTCTTGTAACAGGCCGGTATTATCGGCGCGTCATTGTGCGAATGTAAAAGGTTTTTTGCTCAAAATTTCTGCCGCTCAGTCGAACTTCCCGCCGTCTTTGCCCTCGGCGGTGGTGGCCCGGGCGGCAGGCTTGGTCGCCGCCGGGGCGGTGGTGGCCGCCGGTTTGTCCATCGTAGGCTCGACCGGGATGGTGGTGGCCATGCGAGGCTTGACCCGCGTTGCCGGGGCCGTCGCCGGCGCGGTCGTCGGCTCGGTGGTCGCGCCCGTGGTGGGCTGCGTGGTCGGCTGCGTGGCGGGTTCTTCCGCCGGCATCGTGGTGGCCATGCGGATCTTGCTGGAGGAGTATTCGGCCAGGCGGCTCATGTTCTCCTCGGCCACCTGCAAAATGGGGTTGCCGGTGAGGCTGGTCATCTGGCGGATCTTCTGGTACTGCTCGCCGGCGGCGTCGAACTCGCGGAAGCTCTCGGCCAGCTTGCCCAGTCCCAGGCGGGCCTTGGCGACGGCGAGTTCCTCTCGCGAGAACTTCTCCAGCACGCGGTTGTAGTAGGCGCGGGCGTTGTCGGCCAACTGCTTGCGGTCGGGCTCGGTCATCTTGTCCCAGCCGCTGACGAGGCGGTAGCTGTAGTCGTTGCCGACCTCGACGCAGGCGGCGGCGACCAGCCACTCGGGCGAGTCGGCGTCGGCGATGGCCTTGAGGCTCTCGAGGCGCTCGGCGGTGCCGGGCATCTCGGCCAGGGCCTTGACGTAGTTGGCCTGCTGGCGGGCGGCCTTCTCGCGGCTGCTCTTGACGAAGTAGAAGACGGCGAAGATGACGACGGCGACGATCAGCACGCCCCAGGCAATGTAGTTGCCCTTGGCGCGGATGAAGTCCCACGTCTTGAGCAGTTCGTTCCGCAGGGCGTTCTGCTGCAACTCATGACGACGTTCTGATTTCATGGAGTCTTACTTCCTAGGCCCGCCGCCGTTGGGGTACAGGCGGACCAAGATCTCGGTGCCGCCGAATATGCCGCTGTCCGACAGGATCACGCGGCAGGACTCGGCCTCTTTCTCAAATCCCAGCGTCACGATTCCCTGGTCGAACGTGTCGGCCCGGAGCGCCCAGCCGCTGATGGGCATCTGCTTGCGATAGAACCTCGCGACGGCGAACTTCTCGGAGGAACCTTTATATATGTGACTGATCACGCGGACGCCGGGCGTCGCGCTGTTCTGCGACTTGCTCTGGTCCCACTTGAAACCCGCCGGCACGGGAACATCCGGCACCGTCGGGTTCGCCAGGGCCGGCAAGTCGGGCGAGGCCGACGGCGCCGCGCTCGAACCGCCCGAGTTATTCGACGAACTGCTCGGGGTGCACCCGACGGCTGCGCACGCCAACGCCGCCAACAACAGTCCCATTCGCGTCCTGCCGTTCATAACGACCTCCCTGCCGTCAGGCGGCGGGGCACGGTTCAGCATAGGCGCCGAACCTCGTCTCGCCGCGAAGGCGTTGCTCCGGTCTCGCCGTCTCCCGCCTGGCACGCGCCAAGGCGGTCTCCAGGCGGCCGGAATGATCTAAGCTTGTCGAAAACCGCCGATTTGTCAAGCGCTTTTCCGGGGCTGTCGGGGTAGGGGTGCGTTCGCCTGTGAGTCGCCCGCATCATAAGGCATCGAGAATCCAGGCGGCCGGCTATCGCTCGCCTTTCGGCGCTGTTTGATCCCGCCGGGAGCGGACAGCGCTGAAAAGCGAGCGACTTTCGGGCTTCGCCTTATGCGAAGCTCTTACCGTCCCACTCGAAACGCAATGCGCCACATCCACCCCGCATCTAGGCTCTTGTCAAAACCCCTCGCGGTGCGTACCTTGATAGGCCTTGTGCGCCGCGGCCTTGGACCGGGCGGCGCTGACGAGGAGATGAAGCAGTGATTGTCGTCCTGAACCTGTTCGACATCATTCCAGGCTGCCAGAACCAGTACGCCGAGTACCTCCGGCGGATCCAGCCGATCCTGGACCGCTACGAGGCCAAGGTGCTGCTGTACGGGCTGACGCGCATGATCTACATGGGCGACTGCCGCCAGGAGTACTGCGGGATGATCGGCTACAAGAGCCTCCGCGAACTGCGCGACCTGTCGCACGATCCGCAGTTCCTGGAGATCCGCCCGCTGCGCGACAACTCCACGAAAAACTACGTCCTGACCGCCATCGAAGGGTTCCCCACGATGCTGGCGGCCGCCGAGTACCTCGAGAACGGCGGGGGCAAGTAGAACCCGCCCGCCGCTGGGGCCCTAATAACACACGCCGCCGCGCAGGCGGCGGGGAGATTTCATCATGATGCGAAGCGATAACGTCAAGGCCGGCCTGGAGCGCGGGCCGCACCGCAGCTTGTTCAAGGCCACCGGCCTGACCGACCAGGATATCCGCAAGCCCTTCATCGCGATCGTCAACAGCTACACCGACATCGTCCCCGGGCACGTGCACCTTGACGCCGTGGGCGAGTTCGTCAAGCGCCAGGTGGAAGCGGCCGGCGGCACGGCCTTCGTCTTCAACACCATCGCCATCTGCGACGGCATCGCCATGGGCCACAGCGGCATGAAGTACTCGCTGCCCAGCCGCGAGCTCATCGCCGACTGCGTGGAGTCGATGGCCGAGGCCCACCAGTTCGACGCGATGGTCTGCATCCCCAACTGCGACAAGATCATCCCGGGCATGCTGATGGCGTCGCTGCGGCTGAACATCCCGACGATCTTCGCCTCCGGCGGGCCCATGGAGGCCGGCGTGGTGTGCGGCAAGGACGTGGACCTGATCGACCAGTTCTACGCCGTCGCCCAGCTCAAGACCGGCAAGATGACGGCCAGGCAGGTGAGCGAGTACGAGAACAACACCTGCCCCGGCTGCGGGTCGTGCAGCGGCATGTTCACGGCCAACAGCATGAACTGCCTGTGCGAGGCGATTGGCATGGCCCTGCCGGGCAACGGCACGTGCCTGGCTACCAGCCCCGCCCGCATGGAACTGTACAAGGCCGCCGCCGGGCGGATCGTGAAGATGGCCGTGGAATGGGGCCGCGGCGGCTGCAAGAAGAACTACCCGCTGCTGCCGCGAAGCATCATGACGCGCAAGGCCTTCGAGAACGCAATGACGCTGGACATGGCATGGGCGGCTCGAGCAACACGGTGCTGCACCTGCTGGCGATGGCGCAGGAGGCGGGCGTGAAGTTCACGCTGGCCGACATCGAGCGGATCTCTCGCCGCACGCCGAACATCAGCCGCGTGGCCCCCTCGTCCACGCCCGAAGGCAAGATCTACCACATGCAGGACGTGCACCGCGCGGGCGGCATCCACACGATCCTGGGCCAGGTGTGGTGGGACCGGCACGAGCTGGTCCACGCCGACTGCATGACCGTCACCGGCGAGACGCTCATGAAGAACCTGGAGAAATACTCGCTCCGCAGCAAGAAACTCACGCCCGCGGCAAAGAAGATGTACGCCGAGGGCGGCAAGACGACCGGCCGCAGCGTGGAGGAAGTCCGCGCGATGTACCGCGACGGCAAGGTTGCCAGGAAGCCCGTGAAGAACGCCGGGGCGAAGATGGACGCCTTCGACGCGATCCGTCCGCTCGACCGCGCGTTCACCCAGAAGGGCGGGCTGGTGGTCATGTACGGCAACATCGCCTCCAAGGGCGCGGTGGTGAAGATCGCCGGCGTCGATCCCAAGATGTACCAGCACAGCGGGCCGGCGGTGATCTTCGAGAGCCAGGAGGCCGCCTGCGCGGGCATCCTGGGCGGGAAGGTCAAGGCCGGCGACGTGGTGGTCATCCGCAACGAAGGGCCGCGGGGCGGCCCGGGCATGCAGGAGATGCTCGCCCCCACCAGCTACATCAAGGGCATGGGCCTGGGCGACAAGTGCGCCCTGATCACCGACGGACGCTTCAGCGGCGGCACGGCCGGGGCGTGCATCGGGCACATCTCGCCCGAGGCGTCGGCCGGCGGGGAGATCTGCCTGCTCAAGAACGGCGACATCATCGAGATCGACCTGCAGGCCGGCGAGCTCAACGCCCGCCTGTCGGCCGCCGAGTTCGCCCGTCGCCGCAAGACGTACAAGCCGCTGCCGCCGCAGATCACCTACGGCGCGCTGGGCCGCTACGCCGCCCAGGCGACCTCCGCCGACACCGGCGCCGTCCTCGACTGGCCCGGCAAGCCCAAAGCGTGATAGGAAGAAGATGCGGAGACGCGGAGAGGGGAGACGCGGAGATGCGTTGCGGCGTCGGCGCGTTGGCTTCGGGATCTGTCGGCGGGTGAATAGCGCCAGAGCACGGCTGCATCCGTTGCGCTCTCGCCCGAGTCGCTGGGGAAGGATGTGGCGGATGAGCTTGGGCAGGAACGCTTACCAGGACTGAGCTTCGCTGGCTGAAAGCCTGAATGTCTTGGCGTCATTGAGCTTCACCATCTGGCCTACCCACGAGTGCCTGAGCTTACGCCTTCCGGTGGGCCTGCGCTGCGCACTGTTCTCTCCGTGTCTTCCCTCCCCGCGTCTCCCCTCTGTCTTCAGCTTCCGCACCCCCCGGTTGATACCCCTCCCCGGTGGGCATACAGTTTGATAGGAGATAAAGCGAGGCCTCCGAAGGAGAACGATTATGAAGTTCCAAATGACCCCCATGCCATACGACTTTGCGGCCTTGGAGCCGCATATCGATGCGCGGACGATGGAGATCCATTACACCAAGCACCATGCGACGTACCTGACCAACCTCAACAAGTTGATCGACGGCGTCAAGCCGCTGGAGAACAAGACCCTGGAGGAAATCCTCGGCGACATCCGCGCCGTCAGCGAGGACATCCGCCAGGGCGTGCGCAACAACGGCGGCGGACACCTCAACCACAGCCTCTTCTGGCACATCATGGGCCCGCGATGCGGGGGCGAGCCCACTGGCGCACTGGCCAGCGCCATCGACTCCGCCTTCGGCAACGTGGGGGCGTTCCGCGAACGATTCGCCAAACTCGCCCTGGGGCGTTTCGGCAGCGGCTGGGCCTGGCTGGTGCTCGACAGCAGCGGCAGGCTCGACATGATCGACACGCCCAACCAGGACTCGCCCATCATGCAGGGCTACAGGCCCGTGCTGGGCCTGGACGTGTGGGAACACGCCTACTACCTCAAGTATCAGAACCGGCGGGTCGAATACATCGACGCCTGGTGGAATGTCGTGAACTGGTCCAACGTGAACGACCTCTACATCCACACGCTGGAACAGATCACCCGCGCCGCCTCCAGCCGGTAGTGCACGCAGGAAGTAGTCCACGAGTTACACGAATTACACGAAGAAGAAACAGCAAGAAGCAGCAAGAAGCAGTCTACGGGATGCTTGAACAAGACCGGATTTCGTCTTCTTCTTCGTGAAATTCGTGTAATTCGTGGACAACTGCATGGACTCACGAGCAGAGGGCTACGACGAGTTCCTGCATGGCCGCGTGGGGGTCGGCGCCGGATTTCATCGCCAGGTCGGCGGCGATCATGCGGCGGAAGTCCTTCTGGACCTTGGCCAGGGGGCGGCGGGTCAGCAGCGAGAGGAAGTCGTTCTTTGCCCGCCACGGCATGTTGAACGGCAGGGCGGTCTGGGGATCTTTGCCGGCGGCCTTGAGGGCGTGGCCTTTCATGGCCATGCGAAGATGGCGGGCCACGCCACCCATGAGTCGGAACTCCTCGCCTTTTTTGGTCAACGCCGCGTGCAGGGCCTTCAGCGCGTCGGCCACCTTGCCGCCCACCAGGGCGTTGGAGAGTGCGAAGTCGGCGGGCTCGGAGGTGGCGGCGACAACGGCGTGGACGTCGGCGGCGGTGATGGCGGGGTTGCTGCCGGCGTAGGCGGCGAGCTTTTCGATCTCGGTCGACAGCGAGGCCAGGTCGCGGCCGACCATCTCCTCCAGCGCCCGCGCGGCATCGGGGTTGAGCTTCTTGCCCTGGGCCTGGGCCATCTCGGTCAGGCGCGGGGCGAGGGAGTCGCGGTCGCCGACGGAGCAGTTGACGGCCTGGCCGATCTTGGCAACCGCCTTGGCGATGCGGTGGGCGGAATTCCAGGCGCTGACGATGAGGATGAGCGAGGCGGTGAGGCAGGGGCTCTCGCAGTAGCGTTCGAGGGGCTCGCGGTTGGCGGCGACGAAGACGTCGGCCTCGCGGACGATGACAACGCGGTGGGGGGCGAGGAACGGCAGCGTCCGCAGTTCGTCCATGACGGCCGCCAGTTCGACGGTGGCGTCGAAGGTGGAGACGCACAGTTGCGGATCGGTGCTGCCGATAATGTCGGCGACGATCCGGCGACGGTTCTGGTCCTTGAGGAACTCGTCGTCGCCGTGGAGGACATAGACAGGTTTTGCCGCGGTGGTCATGGGCTCATTCTGTCGGGGGAAGGGGGGCGGTACAATCAAAATCCGCGCGTAAAAACTCCCGCGACAACAGGTCGCAGGAGGTTTTGTTTTGCCAACCATGCAGGCTGGCCCGTAAGGGGTATCCCGTACGAGTCTAGGCTACGCCCAGCACGAGGTTGCCCAGGCGGATGCCGGCCGACTGCTTCAGCAGGCCCTGGAAGGCCTTGGCGTACTTGTGCTTTTCCAGGTTGTTGATGGCGTAGAAGATTTCCTTGCCATTGCGCTGGCTGGTGACCATCTCGCCCATCCGCAGAATGCTGAGGTGGTGGGAAACCGTGGGCTGGGGGGCCTTGAGCTTCTTGCACAGCTCGCTGACGTTCTTGGGCCCGTCCTGCAGTTCCATCAGGATCCGCAGGCGGGTCTCGTCACCGAGAATGCGAAACATCTGGGCCAGGTTCGCGACACTACCATCTGATTTAGCCATTTCCTATTCCTATGCACCCTTCACTATGACGACAGTGGACTACAAATTGTCACAACCAAAAAAACCGGACATACACGGCAAAGCGAGGCAATCGACGGATTTTCCGGAAAAAATTCTCCTAGGTCCATCGAAGCCTGCTGGGGCGGCGGGTGCCGCCCTTGTGCTCTCTTCTATTATACGTCTTTACATCTGCTTGCGACGATACATGATCCAGAAAACAATGATCGCGATGAGCAGGATGACCAGCGGGATCTGCCACCACACGAAAATTTCCGTGATCCAGTGCTTTGCGAGCATCGAGAGGGTTGCCATTTCACCTTTCTCCTTCGAAAGAATTTAGGGCCGGGATCGCTCTAAGACGCGATTGTTTGGATTCTTTTAGTCGGATTCTTTGAGACAAGTCAAGAAAAATCAGCAAAACGAACGTCAGAAGAGCCGTGAGGGCCACGATTGCGAAATGGCGGCGAGTGGACTTGAACCACTGACCTAGGGCTTATGAGTCCCTTGCTCTGCCAGCTGAGCTACGCCGCCTCTTGTGCAGCTTAGTACGTCGAACGCACAATGATGCGCGAATGTCAGATATTTTTCAACCCTCTTTTTTGCACGACGAAGGAATACTGCGCCCGGCTCAAAAAGAACAAGGCGAACGTTGTCGTCCGCCTTGCTCGTCCTGAGGGTTCTTCCGCCGGTCTACTTCGTCGTCTTGGCCGGGTCCTTGACGCCGCCCTTGGCCGGTGCGCTCGCGGGCTGGCTGGCGGCCTTCTTGGCCGTCGCTTCCTTCTGCTCCGCCGTCAACAGCGCCTCGATCTTCGAGTGAAGATTCGCCTTCGCCGTCTTGATTTCCTTCTCATCCTTCAAGGCCGACATGTCCTTCGCCGCCGCGTCGGACAGCTCGCGCATCTGCTGCTTCTGCGCGTCAGTCAGGTTCGCCTTGGCCAGCGATGCCGTCTCCTGGCGGAACAGCTTGAAGCCGTCCCACTTGAGCTTCTGTTCCGGCGTCAGCATGCCGTTGATGTCTTTCCACATGTCGGCATTGATCTGCTCGCGGGCGACCGTCAGGCTGGCGACGGTCTTCTTGGCCTCGGCGTCCTCCTTGGCCTTCGCCTTGGCGTCCTTGAGCTTTTCGCCGTTCTCCTTGTCCCAGTTGTCCAGCGTCTCCTTGCCGGCCTTCACTCGCTGTTCGAGCTTGGCCTTCTGATCTTCGGTCAGCTTCGCCTCGGTGACCAGCATTGCGAACTCGCCCTGCAGCACGCTTCTGGGCTTGTCGGCGGGCTTGGTGCCGGCCGGTTTGCTGGCGGGCTTGCTGGCCGGCTGGGCCTGCATGGCCGAGGTCATGATCACGACGGCCGCAAAAGCGGTCAACAGCAGCATCGACTTCTTCATCGGTGTCTCCATCTGGGCCTGAACTGTGCCGGACGCGCGGGCCCCCGACGCGTCGGCGGGGCGGGCGGCATTCTCACGATGAGACACCTGCCCGACGGGCAATAGCATGATCATGCAACACCTGAAAAGCCAGAGCGAGTCGGCACGTTTTTTCATTCCGCCCGCCGGGCCCGTGCTCCGCCGGCGGCCAGATACTCGCCCACGGCTGTTTACGCCCGCCCTTTTGCCCGCTACGCTGTGGATATGCAGATCACCGTCCTTGGCGCCATCATCGCCGTGATGATGCTGATGCGTTTCATGCCGGCCGAGCCCCGTCCCTCCGGGCTGGCCCTGCCGGCGGCGATCGCGTACGTCCTGGTGGCGGGGTTGCTGGCGGGCATCAACTCCCTGCTGGCCGTCCGCGGCATGCAGCGCGACGCGGGCATCACCCGCCGCGTCATGCTCCGTCACAACCGCCTGGCATTGCTCGAGCAGCTTTACCTGGTGCTGGGCCTGGGCGCGGCGCTGTGGCTGGGATGCGACGACTGGGCCATCCTGCTGGGCCGGATGGAGCGCATCCCGCTGGCGCCCATGCTGGCGCCGATCTTGCCGTTCATTGCCGCCCTGGTCCTGACCTGGCTGATGGAGTATCCCTTCCACCGCGCGTACCGCACGCGCCTGGCGATGCAGCACATCCTCGAAGACCCCGCCTCGCCCGTGACCGTTGCCGGCCCCTGGACGCGGGGCGAGTACCTGGGCTACAACCTCCGCCACGAGCTGCTGTTCGTTCTGACGCCGGTGGGGCTGATCGTCCTGCTGCACGACGTGCTGGCACTTTACGCGGCCCCGCACCTCCCGCCGGCGCTGGCCGCGTGGGCGATTCCAGCGGCCACGGCCGTTGCATCGCTGGGCGTCTTCCTGATGGCCCCGGCGATCGTGGTGAATATCTGGCGGACCTCGCCGCTGCCGGAGGGCCCGCTGCGGTCGGCCCTGGAGGCCATGGCCGTGCGGATGAAGGTCAAGTTCCGCCGCATGCTGGTCTGGCACTCCGGCGGGGTGATCGCCAACGCAGCCGTGATGGGCATGGTCGGCCGCTTCCGCTACGTGCTGCTCAGCGACGCATTGCTCGAGCAGATGAGCGATCGCGACATCGCCGCCGTCTTCGCCCACGAGGCCCAGCACATCAAGGGCATGCACATCTTCTACTCGATGCTGTTTGCCGTCTCCACCGCGACGCTGTGCGCGTGGGCGGCGGAACTCGTCCGCACCGCCGCCGGCCTGGGCGACTGGGAGGCCGAGTCGCTGTCGGTCGCTCTGCTGGCGGCGGCGTGGGCGTTCGGCTTCGGCTGGCTCAGCCGCCGCTTCGAGCGTCAGAGCGACGTCAACGGGGCGTGGCTGGTGGGGCAGATGGAGCAGCCGGACGCCCCGGCCGACATCATCACGCCCCTGGGCGCCGAGGCCTTCGCGCACGCGCTGCAGACGATCGCGAAGCTCAACGGCATCTCGCTGTCGCACCGCAACTGGCGGCACGGGTCGCTCGAAAGCCGCATCAGCTACGTGCTGTGGCTGGGCAGCACCTTCGCCAGCCGCACGAAGATCGACCGCCTCGTGTTCCGCATGAAGATCGTGCTCTGGCTGGCCACCGCGGCCTCCGTGGCGGTTTTGATCTGGGCGTGATCGGATGCCGGTGCCATGTGGTGCCATGCCGAAGCCAGGTGCCATGCCGAAGCCAGGTGCCATGCCGAAGCCAGGTGCCATGCCGAAGCGAAGCGCCGGCATGCCCGGCGTGAAAGCATGTCGTCGAGAGAATGCCCGCCACGGTCGGCCTTGAAAGGAAGAACATGGACAATCAGGTCGTGATCATCACGGGGGCCTCCAGCGGCATCGGGCTGGAAACGGCCCTGGCCTTTGCGCAGCGGAAGGCGACGCTCGTCCTGGCCGCCCGGCGGAAGGATAAGCTCGACGCCCTGGCCGCCGGCTGCCAGCAGCAGGGGGCCAGGACCCTCGTCGTGCCCACCGACGTGGCCGTGCGCGAGCAGGTGGACGAACTGGTGAAACGCACCGTCGATGCGTTCGGCCGCGTGGATGTGATGGTCAACAACGCGGGCTTCGGCATGAACGCCCGCGTGCATGAGATCGACGAGCAGGCCCTGCGCGAGATCTTCCAGGTGAACTTCTACGGCGTGTGGTACGGCTGCCGCGCGGTGGCGCCGGTGATGATGGCCCAGCGGAGCGGGCACATCTTCAACGTCTCCAGCGTGATCGGCAAGCGGGCCACGCCCTTCAACGGCGGGTACAGCGCGACGAAGTTCGCGGTGTCCGGCCTGACCGAGTCGATGCGGGTGGAGATGATGGACTACAACGTCCGCGTGACGCTGGTGTGTCCGGGGCTGACGGCGACGGAGTTCTTCGACAACGTCCGCGGGGGCTCGGCCCGGAACAAGAGCAGCTTCGTCAACCTCCGCACGATGATGAGCGCCTCGGGCGTCGCGGCCAGGATCGTCCGCACCGTCGGCCGCCGCAAACCCGAACTCGTCTTCACGCCCGGCGGCAAATTCCTCGTCCTCGTCGCCGCCCTCTGGCCCTCGCTGGCCGACCGCATGCTCAAGCTCTATCACGACGACCTGGCCAGAGGGGCCGGGCTCAAGGAGTAGCGGCAGCGTGGGCAGAAGAAGCGAACCTGCCTACCGGCAGGCAGGCCGCAGAACGGCAGAACAAGGGATACTGAAGGTCGAAGTGAATGCGGGGGCCGAGCATCTGACGGCCATGATCGGGAGGCATCGGGGCCGAGCGGAGTCGTCGGAGTTCGCACCCCCAAACGAGTTTGGGGGTGGCACCGACTGGGCCAAGCCGGCCGGGCTCAAGGAGTAGCGGCAGCGAGGGCAGAAGAAGCGAACAGCAGAACGGCAGAACAAGGAATACTGAATGTCGAAGTGAATGCGGGGGCCGAGTATCTGAGGGCTCTCAATCCCATAATCCTTGAAATCTCTATAACCTGCCTGCCGGCAGGCAGGTCCCGCTCTCTTCTCCTCGTCGTAGCCCGACCCAGGGCAGCGCCCGATTTCCGGATTGCATACCTTGAATGCCGGGGCAAATCGGGTACACTAAACCCCTTCGATCCTATTCACGTAAAAGAGGTTCCCATGGACCAGTTCACGAACGAAGACTTGAAGCGGACTCATCACTGCGGGCAGTTGCGGGAAAGCGATATCGGCGCGCACGTTCGCCTGTGCGGCTGGGTGCGCAGCTACCGCGATCACGGCGGGGTGGTCTTTATCGACCTCCGCGACCGCGAGGGCATCACGCAGGTCGTGTTCGACCTGCCCGACGCCGCCAACCAGGCCGCCACCGACATGTACAACCTCGCCCGCGCCCTGCGGAACGAGTGGGTCATCTCCATCGCCGGCACGGTCCGCCACCGCGGCCAGGACCGCATCAATCCCAAGCTGCCCACCGGGCAGATCGAGATTGTCGGCGACGCCCTGGCCGTGCTCAACCGCTCGGACACCGTGCCGTTCGAGCCCGACGAATTCGCCGACACGTCGGAGGAGATCCGCCTCCGCTACCGCTACATCGACATCCGCCGCCCGGAGATGACCAAGGCGCTCATGACGCGTCACAAGATCTCCCGGGCCATGCGCAACGTGCTGGACCACGCGGGCTTCATCGAGGTGGAGACGCCGTTTCTCACCAAGAGCACGCCCGAAGGCGCCCGCGACTTCCTGGTGCCCTCGCGCCTGCAGCAGGGTCTGTTCTACGCCTTGCCCCAGAGCCCGCAGCTGTTCAAGCAGATCCTCATGGTCGGCGGCCTGGACAAGTACTACCAGATCGTCCGCTGCTTCCGCGACGAGGACCTCCGCGCCGACCGCCAGCCCGAGTTCACGCAGCTGGACCTCGAGATGTCCTTCTGCACCGAGAACGACGTGATGGCCGTCACCAACCACATCCTCCGCGAGGTGTGCAAGGTGGCGGGCAAGGAATATCCCGCCGACGTGCCGCACATGACCTGGGAGCAGGCGGTGGCGCAGTACGGCATCGACCGCCCGGACATGCGGTTCGGCATGCTGCTGCACGACGTGTCGGACATCGTCCGCGCCAGCGACTTCAAGGTCTTCGCCGACGCCCTGGCCAAGGGCGGCATCGTCAAGGCCATCTGCCCGCCGGGCGGGGCGAAGTTCACCCGCAAGGACATCGACGGCTACACCGCCTTCGCCGGCGACTTCGGGGCCAAGGGCCTCGCCTGGTGCAAGATCGAGAACGGCCAGTTCGCCGGCGGCGTGGCCAAGTTCCTCTCCCCCGACGTGCAGGCCAAGCTCCGCGCCGCCCTGGGCGCCAACGAGGGCGACATCCTGTTCTTCGTGGCCGACAAGGCCGCGACAGTGCACAAGGTGCTGGCGGCCCTTCGCGTCAAGCTGGGTCGCGACCTCAAGCTGTTCAAGGACGACGACTTCGCCTGGTGCTGGGTGACCGACTTCCCGATGTTCGAGTACAGCGAGGAAGACAAGCGGTGGGCCGCGATGCACCACCCCTTCACCAGCCCGCGTCCGGAGGACCTGGACAAGCTGACGACCGATCCCGGCGCCGTCAAGGCCCGCGCGTACGACATCGTGTGCAACGGCACGGAGCTGGGCGGCGGGTCGATCCGTATCCACACGCCGGACGTGCAGTCGAAGGTGTTCAGCGCGCTGGGCATCGACGAGGACGACGCGCGGGTGAAATTCGGCTTCCTGCTGGACGCGCTGCGCCTGGGCGCGCCGCCGCACGGCGGGCTGGCCCTGGGCCTCGACCGCGTGGTGATGATGATGGTCGGCGGGCAGAGCCTGCGCGACGTCATCGCCTTCCCCAAGACGCAGCGCGGCATCTGCCTGATGACCGAGGCCCCCGGCCCGGTGGCTGAAAAGCAGCTGGCCGAGCTCGACCTCCGCATCATTGCCCCGCCGGCGAAGGAGTAGGTCGTAGGAGAAAGGTCGTAGGTCGTAGCGAAGAGCTTCGCATGAGCGGAGGCGGGGCTGCGGCTTGCCGTTCGTCGCTGTTTTTTGATGGTGACAGGATCGAACAGCGCCGAACGGCAAGCCGATGCCCTGACGTTGGCGAAGGCGAAGCTCCTCCCTGAAACCTGTTCCCTGGACCCTGAAACCTTCATCTTGAGGCTTCCATGTCCCATACGAACATCGAAATCAAGGCGCGCTGCAGCGACGTGGAGCGGGTGAGGCGGGTGCTGCAGGAACACGCGGCCGATTTCCGCGGCCTGGACCGCCAGATCGACACGTACTTCAACTGCCTTCACGGGCGGCTGAAGCTGCGGCAGGGCAACATCGAGAACGCCCTCATCCACTACGACCGCCCCGACGACCGCGGCCCCAAGCAGGCCACCGTCACGCTGTACCCCGCCGGCGAGGAGAGCGACGCCCTCAAGGCCGCCCTGGCCGCGGCGATGGGCATCAAGGTCGTCGTGGACAAGAGCCGCGAGATCTACTTCATCGACAACGTCAAGTTCCACATCGACGCCGTCACGGGCCTGGGGGCCTTCGTCGAGATCGAGGCCATCGACGCCGAAAACAAGCTCGGCGTGGACTACCTCCGCGGCCAGTGCGAGTGCTACCAGGCGCTGCTGGGCATCAACGATCGCGACCTGCTGACGGGCTCCTACAGCGACATGATGCTCGAGGCGCGGTAGCTTCGGACTTGGCGTGCGCGGTTCGCGAGCACCCCGGATTTGCCGCCGACCGTCGGGAGCGAGTTAACCAGTCAACGAGTTAACCAGCGAACCACCTCGTTGAGTGTTCGCCACCGACTCCCACCCAGTCAACGAGTTAACGAGTTAACCAGTTAACGAGTTCACCAGTTCCCGACTAACACTGTTTGACCACCTCCACCGGCGCGGATAACATAATCACCGCGCCCACAAGGCTGCAGGAGCATCCATGAAGATTTCCCTCAACTGGCTTACGGACTACGTCAAGATCAACCTGCCGGCCAAGCAACTGGCCGAGCTGTTCATGCGAATCGGTTTCAACGTCGAGACGATTGAAGAGACCGACAGCGACATCGTCATCGACCTGGAGGTCACGTCCAACCGGCCCGACCTGCTGGGGCACGTGGGCGTGGCCCGCGAGCTGGCCGCGGCCACCGGCGAGAAGTTCACCCCGCCGGTGATCCCCGCGCTGCCGACCCAGGGCAAGGCGGCCGAGCTGACCAGCGTGCAGGTGCTGGACGGCGACCTGTGCCCGCGCTACACCGCCCGCGTCATCCGCGGCGTCAAGGTGGGCCCCAGCCCCGCCTGGATGGTCGAGCGTCTGGCGGCCGTGGGCCTGCGGAGCATCAACAACGTCGTCGACGTGACCAACTACGTCCTGATGGAATACTCCCAGCCGCTGCACAGCTTCGACTACGACAAGCTGGGCGAGCGCCGCATCGTCGTCCGCCGGGCCAAGGACGGCGAGATGATGGTCTCGATCGATCAGACCAAGTGCCAGCTCGACCGCAACATGCTCGTGATCGCCGACGCGGCCAGGCCCGTCGCCATCGCGGGCATCATGGGCGGCCTGGAAAGCGAGGTCACCGCAGCCACCGTCAACGTGCTGCTGGAGTCGGCCCAGTTCGACCCGCTGACCACGCGCCGCACCAGCCGCAAGCTGGGCATCATGAGCGACAGCAACTACCGCTTCGAACGCGGCATCGACCCCGTCGGCGTGGATGAGGCCTCGCTGCGAGCCTGCCAGTTGATCATCCAGCTGGCCGGCGGCGAGTTGGCCGAGGGCATCGTCGACGTCTGGGCCAAGCCGCACCAGGCCGTGCAGGTCTCGATGCGCCCGGCCCGGACGAACAGCCTCCTGGGCATCGAGATCCCCGCCGACCGGCAGGGGAGCATCCTGGCCCGCCTGGGCCTCTCGCCGCGGGCAGAGGGTGACAAGATCGTCTGCACGATCCCGCCGTTCCGCCGCGATCTGTACCGCGAGATCGACCTTATCGAAGAGGTGGCCCGCCTCGAGGGCTTCGACAAGATCCCCGTCGCCGGCGCCATCACGCACCCGGTGAACCCCAAGGGCCTGGTGGAGAAGATCCGCCAGCAGGCCGCCGGCGTCCTGGCCGCCGCGTCCTTCGACGAGGCCGTCACCATCAGCTTCGTTGACGCCCGGGAGGCCGAGCTGTTCGGCTTCGCCAAGCCCATCTGCACCGACACGCTGGTGCGAAAGACCAACAATGCCTTGCGGCCGACCGTGCTGCCCAGCCTGCTGGGCGTGTGCAAGGGCAACCAGGACGCGGGCAATGCCGACGTGAGCCTGTATGAACTAGCCACCGTCTTCCCGCTGGCGGCGGGGCAGAAGCTTCCGGCTGAGCACATGGAACTGGCGATGGCGACCACGGCCGACCTGGCCGCGCTGCGCGGCGCGGTGGAGGCGCTGGTGGCACAGATCGCGCCCAAGGCGTCGCTGGACGTGCGGCAGGCGCCGGTGGCCGGGTTTGCCGAGGCGGCGGCCGAGGTGTACGTCAACGGCGAGCGGCTGGGCGTGCTGGGGGCCATCACCCCGGCCGTGCTGGATCATTACGGCCTGGAAAAGCCCATCGCCGCGGCCGCGGTCAACTTCAACATGCTGGCCAAGCTGGGCGGGGCGGTGCGGCGCTACCAGCCCGTGCCGCGGTTCCCGGCGATCCGCCGCGACCTGTCGGTGATCGTCGATGAGAGCGTGACGTGGCGGCAGTTGAGCGAGGCCATCGCCGCCGTCGCCCAACCGATGCGCGTGGCGCTGGACTACGTGACGACGTACCGCGGCAAGCCCATCCCCGACGGCCGCAAGAGCGTCACCGCGACCCTCACCTATCGCTGGAACGAAGGCACCCTCCGCAGCGAGCAGGTCGATGAGCAGGTTTCGCAAGTTGTGGCCGCTCTGAAGCAGTCGTTGGGTGCGGAACTGCGTGCCTGATACGGCAGGGCATTGAGCGGCGTGCTTCATTGAGTGGAACATTAGGAAAGGACTCCATGTGTTCAAACTCTGGAACGCTGCGCTTCTTCTCCTGCTCATTGCCGGCTGCTCCGGGCCGTCGGAGAAGACGGTCGCTGCTTTCGATGAGCAGTTGAGTACCGTTGTTGTGGTAGAAGACTCGGCTCGTGGATGGCAGGTGGAGGCGGATGACGTGGGGAACACTACGCTTGTGAATCCTCGTGGGCAGCGATTCGATGTTGGCCCGACGCAGTACCCGGATATCAATCGGACACGTCTGATCAAGATAGCGGTGCAGGAACTGAGAGCGGAGTTCCTCATTCTGTATGTCCCGCCGGTTGCCTCCGGCGGAAGCACTTTGACAGTGTTCACGATAGCATCCAACGATACCCCAGTCAGGGCAGCGGATCTGCGTCATCATTGGGAGCCGCAGATGGTCACCGATTGGCGCGAGACCCTCTTTGTCGACTCCGACGGCGATGGGATTCCCGAACTCCGTGACTGGGGCGCCTTTCGTTGGGAGGGGGCCAATACCTTCTATTCTTTTGACGGCGTCCGGTTCCATCCTTTGTGGGTGGAACAGTTCAAAGCATCCGAAGATAACTCGTATGACATGAAGCTCGTTTCCCGCCGCCGCGTAAAGACGGAAGATTCGAATCTGCCTTCGCAGTGATACGGGCGATCTTTGTGGTTCGGCAAATGTTTCTTCGGCGGCAAGTGACGCGTTTCACCGGGGTTGTGAAAAGGCCTGCATTTTCAGCCTTTTTCCTACGGTTTCTTGCACTGGCGCCTGGGGGGTCGCGCGGTATAATGCAGAGCGTTCAAGGACGCAGAAAAGCCTCTGCAGTGACCGGTTGACGAACCAAGTGAAAAGAACCGATAAACCCATTTCGGGAGGCTAAGTCCAGTGACCCTCCGGGGTCCGGCGGCCACCCACTTCGAAGATAATGGGTTCTTTCTCCTGCTTCGTCGCCGACACTCGCGGAGGCATTTTTATGCGCCGGCCGAACGGGGCGTACGCACGCGTAGGTTGTTCACCGAATTTTGAGTTGGGCTAAAGTTTTTCCCGGATTCCGCCGACATGTAAGATGTCGCAATTCTAAGATTGTGACATAAGCCTCTGCGGTGAACGATAGGCGAAACTAGTGAGAAGAACCGATACACCCATCTAGGGGTGCCCGTCCATGACCCTCCGGGGTCAGGCAGCAACCCCCTTAATAAAGTGGGTTCTTTCTCCTGATTCGTCACCGACACATGCGGAGGCTTTTTTTATGCGCCAACATAAAATCAGCAGGGATGCAGGGGATAAAGCGGGATTTCAGAGGATGACGCCATGGCCGGTGACGCCGGCGGGGCGGAGGGGTTGTCATCAGAAGCCAGTCATCGGAACTGTTGCACTGCTGCGCCGCAATGAAACATAAGTATCTGCGTTCATCTGCGTTCATCCCTGCTTATATCTTCTGCTGACGAACCACCGATCTCGCTGGCGCCACCGGCCCGCGCCGGAGCCAATGAAATCCTCTTCATCCCCTGCATCCCTGCTGATCCGCTTTAGCTCGGACCGCCAGGATCGTCAGGTCGTCGCCAAGCGGCGTCTGGGCGCGGTGGACATCGAGGTCGCGGCGGATCTCGGCGAGAAGGGCCGACGCGGACAGCCCTATCGCGCGGGAGACAATCGCTTGCAGCCGGTCCGTGCCGTAAAGGTTGCGCCGGCCGTCGAAGGCTTCGACCAGCCCGTCGCTGAAGATCAGCAGCCCGTCGTCGGGGGAGAACGCGAACTCGGCCGTCTCGTACTGTGAATCCATCTCTACGCCCAGCGGCAAGGCCGCCTGGCCATGGGCGACGACATCGCCGCGGGCAAACCACAACGCCTGCGGATGGCCCGCCAGCGACAGACGCGCCTTCTTCGCCCCAGGGTCGACCACGCAGCAGGCGGCCGTGACGAACTGCTCATTCAGCCGGTACAGCGTCTTGTTGATATGCGCCAGCACGGCCTGCGGCTCGGTGTTGACTTCGACAGCGGCATGCAGCGCCGCCTTGACGGCCGACATGACCAGCGCCGCCTGCACGCCGTGCCCCATGGCGTCGCCCAGGAACAGCAGCAGCCGCCCGTCGGGCAGCGGGACAAAGTCGACGATATCGCCGCCAAGCTGGACGGCCGGCTCGTAGACGAAGGCGACGTCAAACGCCGCCAGGTCCGGCGGCGGGGGGATCAGCGCCCGCTGCACCAGGCGGGCCATCTCCAAGTCGGCACGCATCGCGGCGTTCTGGGCCTCGATGAGCCGGTTCTGCTCGGTGAGCGTGGTGTGGAGGCGGCTCTTCTCGACGATGGCGGCCAGCTGCCCGGCGATCTGCTGGAAGAACGCCACGTGCAGCTTCGAATAGGTATGCTTGTCGATGCTGGAGAAGAAGATGAAGCCGATCGGCCTGCCCTGCACGATCAGCGGGCACGTCAGCGACGACCGCATGCCCTCCTCGACGACCAGGCGCGTCGATTCCGACTCGCCCTTGCGGCGGAGGTAGCCGACGAGGTCGCTGATGATTCGCGGGCGGCCGGTGGCGATGATCTGCTCCAGCGTCGAGCCTTCCAGCGGCGCCTCGAAGCCGATCGTCAGCAGCATCGGCCGATCTGACCGGGCCCAGCGGGCGACGACGCTGTTCCTCTCGCTGTTCAGCAGCGAAAAGCCGATGCGGTTGTAGGGGATCACCTGCTGCATCTCGTGGTAGACGAACTCCAGCACGTCTTCCAGCACCACGCCGTAGTTGACGCGCTCGGTGATCTGGAGCAGGCGGGCGAATTCCTCTTCCCGCTGCCGCAGCCGCTTGACCAGTTCCTCGGCGGCGTGCATGAAGCTCTCGAGCACTCTCTCGCCGTCCCCGTGCCGCGGGCGCGGCGCCTCGGCGGGCACGGGCCCGATAATCAGGGGCTCGTGCGATGCCGATTCCGCGATCGTCTGGTTGTACAGCATACGGTCCCCTTCTTGGAGAAGTATAGGAGTGCTTTCCAACCGCTCGAAAGGCCGATTCGTTATAATAGAGGGATTCACAGACGGGACGGACCCATGCCTCCATTCAAAGTGGTGTCGGAATTCAAGCCCTCGGGCGACCAGCCCGAGGCGATCGAGCAGCTGGAGCGGAACTACCGCCAGGGCCAGAAGCACAACGTCCTGCTGGGCGTCACCGGCAGCGGCAAGACGTTCACGATGGCCAACGTCATCGAACGCCTGCAGATGCCCACGCTGGTGATCTCGCACAACAAAACGCTGGCCGCCCAGCTGTACGAGGAGCTCAAGGATCTGTTCCCCGACAACCGCGTCGAATACTTTGTCAGCTATTACGATTACTACCAGCCCGAGGCGTACATCCCGCAGCGGGACATCTACATCGAGAAGGACGCCTCGCGCAACGACGACCTCGACCGTCTGCGCCTCTCGGCCACCACCAGCCTGACCAGCCGGCGGGACGTGATCATCGTCGCCAGCGTCTCGTGCATCTTCGGCCTGGGCAGCCCGGATGAGTACAAGAAGATGGTGCTGCCGATCCGCGTGGGCACGACGGTGGACCGCGACGAGCTGCTCCGCCAGCTGGTGAACCAGCAGTACGACCGCAACGACGTGAACTTCAAGCGCGGCACGTTCCGCGTGCGGGGCGACACGATCGACATCTACCCCGCCTACGAGGAGTTCGGCTACCAGGTGGAGCTGTTCGGCGACGACGTCGACCGCATCAATCTGATCAACCCGCTGACGGGCGACGTGCTGAGCTCCACCGACCAGGTCTTCATCTTCCCCGCGGTGCACTACGTCGCCGGCGAGGAGTCGATCGAGCGGGCGGCCCACGGCATCAAGAGCGAGCTGGAGAACCGCCTGATCGAGCTGCGCAACGGCGGCAAGCTGCTGGAGGCCCAGCGCCTCGCGGCCCGCACGCGTTACGACGTGGAGATGTTGCTGGAGGTGGGCTACTGCCCGGGCATCGAGAACTACTCCCGCCACATCGACGGGCGCCCGCCCGGCGCGCGGCCTTACACGCTGATCGACTACTTCCCGCAGGATTACCTCCTGATCATCGACGAGTCGCACGTGACGCTGCCGCAGCTTCACGCGATGTACAACGGCGACCGCGCCCGCAAGCTGGTGCTGGTGGAGCACGGCTTCCGCCTGCCCAGCGCGCTGGACAACCGCCCGCTGACGTTCGATGAGTTCCAGAAACTGTGGCACCGGGTGATGTTCGTCTCGGCCACGCCGGGCAAGTGGGAGATCGAGCAGGCGGGCGGCGAGGTGGTGGAGCAGATCATCCGCCCCACGGGCCTGATCGACCCGCCGATCGAGGTGCGCCCCGCCCGTGGGCAGGTGGCCGACCTGCTGGAAGAGATCCGCAAGCGCGTGGCCAAGGGGGAGCGCACGCTGATCACCACGCTGACGAAGCGCCTCAGCGAGGACCTCACCGAGTACATCAACAACGAGGGCTTCCGCTGCAAGTACCTCCACAGCGAGGTGGAGACGCTGGAACGCGTGGACATCCTGAAGGACCTGCGCCTGGGCAACTTCGAGGTGCTGGTGGGCGTCAACCTGCTGCGCGAAGGCCTGGACCTGCCCGAGGTGTCGCTGGTGGCGATCCTCGATGCGGACAAGGAGGGCTTCCTGCGTTCGGCGACCAGCCTGATCCAGACGATCGGGCGGTGCGCGCGAAACGTCAACGCCCAGGTGTTCCTCTACGCCGACCGCATCACCGAGGCGATGCAGACGGCCATCAGCGAGACTAAGCGCCGCCGAGAGACGCAGATGGAGTACAACAAGGCCAACAACATCACGCCCACCACGATCCGCAAGGCGATCCGCACGCTGCTGGCCGACCAACTCCGCGCCCGCGAGGTCGCCCGCCACGCCATCCACGTCAGCGAGGATGAGTTCGATCGCACCGAGTGGCTCACGCGTCTGGAGGCCGAGATGCTCGAGGCGGCCGAGGCGCTGGAGTTCGAAAAGGCCGCCGCCCTCCGCGACCGCATCGCCAAGATCAAGGCCAAGCTCGCCGCCGAGGCCGAGGTGATGAAGAAGTAGGTATTGCGGCATGGTCACTTCAGTGACCCATGAACCCGCGTACCCGCGACGTAGTTGCGGCGCGCGACGAGTGCCTTCCTTGCGCATTCTCGCGAACGACTCGATCTTGCCGCCGCGGTCTCGCCGCGTGCGCGGGCACTCGGGGAGGCCGCCGTACGCTAAAACGCAAGCGAGTCAGTAACGTTGGGATTCACCGCCGCCCACGAGCGATCGGCTCGCTCCTTATGCGACCGATGTAGTTGGGGCGGAGATGACCTTCCGTGAGCTTCTCGCGAGCGACCCGGTCTTGCCGCCGCGGTCTCGCCGCGTGCGCGGGCACTCGGGAAGGCCGCCGCACGCTAAACCGCAAGCGAGCCGGTAACGCGGGGTTCGCCGCCCACGAATCGATCATCTTGTTTCTTCTTGCACCCGCGTCTCGTCCGCTCTCCAATACCGGCCATGTATCGAACGGTGATGGTCATATTGATCCTGGAGTTGGCAATGGCGACGACGGCGAAGGGCGTGGAGTTATTCGTTTCAGCCGATGGCAATGATGCATGGTCCGGCCGCTCGGCCAAGGCCGATGGCAAGGGCGAGGGGCCGTTGGCGACGCTGAAGGCGGCACGCGACGCGATCCGCGCGATCAAGAAGGCCGACGCACTGGCCGGCGGCGTGACGGTGTGGGTCGAGGCGGGGGAGTATTTCATGGGCGAGGGCCTCGAACTGGGCGCCGCCGACAGCGGCTCGGCCACGGCGCCCATCGTCTACCGCGCACGCAAGGGCGCGGCCGTTCGCCTCACCGGCGCCAAGACGATCCGCTTCTCGCCGTTGCAGGCGGGCAAGGACGCGCCCGGCGCCCAGGCCGTGCTGGAACGCCTGCCCCAGGCGGCGCGGGGGCAGGTCGTGCAGGCCGATCTCAAGGCGCAGGGCATCACCGACTTCGGCCGCTACGCCAGCCGCGGCTTTGGCCGCTCGGCCCCGGCGGCCCTGGAACTGTTCTGGAACGACGAGCCCATGCCGCTGACCCGCTGGCCGGCGCAGGAGTGGGCGAAGATCGCGGCCATTCCCGAAGCCGCGGGCGAGGGCGACGGCCACGGCGGCACGCTGGGCAAGATCGCGTCGGGTTTCTACTACGAAGGCGATCGTCCCAAGTCGTGGCGGACCTTCGACGACATCTGGGCTCACGGCTACTGGGCATGGGACTGGGCCAACAGCTACGAAAGCGTCGCCACGCTGGACCCCGACACGCGGCACGTCCTGCTGGGCGAGCCCAACAAGGCCGCCGGCCAGTACGGCTTCCGCGTCGGCCAGCGGTTCTACTTCCTCAACATCCTCGAGGAACTCTGCCGCCCCGGCCAGTGGTACCTCGACCGCAAGACGGGCGTGCTGTACTTCTGGCCGCCTTCGCCGCTGGCGGCCGGCAGGGCGGTGGTGTCGATCACCGAGGCCCCGCTGGTGTCGATGAAGGAGGCCTCGCACGTTTCGTTCGAGGGCTTCTCGTTCGAATGCGCCCGCGGCAACGGCGTCGTGATCACCGGCGGCGCGGGCAACCGCGTCGCCAACTGCATCCTGCGAAACGTGGGCAACTACGGCGTGGTCATCGCCGGCGGCAAGGGCCACGCGGTCAGCGGGTGCGAGGTCCACGACACCGGCGACGGCGGCATCAAGGTCTCCGGCGGCGACCGCAAGACGCTCGAGCCCAGCGGCCACGTCGTGCACAACAACCACATCACCCGCATCGCCCGGTGGAGCCGCTGCTACTGCCCGGCCGTGCTGGCCAACGGTGTGGGCATCACGATCTCGCACAACGAGATCCACGACCTGCCGCACACGGCCGTGCTGTTCGGCGGCAACGAGCACCTGATCGAATTCAACCACATCTACCGCGTGTGCATGGAAACGGGCGACGCGGGGGCCATCTACGCCGGGCGCGACGTGACGATGCGCGGCAACATGATCCGCCACAATTACATTCACCACATGGGCGGCGTGGGCATGGGCACGATGGGGGTGTACCTGGACGACTGCTTCTCCAGCGCCGTGATCTTCGGCAACGTCTTCTACAAGGTCACGCGGGCGGCGTTCATCGGCGGCGGGCGGGACAACCTGGTGGAGAACAACGTCTTCATCGACTGCGAGCCCGCCGTCTGCATCGACGGCCGCGGGCTGGCCCCCCAGCCGGTGTGGCGGGGCAACGTCAAGACCTTGGTCGAGCGCCTGGCCGCGGCGAATCACCACCAGCCGCCGTACAGCACGCGATACCCCAAGATCGCCGAGGTGGACAAGTACTTCGCCGAGCCCAACCAGATGATGCCGCCCGAGGGCAACATCGTCCGCCGCAATGTCTGCAGCGGCGGCACGTGGCAGCAGATCCACTGGCACGCCGACCCCAACATCATCGAGATGTCGGACAACTTCGTCGCGGCCGAGCCCGGTTTTGTCGATCGCGCGAAGGAGAACTTCCAACTCCGCGACGACTCGCCCGCCTGGAAGATCGGCTTCCAGCGGATCCCGATGGAGAAGATCGGCCGAGTGAAGGAGTAGGGCGGCGCCAGAACCCCGAGCAGATCAGCACAGCTGCCTGTTGCCTCGAGGGCGTTGGCAAGGATTATGGAAGCCTCCACTGCGAACGGAGCACAGGCGTATGAGAGTCGGTGCCACCCTCAAGCAAGCCCGAAGGCGCAGCTTGGGGGTGGCTTCGATTGGTGCCAACACCGTCAGGCAGGCATATTCCGGGAGGCACCCCCAAGCTTCGCTTCGCTCGCTTGAGGGTGGCACCGATTGTTGAATGGCTCCCGGCGAAGGGCCAGGTCACGGCGTGTTGGCCGGCGGGGGCTCGTTGGTGTTGGAGGTGATGGTCCGCATCGGCGGGGCGGCGGGCGGGGGCGTGCCGGGCAGCGACGACTTCGGCGGACGCATGTTCTCCATGAAGAACTGCATCGCCACCTCCGGGTGCCTCTCGTGGCCGACGCCGGGGATGATCGTCGTGTTCAGGCGAAAGCCCTTGCGCTGGAGATATTCGATGGCCGCCCGCGACTGCAGGACGATCGCGGCGGGGTCGTTCTCGCCGTAGTAGACGAAGACCCTCTGGTGCTGGGCCTCGGGCGGATACCACCCCTCGAGGTTGCCCTCGCTGAAGTTGCAGTTGCGGGCCACCACCACGTTGAACACGTCGGGGTTGCGCAGGCCCACCCAGTACGTCGGGAACCCGCCGCCGGAGAAGCCCGTGATCATGATGTTGTTGCGATCGATGTTGTAGCGGTAGCCCAGCTCCGAGATGATCGACAGGATCGTCCGCTCGTTGGCCTGCATGCCGCTGGTGGGGCCGTCGCCCAGGACGCCGTCAGTGCCCTGCAGTTCGGGGGCAACCACGATGCAGCCCTTCTGCTCCCCGAGCATCTTCCATTCGCGGATGTGCATGTCGGCGATGTCATAGGGCGGCGTGCCGTGGCAGGTGAAGATCAGCGGCGTGGGGCGGTCGTGGCGGTAGCTCGAAGGCACGTAGATGTAGTAGCCCCGCCCGGTGATGGTGCTCACGGCGTGCTGCTCGGGCACGGGGGTGTTCTGCGGCTGGGGCACGGGGCAACCCGTCAGCACCAGCGTGGCCAGGGGCAACAGTATCCAACAGATCAATGATTTCATCATGCTCCTCTTACGACGCCTCCGCATGCCTTTGGACGCGGGGTGGTCATTGTAGCGACTTCTGGCGGGACCGATAGCCTCTGTCCCGTCCCTGTTGTACGACGCCCGAAGGCGAAGATGCTAACAAATCGACCAAAGGCATCCTGATGGTTGAGGGGGAGTGAGACAGGGCAATCGCATTCTCGTCTTTTGTGGCATGGGCGTCCCGCCCATGAGTCGCAGGGGCGTCTCGCCCCT